>NZ_JBEXFG010000002.1:149210-471045 GCF_040606675.1 Streptomyces sp. NPDC005393 | reverse complement strand
CGCTGTGCGCGTAGGAGTCTTGAGAAGGGCTGTCCCTAGTACGAGAGGACCGGGACGGACGAACCTCTGGTGTGCCAGTTGTCCTGCCAAGGGCATGGCTGGTTGGCTACGTTCGGGAGGGATAACCGCTGAAAGCATCTAAGCGGGAAGCCTGCTTCGAGATGAGGGCTCCCACCCACTTGATGGGTTAAGGCTCCCAGTAGACGACTGGGTTGATAGGCCAGATATGGAAGCCGGGTGACCGGTGGAGTTGACTGGTACTAATAGGCCGAGGGCTTGTCCTCAGTTGCTCGCGTCCACTGTGTAGGTTCTGAAGTAACGAACCGTGTCTTTGTCCGGTTCATCTTCATAGTGTTTCGGTGGTCATTGCGTTAGGGAAACGCCCGGTTACATTCCGAACCCGGAAGCTAAGCCTTTCAGCGCCGATGGTACTGCAGGGGGGACCCTGTGGGAGAGTAGGACGCCGCCGAACAAACATTGCAGAGAGCCCTGTCGGGAACTTCGGTTCCGGACAGGGCTCTCTTCTGTTGCGCTGCGGGCCACTCGGTGTTCATGTTGCGTGGGCACCATGCCGGTCATGGGGATTCCTACGGATGAGCTGTTGCATGAGCTGGCCCGGGCCGGTGTACGACCGGGCGACGAGGTCGTCGTGCCGTCCTACGGCACAGCCGAAGCGGCGGAAGCGGTGCTACTGGCCGGCGCGAGGCCGGTGTTCGTGGACATCGACGCCCACACCTTCTGCATAGACCCGGCCGCGGTGGCCGAGGCATTGACGCCCCGGACCGCGGCGATCGTGGCCATACACACCTTTGGACACCCGGCCGACATGGCGCGCCTCACCGAACTGGGGCAGCGGCACGGTGTGCTGGTGATCGGACACGGGGCGCAGGGCGAGCCCGCCGCGGACATTCTTCGGCGCCAGGCGAACGCGGCCTATCTGGACGGGAAGCTGCGCGGGGTCATCACGCCCGCGGTGACCTCCGGCATGGAACACACCTACCAGCAGTACGTCGTTCGGGTTCCCGGCAATGGCCGGCCGGACCGCGACGCCTTCGCCCGTACGCTGCGCTCTCGCGGCGTCGTATGCCATGTGCCCGTACAGACGCCCGCGCACCGCACCGCGCGGTTCCGGCGCGATCTGTGGCTCGCGGAGACGGAGCGGGCGGCCGATGAGTGCCTGGCGCTGCCCGTCGATCCGTCGATGTCGCGGCGGGAGTTGCAGCGCGTGGTGTCGGCCTGCAACGCGCTCGGCGGGCTGCTGCAGTCAGCCGCCTGAGCCGCCGGGGCGGCGGTCGAGAGCGCACTCGAGTTCGGGTATGATCTATTCCGTTGCCGCGCCCCAATAGCTCAGTCGGCAGAGCGTCTCCATGGTAAGGAGAAGGTCTACGGTTCGATTCCGTATTGGGGCTCTTATACGAAGGCCCCCGCCAAGTGGCGGGGGCCTCCGTCGTGTTCGGACCTCCGGGCGGGGGCAGCGCCCCCGCCCGGTCGGACGTCAGGAGTCGCGCGGCTTGGGGACGCGCATCGCCAGGATCGCCATGTCGTCGGACGGCGGCTCCGCCGCGAACCGCTCGACCGCGCGCAGCACCCGGGCGGCCACCGCGCCCGCGGTGAGCCCGGTGCAGGTCGTCAGCACATCGACCAGGCCGTCGTCGCCGAGCATCCTGGTGCCCTCGCGCCGCTCCGTCACCCCGTCGGTGACGCACAGCAGGACATCGCCGGGGTCGAGCGTCACCGTCTGTTCGTACAGCTCGAGGTCCTCCATGACGCCGAGCAGCGGTTGGGGCTCGGCCGCCGCCTGCACGGAGCCGTCCTGGCGCAGCCGGAGCGGCAGCGGATGTCCGGCGCAGACGACCTTGAGGACCGCGCTGCCGTCGTGCTGTGGCCACAACTCCCCGTAGAGGAGGGTCAGGAAGCGGCTGCGGGCGCCCTCGTCGAGGATGGCCGCGTTGAGCCGCTCCAGGACCGCCGGGCCGCCGAAGCCCTCGCGGGCGAGGAGGCGCAGCGCGTGCCGGGCCAGGCCGGTCACCGCGGCGGCCTCCGGGCCGGTGCCGCAGACGTCGCCGATGGCGAAGCCGTACGCCCCGTCGCGGATCGGGAAGACGTCGTAGAAGTCGCCGCCGACCTCGTTGCCCTCGCCCGCCGCGCGGTAGATCACCTCGACCTCGACGCCGGAGACCTCCGGCAGCTCGGGCGGCAGCAGACTGCGCTGCAGGGACTGGCTGATGGCGGTGCGCTCCGAGTACAGCCGGGCGTTGTCCAGCGCGAGGGCCGCCCGGCGGGAGAGGTCCTCGGCGAGCTCCAGGTTCTCCTGGCGGAAGTGCTCGTCGGTGGGCTTGCCGAGGGCGAGCATGCCGATCACGCGGTTACGGGCCACCAGGGGCAGCACGACGGTCTCGCCGCCGACCGCGGAGGCGGTGGCGAGCGAGGCGCCGGGGCCGGAGGAGGGGCGGGCGGAGTCGCCGAGGCTGAGGCCGCGCAGCGAGGTGCGCAGGGCCGCGGCGTGGGCCGCGTCGTAGGGGCCGGACCAGCTGCGGGCGCCGCCGGTGGGCACTTGCTCCGGTGGGTCGATCTTCATCAGCAGGGCCTTGAGCCCGTCGATCCGGTCCTCGTCCTCGTGCAGGACATACGAGAGCTCGGGGTCGGACACCTGGTCGGCGACCGTATAGACGGCGCACCAGCTGGCCAGGGTGGGCACCGTCATCTGGGCCATGAGGGCCAGCGTCTGGTCGCGGTCCAGGGTGCCCGCGAGGAGGTCGGACGCCTCGACGAGGAAGGAGAGGGAGCCGCGGCGCAGCCGCTCCAGCTCGGTGAGGCGGGCGCGCTCGACGGCGAGCGCGATGCGGTCGGCGGCGAACTGGAGCCGTAGCGCTTCTTCGTTGCTGTAGCGGCCGGGGGCCTCGGCGGCGACGCCGAGCGAGCCGGTGAGCCGGCCCTCGACCTTGAGCGGGACGGTGACGACGGAGCGCATACCGGTGTTCACCAGCAGCGGCACGGCGCCGGGCACGGCGGACAAGTCCTCGTGGACGGCGGGCATCCGGGCCGAGCCGTAGCGGCCGGTGCCGGCCTCCACGGGAACGCGGGCGAAACGCTGGCGGGCGGAGGGCAGCCCGGTCGAGGCGCGCACCTCCAGCTCGGTCTCGTCGTCGGTGGCCAGCAGCAGATAGGCGGCGTCGCCGTCGAGCATGTCGCGGGCGCGCTCGACGGTGCGCTGGAGCAGCCCGTCGAGGTCATCGGGGGCCGGGGAGCCGATGAAGACCTCGAAGGCGTCGGAGGCCGGACCACGCTCCGCGGCGTCGCCGGTGTCGGCCGCCACGCCGCGCAGCGGGCTCTGCAGTACGGCGCGCTCGCGTTCGCGCGCCAGCAGGCAGATGGTGGAGGGCTCACCGTCGGCATCGCGGACGCGCAGGTGGGAGGCGTAGACGGGGGCGACCCGGCCATCGGCGCCCCGGATGCCGTACGACCCCTCCCAGCGGGAGAGCCGGAGCGCCTCGGCGACGCCCGTACCGGTGCCGGGGGTGTGCGGCCAGGCGGCGAGGTCGGTCAGCGGCTTGCCGACGACCTGTTCCGGGATATAGCCGAACAGTTCCTGAGCATCGTCGTTCCAGGCGCTGACAAGGCCGCTGCTGTCGACCTGGACGACGGCGACCCGGACCCGGGAGTCGGCGATGGGCAGGGCGCTGGAGGGCAGCGCCGGCCCGGCGGCCCGGGTGCCGGCCGGGCGGTCGGGGAAGTCGAGCTGGAACCAGACCAGCTTGTGGGTGGCCGTGTACTCCACGCCCCAGCGGCCGGCGAGCGCGGCGCACAGCAGCAGTCCGCGGCCGCCCTCGCGGTCGGGATTGCCGAAGTGGTGGCCGGGGTTGCTCTGCAGCGGCAGCTCGCGCTCGGGGTAGCGGTCGGCGACCTCGACGCGGACGCCGGCGTCCGCACGGATGCACACTACATCGGCGGTCGTACCGGCGTGCACCACCGCGTTGGTGACCAACTCGCTGGTGAGGACGACGGCGTCGTCGACGATGTCGGTCAGGCCCCACCCCTGCAGGGTGTCCCGGACGAAGGTGCGGGCGGAGGCGACCGAGCGTCCGACCGGCTCGAAGGTGGCGGCTGCCCGCGCGGTGATCACAGGTCTCCTCATATGTGTCTCGGCGATCTGCTCACCCATGTCGCACACCCATGTCGCAGCGCCCCTCCGATGCCCTGGCCGGATGCCAGGTTACTTACCTCCACGGCCCTCGCGAATGCCGGTCGGCACTGATTCCACCCAGAGTGTGCTGTCTACGGTGTGCGATGCTGCCGAACTGTTATGGCCTGGTGGGGCCATGGTGAAACACTGGGCAAGCTTGAAGAGGAACCCGACGAGGATGGTCAACCCTGCGGGAGGGACACGTGGAGTCTGGCGCAGCGGCGCGGGGCACGAATACGCGCGCGAAAGGCGGACGGTCCCGAAGCAACGGGACGACCCAAGTGGATACGGCGGCCCTGAACCGGCTGCTGACCGCGATGACAGCCATGCGGGACGGAAACTTCCGCAAGCGGCTGACGGTCTCGGGCGAGGGCGTCATGTCCGAGATCGCCGCGGTCTTCAACGAGGTCGCGGACCGGAATCTGCAGCTGACCGGCGAGCTTGCCCGGGTGCGGCGGGTGGTCGGCCGCGAGGGCAAGCTCACCGAGCGGCTGGAGACGGGCGCCTGTGAGGGCCAGTGGGCCGCGGCTATTGACGCGTCCAACGCACTGGTGGACGATCTTGTACGGCCGGTGTCCGAGGTGGGCCGGGTGCTGTCGGCGGTGGCCGAGGGCGACCTGGAACAGCGGATGGACCTGCGCGCGCAGGGCGCCGACGGCTCGGCGCACCCGTTGCGCGGTGAGTTCCTCAAGGTGGGGCGCACGGTCAATGGCCTGGTGGACCAGCTGTCGGCGTTCACCGACGAGGTGACGCGGGTCGCGAGCGAGGTCGGCACCGAGGGCAAGCTGGGCGGTCAGGCCCGGGTGCGCGGAATGTCGGGTTCCTGGAAGGATCTGACGGAGTCCGTCAACACGATGGCGTCCCGGCTCACCGCACAGGTGCGTGACATTGCTCTCGTGACGACGGCGGTGGCGAAGGGCGATCTGTCCCGGAAGGTCACGGTTCACGTGGCCGGGGAGATGCTCGAACTGAAGAACACCGTCAACACGATGGTGGACCAGCTCTCCTCGTTCGCCGCCGAGGTGACGCGGGTGGCCCGTGAAGTGGGCACCGAGGGCGAGCTGGGCGGCCAGGCGAAGGTGCCGGGCGTCGCGGGCGTTTGGAAGGACCTGACGGACTCGGTCAACCTGATGGCCGGGAACCTGACCGCGCAGGTGCGCGGGATCGCTCAGGTGACGACGGCGGTCGCCAATGGTGATCTGTCGCAGAAGGTCACGGTGAGCGCACGCGGCGAGGTCGCGCAGCTGGCCGACACGATCAACACCATGACGGAGACGCTGCGCACCTTCGCGGACGAGGTGACGCGGGTGGCCAGCGAGGTCGGCGCCGAGGGGCTGCTGGGCGGTCAGGCGCAGGTGCCGGGTGCGGCGGGAACGTGGAAGGATCTCACCGATTCGGTGAACACCGCGTTCCGTAACCTCACCGCGCAGGTGCGGGACATCGCTCAGGTGACGACGGCGGTGGCGAACGGTGATCTGTCGCAGAAGGTCACCGTCGATGTGGCCGGCGAGATGCTGGAGCTGAAGAACACCGTCAACACGATGGTCGACCAGCTCCAGTCCTTCGGTGCCGAGGTGACCCGGGTGGCCCGGGAGATCGGTGTCGAGGGCGAGCTGGGCGGTCAGGCGCAGGTGCCGGGTGCGGCGGGGACGTGGAAGGATCTCACCGATTCGGTGAACACCGCGTTCCGTAACCTCACCGGGCAGGTGCGCAACATCGCTCAGGTGACGACGGCGGTGGCGAACGGCGATCTGTCGCAGAAGGTCACCGTCGACGTCTCCGGCGAGATGCTCAAGCTGAAGAACACCGTGAACACCATGGTGGACCAGCTGTCCTCATTCGCCGACCAGGTCACGCGGATGGCGCGGGACGTGGGCACCGAGGGCCGGCTGGGCGGCCAGGCCCGGGTGGACGGCGTCAGCGGCACCTGGAAGGACCTCACCGACTCCGTCAACTCCATGGCGGGGAACCTGACCTCGCAGGTGCGCGGTATCGCCCAGGTGACGACGGCGGTCGCGCGAGGCGATCTGTCGCAGAAGATCGAGGTGGACGCGCGCGGCGAGATCCTGGAGCTGAAGAACACCATCAACACGATGGTCGACCAGCTCTCCGACTTCGCGGAGCAGGTGACCCGGGTCGCCCGTGAGGTGGGCACGGACGGCCGGCTGGGCGGTCAGGCGCAGGTGCCCGGTGTGGCGGGCGTCTGGCGCGATCTGACCGACTCGGTGAACGGTATGGCGGGCAATCTGACCGCCCAGGTCCGTAACATCGCCCAGGTCGCCACCGCGGTTGCGCGCGGTGACCTCTCGCAGAAGATCGACGTCGACGCGCGCGGCGAGATCCTGGAGCTGAAGAACACCCTCAACACGATGGTCGACCAGCTGTCGTCCTTCGCGGAGGAGGTCACCAGGGTTGCCCGCGAGGTGGGCACCGAGGGCCAACTGGGCGGCCAGGCCGAGGTGCAGGGCGTCTCCGGCACCTGGAAGGACCTGACCCAGTCCGTCAACGGCATGGCCAACAATCTGACGTCGCAGGTGCGCTCCATCGCCGAGGTGACGACGGCGGTCGCCAAGGGCGATCTGTCCAAGAAGATCACGGTCGATGCCAAGGGCGAGATCCTGGAGCTCGTCACCACCGTGAACACGATGGTGGACCAGCTGTCGTCCTTCGCCGAGCAGGTCACCCGGGTGGCCCGTGAGGTGGGCACGGAAGGGCAGTTGGGCGGTCAGGCGCGGGTGCCGGGTGTCACCGGCATCTGGAAGGACCTGAGCAACAACGTCAACCTGATGGCCAACAACCTGACCATCCAGGTGCGCAACATCTCCCAGGTCTCGGCCGCGGTCGCCAACGGCGATCTGACGAAGAAGGTGACGGTCGAGGCGCGCGGCGAGGTCGCGGCGCTGGCCGACACCGTCAACACCATGGTGACGACGCTGTCGTCGTTCGCCGACGAGGTCACCCGGGTGGCCCGCGAGGTCGGCACGGACGGCATCCTCGGCGGCCAGGCGCGGGTGCCCGGCGTCTCGGGGACCTGGAAGGACCTCACCGAGTCCGTCAACTCGATGGCGTCCAACCTGACCGGGCAGGTCCGCAACATCGCGATGGTCACCACGGCGATCGCCCAGGGCGATCTGACCAAGAAGATCGATATCGAGGCGCGCGGCGAGATCCTTGAGCTGAAGACCACGATCAACACGATGGTGGACCAGCTGTCGTCCTTCGCCGACCAGGTGACCCGGGTGGCCCGTGAGGTGGGCACCGAGGGGCAGCTGGGCGGCCAGGCGCGGGTGCGTGACGTGGCCGGCACCTGGAAGGACCTGACCGAGTCGGTGAACGAGATGGCCGGCAACCTGACCCGTCAGGTGCGCGCCATCGCCGAGGTCGCCACCGCGGTGACCCGCGGCGATCTCAATCTCAAGATCGACGTGGACGCCTCGGGCGAGATCCAGGTCCTCCAGGACCACATCAACACCATGATCGCCAACCTGCGCGAGACGACGCTCGCCAACAAGGAGCAGGACTGGCTGAAGGGCAACCTGGCCCGGATCTCCGGTCTGATGCAGGGGCGGCGCGATCTGGAGGACGTCGCGCGGCTCATCATGAGCGAGCTGACCCCGGTGGTCTCCGCCCAGCACGGCGCGTTCTTCCTGGCCGTGCCGATCGGCGAGGGCACCGAGGTCGTCGCCGACAGCACCGCCGAGGAGGGCTACGAGCTGCGTCTGATCGGCTCCTACGGCTACTCCATCGGCTCGATGCCCACGTCCTTCAGGCCCGGCGAGACCCTTATCGGCACGGTCGCCGAGGAGAAGCGCCCGATCCTGGTGGAGAACGTGCCGCCGGGCTATCTCAAGATCGCGTCGGGGCTTGGAGAGGCTGCCCCGGCCCATGTGATCGTGTTGCCGGTGCTCTTCGAGGGGCAGCTGCTCGGCGTGGTCGAGCTGGCCTCGTTCCAGCCCTTCGCCCAGATCCAGAAGGACTTCCTCAACCAGATCGCCGAGATGATCGGCACCAGCGTCAACACCATCAGCGTCAACACCAAGACCGAGGTGCTGCTCAAGCAGTCGCAGGAGCTGACCGAGCAGCTGCGGGAGCGGTCGGCCGAGCTGGAGAACCGGCAGAAGGCGCTCCAGGCGTCCAACGCGGAGCTGGAGGAGAAGTCCGAGCGGCTGGCCCGTCAGAACCGCGACATCGAGGTCAAGAACACCGAGATCGAAGAGGCCCGGCAGGTGCTGGAGGAGCGTGCCGAGCAGCTCGCCGTCTCGATGCGCTACAAGAGCGAGTTCCTCGCCAACATGTCGCATGAGCTGCGCACCCCGCTCAACTCGCTGCTGATCCTGGCCAAGCTGCTCGCCGACAACGCGGACGGCAATCTCTCGCCGAAACAGGTGGAGTTCGCCGAGACCATCCACGGCGCGGGCTCGGATCTGCTCCAGCTGATCAACGACATCCTGGATCTGTCGAAGGTCGAGGCGGGCAAGATGGACGTCAGCCCGACCCGGATCGCCCTGGTCCAGCTCGTCGACTATGTGGAGGCCACCTTCCGGCCGCTGACCGCCGAGAAGGGCCTGGACTTCTCCGTACGGGTCTCGCCGGAGCTCCCGTCCACGCTGCACACCGACGAGCAGCGGCTGCTGCAGGTGCTGCGCAATCTGCTGTCCAACGCGGTGAAGTTCACCGACACCGGCGCCGTCGAGCTGGTCATCCGGCCGGCGGGCACGGATGTGCCCCACGCCATCCGCGAACAGCTGCTGGAGCACGGCGCGTTGCGTAACCCGGACGCCGATATGATCGCTTTCTCGGTCACCGACACCGGTATCGGCATCGCGGCCAGCAAAATGCGGGTGATCTTCGAGGCGTTCAAGCAGGCCGACGGCACGACCAGCCGTAAGTACGGCGGCACCGGCCTCGGTCTGTCCATCAGCCGGGAGATCGCCCGGCTGCTCGGCGGTGAGATCCACGCGGCCAGTGAGCCGGGCCGCGGCTCGACCTTCACGCTCTACCTGCCGCTGCACCCCAGCGAGCTGCCGCCCCACGGCTACCCGCAGCTCGCCCCCGGCAGCGCCAGGCCCGGCACCCTGGCGCTGGAGGCGCGCGACACCGGTGCCGAGGAGTCCGCGGAGGACGGTGCCGCGGCGGACCGGGAGGCCGGGCAGGACGCCTCCGCCGCGGCGCAGCGCGGCCGCGGCGGCTCCGGGCTCTTCCGGCGGCGCCAGCGGGCCGAGCTGGAGGCACTACAGGTCTCCGAGCCGCAGCCGCGGGAGCAGATCATGGGTCGCTCTGTGGGGCGCCGGGCGGCCGGACGGCAGTCGCAGGCCCCCGAGCCGTGGCTGTTGGGCGGCCAGGACCTGGTGGCGCCTGAGCCGGTGGGTGGTTTCCACGGCGAGAAGGTGCTGATCGTCGACGACGACATCCGCAATGTGTTCGCGCTGACCAGCGTGCTGGAGCAGCACGGGCTGCAGGTGCTCTACGCGGAGAACGGCCGGGAGGGCATCGAGGTCCTGGAGCAGCACGACGATGTGGTGCTCGTCCTGATGGACATCATGATGCCGGAGATGGACGGTTACGCCACGACGGCCGCGATCCGCAGGATGCCCCAGTTCGCCGGGCTGCCCATCATCGCGCTCACCGCGAAGGCGATGAAGGGCGACCGCGAAAAGAGCATCGAAGCGGGCGCGTCGGACTATGTCACCAAGCCCGTCGACACCGATCATCTCCTTGCGGTGATGGAGCAGTGGATGTCAGAGGAGTGACCGGGCGGGACACCGGGCCCGGTCGTGGTGTTGACTGACTGTCGCCGAACACGTGTGGGAACGCGGTATTCGGGGAACCTTCTGGTCTCCCACCGCGTTTCTGCTACGTGCACAGTGACATCGCGGTGACAGGGTGTGGCGAACAGCGGGGTGCGGCTACCATGACCGGCACAAGGACGGGCGGCGCAAGGGCGTCGTCCCCTGGGGCGGCGCCCGGTGCTTCCCCCCGCTCTTCGAGCTGGGGAGACCCCAAGCCGGGACGAGGAGGACGGGGCATGGTGCAGAAGGCCAAGATCCTCCTGGTCGATGACCGGCCGGAGAATCTGCTGGCGCTGGAGGCCATTCTCTCCGCGCTCGATCAGACCCTGGTACGGGCATCGTCAGGGGAAGAAGCGCTCAAGGCGCTGTTGACGGACGACTTCGCGGTGATCCTGCTGGATGTCCAGATGCCGGGCATGGACGGTTTCGAGACCGCGGCGCACATCAAGCGCCGGGAGCGGACCCGCGATATTCCGATCATCTTCCTCACGGCGATCAACCACGGTCCGCACCACACCTTCCGGGGCTATGCGGCCGGCGCGGTCGACTACATCTCCAAACCGTTCGACCCCTGGGTGCTCAGAGCCAAGGTCTCGGTCTTCGTCGATCTCTACATGAAGAACTGCCAGCTGCGGGAGCAGGCGTCGTTGCTGCGGCTGCAGTTGGAGGGCGGCCAGCCCGCCGCCGGGGAGGCCAAGGAGTCGGCGGGGCTGCTCGCCGAGCTGTCCGCGCGGCTCGCCGCCGTCGAGGAGCAGGCCGAGGCGCTGTCCAAGCAACTGGACGAGTCGGCCGACGCCGCCGCCGTGGCCACCGCGGCCCATCTGGAGCGCAAGCTGACCGGCCTGCGGCGCGCGCTGGACGCGCTGGAGCCGGGCGCCGGCAGCGGAGCCGGCCAGGTCCCCTCGCAGAACTGAGCGGTCACCGCCGCCTCACCCCGGTCTCCCATCGCCGACCGGTCACCAGCCCTTTGACATCCTGTCACGGTCGTCTCACGCCTCGTCGGTGCGCGAACCGGGTGTGACGCCAGTGGTGCCTGATACCCCCGCGATACGTGCTCCGTGCGGCGGACGCGGGTAATCTCGCCCCATGGCCTCTCGTACGTCCGGCAAGGGTTCCCAGAGCACGGCGGGCACCTCGAAGAAGCGCGCCGGGCAGCCCGGAGGCGCCGCGCAGAAGTCCCCAGCGAAGAAGGCGGCGGCCAAGAAGGCGCCCGCCAAGAGGTCCGCCGCGCCCGTGAAGAAGGCCGCCCCGAGGAAGGCCGCGCCGCCGGCGGCGCCGAACCCCACCAGCGGGGTCTACCGCGCCGTGCGCGCCGTGTGGATGGGCCTGGCGCGCGCCGTCGCGGCATTGTTTCGCGGCATAGGACGTGGCGCCAAGGGACTCGATCCGGCCCATCGCAAGGACGGCAGCGCGCTGCTGCTGCTCGCGCTCGCCCTGATCGTCGCCGCGGGCACCTGGTCGAATCTGGACGGACCGGTTGGCGATCTGGTCGAGATGCTGGTCACCGGCGCCTTCGGCCGCCTCGACCTGATCGTGCCGATACTGCTGGGCACCATCGCCGGCCGGCTGTTCCTCCACCCCGAGCGGCCCGAGGCCAACGGACGCATCGTCATCGGCCTGTCGGCGCTGGTCATCGGCGTCCTCGGGCAGGTGCACATCGCCTGCGGGGCGCCCGGGCGCGGCCAGGGCACCGAGGCGATCCAGGACGCGGGCGGTCTGATCGGCTGGGCCGTCTCCAAGCCGCTGATCTACGCGATGAGCGAGGTGCTGGCCGTACCACTGCTGGTGCTGCTCACCGTCTTCGGACTGCTGGTCGTCACCGCGACACCGGTCGCCGCCATTCCGCAGCGGCTGCGGCAGCTGGGCATCAGGCTCGGCCTGGTACAGGACGACGAGAGCGCCTACGCCGCGGACGCCGAGTACGCCGAGGAATGGCGCGAGACGCCCGCCAGGCGGCCTCGGAGGACCTCGCCTGCCACCGAGGGCCCGGACGGCGGGAGCGGCCCGGAGCAGGACGATCAGGAGGCGCTGCGCAAACGCCGGCGGCCGCGCCGTGCGTCGTCCGCGCAGCCCGCGCTGGACCGCCCCGTGGACGCCGTGGACGTGGCGGCCGCCGCTGCCGCATCGCTGGACGGGGCCGTCCTGCACGGCGTACACCCCTCGCCGCTCGTCGCCGGGCTCAGCAGCGGGATCTCGGGCGAGCGCGACACCGGCGACGGCAGCGGCGGGGTGCCGACCGCGCGGGACGCCGATCAAGCGCCCGGGGAGGCCCCCCGCAAGGCGGCGGGCAGGAAGGGCCGTACGGGCGGCGCCGGGGAAGCGCACCGGTCCGTCGTTCCCGATCTCACCCGGCCCGCCGTCGAGACGAGCGAGCCGCTGCCGCCGCGCGCCGAGCAACTCCAGCTCTCCGGCGACATCACCTACTCGCTGCCCTCGCTCGACCTGCTGGAGCGCGGCGGCCCGGGCAAGACGCGCAGCGCCGCCAACGACGCCGTCGTGGACTCGCTGACGAAGGTGTTCACGGAGTTCAAGGTGGACGCCGCCGTCACCGGCTTCACCCGCGGCCCGACGGTCACCCGGTACGAGGTGGAGCTGGGCCCGGCCGTGAAGGTCGAGCGGATCACTGCGCTGACCAAGAACATCGCGTACGCGGTCGCCAGCCCCGATGTGCGGATCATCAGCCCGATTCCCGGCAAGTCGGCGGTCGGCATCGAAATCCCCAACAGCGACCGCGAGATGGTCAACCTGGGCGATGTGCTGCGCTCGGCGGACTCCGTCGGCGACGACCACCCGATGCTCGTCGGCCTCGGCAAGGACGTCGAAGGGGGCTATGTGGCGGCCAATCTGGCCGCCATGCCGCATGTGCTGGTGGCGGGCGCAACCGGTTCCGGTAAGTCGTCCTGCATCAACTGCCTGATCACATCGATCATGATCCGTGCCACCCCGGACGACGTCCGGTTGGTCTTGGTCGACCCCAAGCGCGTGGAGCTGACCGCGTACGAGGGCATTCCGCATCTGATCACACCGATCATCACCAACCCGAAGCGGGCCGCCGAGGCGCTCCAGTGGGTCGTGCGCGAGATGGATCTGCGCTACGACGACCTCGCGGCGTTCGGCTTCCGTCATATCGACGACTTCAACGCGGCCATCCGCAGCGGCAAGGTGAAGCAGCCCGAGGGCAGTGAGCGGGAGCTCAAGCCCTATCCGTATCTGCTCGTGATCGTCGACGAGCTGGCGGACCTGATGATGGTCGCGCCGCGGGACGTCGAGGACTCGATCGTGCGGATCACCCAGCTCGCGCGGGCCGCCGGGATCCATCTGGTGCTGGCCACCCAGCGTCCTTCCGTGGACGTCGTCACCGGTCTGATCAAGGCCAATGTGCCCTCGCGGCTCGCCTTCGCCACCTCCTCGCTGGCCGACAGCCGCGTGATCCTGGACCAGCCCGGCGCCGAGAAGCTGATCGGCAAGGGCGACGGCCTCTTTCTGCCGATGGGCGCGAACAAACCGGTCCGGATGCAGGGCGCCTATGTCACCGAGACCGAGGTCGAGGCGGTCGTCGCGCACTGCAAGCAGCAGATGGCGCCCGTCTTCCGCGATGACGTGACGGTCGGGACGGCGAAGAAGAAGGAGATCGACGAGGACATCGGCGATGATCTCGATCTGCTGTGTCAGGCCGCTGAGCTGGTGGTTTCCACCCAGTTCGGCTCGACATCCATGCTTCAGCGCAAGCTGCGGGTGGGTTTCGCCAAGGCGGGGCGGCTGATGGATCTCATGGAGTCGCGCGGGGTCGTCGGACCGAGCGAGGGCTCCAAGGCGCGCGATGTGCTCGTCAAGCCGGACGAATTGGATGGCGTGCTCGACGTGATCCGCGGTAAGGCTCACTCGTAAGGGTTCGGTGGGCAACCGTTTCCCCTGCCGAGACGTCAAGTTGAGGGAGGTGGCGGAGTGAGAACCCATAATCATGCTCGCAGGGCAATCCCGATGGCGGACAAACTCCGTCCTCCCGCTTGCCCCACCCTTTCGCCCCACCCCTAGACTGAACCTCCAGCAGGTGGCTCACGCTCGAAAGGCGCCCCCGTGTCCATCGGCAACTCTCCCGAAGACGGCAACTCCCCCGAAGACGACCGGCCTTCCGTCGGTCGCGCCCTCCAGCAGGCCCGTATCGCCGCAGGGCTGACCGTCGACGAGGTCAGTTCCTCGACCCGGGTGCGCACCGCCATCGTGCGGGGGATCGAGCAGGACGACTTCTCGCGCTGCGGTGGCGATGTGTATGCCAGAGGGCATATCCGTGTGCTCGCGCGCGCCGTCGGCCTCAATCCGGACGGTCTGATCGCGCAGTTCGACGCCGAACACGGCGGCCGGCCCACGCCGACCGCACCGGCGCCGCTGTTCGAGGCCGAGCGAATCCGTCCCGAGCCCCGGCGCCCCAATTGGACGGCCGCGATGGTCGCCGCGATCGTCGCCGTCGTCGGATTCGTCGGCTTCACGCTTATCAGTGGTGGCGACAAGGGCGACGGCGGGACGGTCGCCGAGAACTCCTCGTCGCCCAAGCCCAGCGCCTCCGCCCCCACCAACAGCGCCGCCCCCAGCAAGCCCGCCCAGCAGAAGCCCGAGCCGTCCGACAGCGCCATCGCGGGCGTCCCGGCGGACAAGGTCACGGTCAAGCTGACCGCCGAGGGCGGCCAGAGCTGGATCTCCGCCCAGGACCACAACGGGCGGCTGATCGGGGAGGGCGTGCTGCGGGAGGGTGACTCCAAGACGTTCAGTGACAGCAAGCGCATCGACCTGGTGCTCGGGAACGCCGGGGCGATCAAGCTGTTCGTGAACGGCAAGGAAGTGAAGAACGTGGGCACCAGCGGGGCGGTCCAGCGGCTGAGCTACACCAAGGGAGATCCCGAGGCGGGCTGAGCCGCCGGCGGTCCGGAGCCCTGCCAGCGGGGGCAGGGGCTGCGACAAAGTAGTCTGAGCCCATGCCCGAACGCCGCACTGTCGCCCTTGTCACCCTTGGCTGCGCCCGTAACGAGGTGGACTCGGAGGAGCTCGCAGGCCGCTTGGCGGCGGACGGCTGGGAGCTCGTCGAGGAAGCCGCCGACGCGGACGTGGCCGTCGTCAACACCTGTGGTTTCGTCGAAGCCGCCAAGAAGGACTCGGTCGACGCCCTGCTGGAGGCGCGAGACCTGAAGGACCACGGCCGTACCCAGGCCGTGGTGGCCGTCGGCTGCATGGCCGAGCGCTACGGCAAGGAGCTCGCGGAGGCGCTGCCCGAGGCCGACGGGGTGCTCGGCTTCGACGATTACGCCGATATCTCCGACCGGCTGCAGACCATCCTCTCCGGCGGCGTCCACGCCTCCCACACCCCCCGCGACCGCCGCAAGCTGCTGCCGATCAGCCCGGCCGAGCGGCAGGACGCCTCCGCCGTGGCGCTGCCCGGCCACGCCCAGGACACCCCGCCCGAGGATCTGCCCGCCGGTGTGGCCCCGGCCTCCGGGCCACGGGCCCCGCTGCGCCGCAGACTGGACAGCAGCCCGGTCGCCTCGGTGAAGCTGGCCTCCGGCTGCGACCGGCGGTGCTCGTTCTGTGCCATCCCGTCCTTCCGTGGCTCCTTCATCTCGCGCCGCCCCTCCGATGTGCTGGGCGAGACCCGCTGGCTGGCCGAGCAGGGTGTGAAGGAGGTCATGCTGGTCTCCGAGAACAACACCTCGTACGGCAAGGACCTCGGCGACATCCGGCTGCTGGAGACGCTGCTGCCGGAGCTCGCCGCGGTGGACGGCATCGAGCGGATCCGGGTCAGCTATCTGCAGCCCGCCGAGATGCGTCCCGGGCTGATCGACGTGCTGACCTCGACCGAGAAGGTCGCGCCGTACTTCGATCTGTCCTTCCAGCACTCGGCGCCGGGCGTGCTGCGGGCCATGCGGCGCTTCGGGGACACCGACCGGTTCCTGGAGCTGCTGGCCCAGATCAGAGGCAAGGCGCCGCAGGCGGGCGCCCGGTCGAACTTCATCGTCGGCTTCCCCGGCGAGACCGAGGAGGACCTGGCCGAGCTGGAGCGCTTCATCAGCGAGGCGCGGCTGGACGCGATCGGCGTCTTCGGGTACTCGGACGAGGACGGCACCGAGGCCGCCGGCTACGAGAACAAGGTCGACCCCGATGTGGTCGCGGAGCGCCTCGAGCACATCTCGCGGCTCGCGGAGGAGCTCACCGCCCAGCGGGCGGAGGAGCGGCTCGGCGAGATCGTCGAGGTGATGGTGGAGGAGATCGACGACACCGGGGCCGTCCTGGGCCGTGGCGCCCACCAGGCGCCGGAGACCGATGGCCAGACGCTGCTGAGCACCGGCGGGACACCGGCGGTGGGCCGTATGGTCGAAGCGAAGGTGATCGCGACGGAGGGAGTGGACCTCGTCGCGGAGCCGCTTGAGCCGCTTGAGCCGCTGGAGCGAAGCGGCGGCGGGTGTACCGAGGAGGCGGACAGATGACCGGCGTCCCGGCCTCCGCCGCGGGGGGCCACCACCGTCCGGCCGCGGCCGTCCGGCCCGCCGGACTGTGGAACATCGCCAACATCCTCACCATGGTGCGACTGCTCCTCGTGCCCGGGTTCGTGCTGCTGTTGCTGCACAACGGCGGATACGACCCGGCCTGGCGCGCCTTCGCGTGGGCGGCCTTCGCCGTCGCCATGATCACCGATCTCTTCGACGGTCATCTGGCCCGCCGGTACAACCTGGTCACCGACTTCGGCAAGATCGCCGACCCGATCGCGGACAAGGCGATCATGGGCGCGGCCCTGATCTGTCTGTCGGCCCTGTCCGATCTGCCCTGGTGGGTGACGGGCGTGATCCTCTTCCGTGAGATCGGGATCACCCTGATGCGGTTCTGGGTGATCAGGATCGGGGTCATCCCGGCCAGCCGCGGCGGGAAGATGAAGACCCTCGTGCAGGGCACGGCGGTCGGGATGTACATCCTGGCGCTGACCGGGCCGCTGGCCACGCTGCGCTTCTGGGTGATGGCCGTGGCCGTCGCGCTGACCGTCGTCACCGGTCTCGACTACGTCCGGCAGGCGATCGTGCTGCGCCGGGCCGGCCGCGCGGCGGAGGAGTGCGCGCAGTGAGCGGCGGCGCGGCGGCGCCCGGCGGGACGGCGTCCGGCCGGGGCGCGGCGGCCGAGGCGCTGGCGCTGCTGGAGCGGCGCGGGCAGACCGTGGCCGTCGCCGAGTCGCTCACGGGCGGTCTGGTGGCCGCCGAGCTGACCGCCGTGGACGGCGCGTCCCGCTCCTTCCGCGGCTCCGTGACCGCGTACGCCACCGACCTCAAGCACCGGCTGCTGGGCGTGGACGCCGCCCTGCTGGCCGAGCGCGGGGCGGTCGATCCGGAGGTGGCCCGGCAGATGGCCCGGGGCGTACGGCGTGCGCTGGGCGCCGACTGGGGCGTGGCGACCACCGGTGTGGCCGGTCCCACACCGCAGGACGGCCAGCCCGTGGGCACCGTCCACGTGGCGGTCGCGGGGCCCTCGGGCAGGATGGCCGGGGCCGCGCACAGGTTCGAAGGAGACCGCGCCGGAATCCGCGCACACAGCGTTCGTGCCGCAGTCAAGCTGCTGCTCAGCGAATTGATCGCAACAGCGGGGGCACAGGATACGGAACAATACGGCGGGATTTGATGTTTGCAGCCCTGAGTGAACACGACATCGCTCCCCGCACGGGCGCAGCCGGAGGCGGTACGGTGGTGCGTGAAGGATCCGGGTCCGAGGTCCGAGGAGGGAGCCAGCGATGATTCTGCTCCGTCGCCTGCTGGGTGACGTGCTGCGTCGGCAGCGCCAGCGCCAGGGCCGTACTCTGCGCGAGGTTTCCTCGTCCGCCCGAGTGTCGCTCGGCTATCTATCAGAGGTCGAGCGGGGGCAGAAGGAAGCCTCATCCGAGCTGCTGTCGGCGATCTGTGACGCCCTGGAGGTACGGATGTCGCAGGTCATGCGCGAGGTCAGCGATGAGCTGTCGCTCGCGGAGCTGGCGGAGTCGGCCGCGGCGACCGAGAAGGTGCCCGCGCCGATGCGGCCCATGCTCAATTCCGTCTCCGTGTCGTCCGTGACGGGCGTCCCGGAGGAGCGGGTGACCATCAAGTCGTCCACCGCGGATGCCGTGGACGTCGTGGCGGCCTGAGGGCCCGCATGGACGGTCCAGAAGCTCTGTGAGCCCCGGTCGGTATCCATACCGGCCGGGGCTCGATGTTTGTCCGGCCGTTTTCGGGTCACCTGGCTGATGAAAAGAGGTAATCAGGGGGGCTAAACGGTCGAAATGGAGGAAGTGGATGGCTGTGGTGAAGAGTCCGCTCGCGGAGGAGAACCTCAAGGTCGTCAGCGATGCCCTGCAAGGCGCCCTCGTTGACCTCGTCGACCTTCACCTGGTGGGCAAGCAGATCCACTGGACGGTCGTCGGCCCGCGTTTCCGTACGGTCCATCTGCAGCTCGACGAGGTCGTAGCGACAGCCAGGGAGCACGCCGACACGGTGGCGGAGCGGGCCTCGGCGATCGGGGTGGCTCCGGACGGCCGGGCCCAGACGGTCGCCGCGACCAGCGCCGTCGGCGCGGTCAAGGACGGCTGGACCGAGGACAAGGAAGCTGTACGGATTCTGGTCGACGCGCTCGCGGCCGTGATCGCGCGGATGCGGGAGCGCATCACCGCGACCGCCGACCCCGACCCGGTGACCCAGGACATTCTCATCGGGCTCACCCGTGACCTGGAGAAGCACCACTGGATGTTCCAGGCGGAGAACGGCGGCTAGCAGGCGGCCCGGCGCTTCGCTCTGGGTGCGCCGCGCGGCCCGACTGGGCAGACTGGGAGGAGCGCGAGCGTCCGACACGCGCTGACGTGCCTCCTGTGCGCCCTCCCGCCGTGTGCGAACAGGCGTCTAGCGTCGCCCGAAGGAGGCAGTCATGGCAGCCGTGGGAGGGGCCGACACCCGGGGCCGGAGGCCGGTCCGATGGGTGCTCGCGCTCGCTCTCGGCGGTGTGTGGTGGTGGTCCGTATTACGGCTGGCGGTGCAGCCGGGGGAGACCGGTCCGGTTGAGGGGGCGTTCGCGGTGGGCGGCTGGGGGCTGAGCCTGCTGCCGGTCCACTGCGGTCCCTCGCCCAGGACGCCCAGGAGCGACGGGCCCGGAGGCGGCGGCCCGCCGGGGATCGGTGGTGTGCCCGGAGGCGATGGCCAGAGGATCACCACGGCATCGTCAGTCCGCCATTCGGGCGCAGGATCCGGCCGGTCGTGAACGATGAGGCGTTGGACGCCGGACACAGCACCGTGTGCGCGATGTCATCCGGTTCGCCCACCCGCCCCAGCGGAGTGCGCCGCATCATGGGCTCCTCGGCCAGCCGTTGCTCCTCGTCGCTGTTCCGCTCGGTCATGGGCGTACGGACCCAGCCGGGAGCGACGGCGTTGACGCGGATGCCGTGGCGGCCCACCTCGGCGGCGAGGGTCCTGGTCAGCTGGTCCACGGTGGCCTTGGCGCCGCCGTAGCACAGCAGCCCCGGGGGTACGCCACGGCGCTGCTCTCCCGCGCGGGCGACTGCGGCGACTGCGGCGACGACATCGGCCGTGCCGCACTCGACCGCGCCTCGGCCGCGCTGCGCGCGGTGCTCGAGGCGGCCGGGCC
Organism: Streptomyces sp. NPDC005393; assembly: GCF_040606675.1. Lineage (NCBI taxonomy): Bacteria > Bacillati > Actinomycetota > Actinomycetes > Kitasatosporales > Streptomycetaceae > Streptomyces > Streptomyces sp. NPDC005393. The sequence goes on along the minus strand of NZ_JBEXFG010000002.1, from coordinate 451,440 downwards.
GGGGGCGCACCATCTGGTGTGCAGCGTTCCGGCCGGCGCTACCTCGCTCGTGCCCGAAGTGCGGTGCGGCCCGTGAGGTCGTACGCCGTGACGGTCATGGGGCGACCGTACGACCATATCTGACGGGCCGTCAATTACCCTGGCGCGGACGGCTCCGGCTGGCAGCTCGGGCACCAGAAGGTCGTCCGCTCCTGGCCCGCACGACCCTGGTCGGCGACGCGCACCGGCGTACCGCAGCGTGGACAGGGGCGCCCCGGGCGGCCGTACACCCACAGCCGGCGGTCGCGGCGCGACTGGCCCGTGGTGACGCGGGCGCGCCGGTTCCTGTTGGCCTCCAGAAGCTCCTTGGCGAGGGCCACCAGGCGCTCGGGGGAGGGGACCTGACCGATCGGCAGCCAGGGGGAGAGTCGCAGCACAAAGCACAGCTCGGACTTGTAGACATTGCCGATTCCCGCGAGGTTGCGCTGATCCAGCAGCGCTTCGCCCAGCGGCCGGGACGGATCGGCGAGCAGTCGGCGCAGCGCCTCGTCCGGATCCCAGTCGGGGCCGAGCAGATCAGGGCCGAGATGGCCGACCACCCGGCCCTCGTCGGAGGTGCGGAGCAGTTCGAGGACGGGGAGGCGATAGCCGACGGCGGTGCGGTCGGCCGTGGTGAGGATGGCGCGGATCTGATGGTGAGGGCCGCCGCGCCAGCGCTCGCCGGGCCCGTACACCTCCCAGGCGCCGTCCATGCGCAGATGGGAGTGGAGGGTCAGCCCGCCCTCGACACGGGTCAGCAGATGCTTGCCGCGCGAGACGACCTCGATGACCCGACGGCCGGTGAGGTCGGCGGTCGCCAGACGGGGGACGCGCAGATCACAACCGGTGAGCGGCGATCCCGCGAGGGCGCCGTGCAGGCGCTGAGCCGTCTGCCAGACGTTGTCTCCTTCGGGCATGCCCGGCCTCTCAGGGGCGCAGCCGGAAGCCGCGGGGGGTCGGATGGAAGCCCGCGGCCTCCAGGACGCGGCCTATCGGCGAGGAGAGCGCATGGGTGCCGTTGACCCGCTCGACGGTGATCGCGCCCAGTCCGCCCGCGCGGGCGGACTGGGCCAGCGCCTCGACCGCGGCCCGGAGCCTGCCGTCGTCCTCGGGGGACGCGGCCTCGGCCTCGCCCGCGGGCCAGGCGAGCAGGGTCTTGCCGCCGCGCTCCATATAGAGGGCGAGCTCTCCGTCGACGAGCACCACCAGCGCTCCCGCCTTGCGGCCCGGCCGGTGGCTCGCGTCCGCGGGCGGATCGGGCCAGGGGAGGGCCGCGCCGTAGGCGTTGGCGGGGTCGGCCGAGGCGAGGACCACGGCGCGCTGGGAGGTGCGCCCCGGCTGACCGTCGAAGACGGGGCCGGCGGGGGCCGCCGAGCGGTCGCGGGCGGTGCTGACCGCGCGCAGCCGGTCGACCGCGCCGTCCATCGCGAACTGCGCCGCGCCCAGCCCCTCGACCACATAGCCGCGGCGCGCCTGGCCGGTCTCCTCGAACGCGGACAGCACCCGGTAGGCGGCGGAGAAGCCGCCCTCGACCCCCTCGGCAGCGACCGCCCCGCGTGTGACCACACCGTGCCGGTCCAGGAGGGTGTGTGCCAGGGCGTGCGCGCGGTGGGTGGGCTCGGACTCCCGCTCCGGCAGCAGGGACCAGCGTCCGGCGACGGTGGGCGGTCCGCCGCGCGAGGCGGTGGGACGGCCGGCGCGGCCCGTGAGGCCGCCGTAGCGCCCCCGGGGGACCGTGCGCTTGGCGCGGTGGGCGGTGGAGCCCGCCGTACGCCCGGAGCCGAGCAGGGAGCGGAGTGGGGCGAGGGTGTCGCCGGTGACCCGGCCGGACCAGGCCAGGTCCCACAGGGCCTCGGCGAGCTGGGGGTCCTGGAACTCGTGCCCGGCGGCGCGGACCTGCTCGGCGATCTGACGGAAGAAGAGACCGTAACCGCCGGCCAGGGCGTCGAGCACCGCCTGGTGGAGGGGGCTCATCTCCAGCGGATGCGGGGTGGGCAGAAGCAGCGGCGCGTTCTCGGCGAGATGGAGGGTGACCCAGCCGTCCTTGCCGGGCAGCGCCCCCGCCCCGGCCCAGACGACCTCCCCGGAGGCGGTGAGCTCGTCGAGCATCGTCGGGGAGTAGTCGCTGACCCGGGAGGGCAGGACCAGCTTCTCCAGCGCGGACGCGGGGAGCGGCGCACCCTGGAGCTGCTCGATCGCGCGCACCAGCCCGTCGATGCCGCGCAGGCTGTGAGTGCCCAGGTGCTGCCACTGGGGGAGGAAGGCGGCGAGCGCCGAGGGCGGCACGGGCTCGAGCTCATGGCGCAGGGCGGCCAGCGAGCGGCGCCGCAGCCGCCGTAGTACGGCCGCGTCGCACCACTCCTGGCCGATGCCGGCGGGGTGGAACTCACCTTGGACGACACGGCCGCTCGCGGCGAGGCGGTGCAGGGCGCCGTCGGTGACGGCCGCACCGAGGCCGAAGCGGGCGGCGGCCTGGGCGGAGGTGAACGGGCCGTGGGTGCGGGCGTAGCGGGCCAGCAGGTCGCCGAGCGGATCCTTGACCGGCTCGGTGAACGCCTCGGGGACGCCGACGGGCAGCGCCGTGCCGAGCGCGTCGCGCAGCCGCCCCGCGTCCTCGATGGCCGCCCAGTGGTCCTGGCCGGCGATCCGGACCCGGATGGCGCGCCGGGTCCGCGTCAGCTCCTCCGCCCACCCCGGCTCGGCGCCGCGCTCGGTGAGCTCGGCGTCGGTGAGCGGCCCGAGCAGCCGGAGGACGTCGGCGACGCCCTCGGTGTCCTTGACCCGGCGGTCCTCGCTGAGCCACTGCAGCTCGCGCTCCAGCTCGGCCAGGACATCCGCGTCGAGCAGCTCGCGCAGCTCGGCCTGGCCCAGCAGCTCGGCCAGCAGCCGCGAGTCGAGGGAGAGGGCGGCGGCGCGGCGCTCGGCGAGCGGGGAGTCGCCCTCGTACAGGAACTGGGCCACATAGCCGAAGAGCAGCGAGCGGGCGAACGGGGACGGCTCGGGGGTGGTCACCTCCACCAGCCGGACCCGGCGGGCCTCGATGTCGCCCATCAGCTCGGTGAGGCCGGGGACGTCGAAGACGTCCTGAAGGCATTCGCGGACGGCTTCGAGGACGATCGGGAAGGAGCCGAACTCGCTGGCCACCTGGAGGAGCTGTGCGGCCCGCTGGCGCTGCTGCCACAGCGGGGTGCGCTTGCCGGGGTCGCGGCGGGGCAGCAGCAGGGCGCGGGCGGCGCATTCGCGGAACCGGGAGGCGAACAGGGCAGAGCCCCCGACCTGGTCGGTGACGATCTGAGCGACCTCGCCCTTGTCGAAGGCGACATCGGCCGCGCCGACCGGGGACCGCTCGCCGTCGTACTCCGCGCCCTGCCGCACCGGGTCCACATCGAGCAGGTCGAGGCCCATCATCTCGGCGTCGGGCAGGCGCAGCACGATGCCGTCGTCGGCGTGCATCACCTGGGCGTCCAGCCCGTACCGCTCGGACAGCCGCGCCCCCAGCGCGAGCGCCCAGGGGGCGTGCACCTGGGCGCCGAAGGGGGAGTGGACCACCACACGCCAGTCGCCCAGCTCGTCGCGGAACCGCTCCACGACGATGGTGCGGTCGTCCGGCACATGTCCGCAGGCGCGGCGCTGCTCGTCGAGGTACGCCATGACATTGTCGGCGGCCCAGGCGTCGAGACCCGCGGCCAGCAGCCGCGCACGGGCGGCCTCGGGGGCCAGCGCCCCGACCTCCCGCAGGAACGCGCCCAGCGCACGGCCCAGCTCAAGGGGGCGGCCGAGCTGGTCGCCCTTCCAGAAGGGGAGCCGGCCGGGGACCCCGGGGGCGGGGGAGACCAGGACCCGGTCGCGGGTGATGTCCTCGATCCGCCATGAGGTGGTGCCGAGGGTGAACACATCGCCCACCCGCGACTCGTAGACCATCTCCTCGTCGAGCTCTCCGACCCGGCCGCCGCCCTTCTTGGGGTCCGCGCCGGCCAGGAAGACGCCGAACAGACCGCGGTCGGGGATGGTGCCGCCGGAGGTCACCGCGAGCCGCTGCGCCCCCGGCCGCCCGGTGACCGTATTGGCGACGCGGTCCCACACCAGACGCGGCCGCAGCTCCGCGAAGGCGTCGGAGGGGTAGCGGCCCGCGAGCATGTCCAGGACCGAGGTGTACGCCGACTCGGGGAGCGAGGCGAAGGGCGCGGCGCGGCGGACCAGGGCCAGCAGCTCGTCCACGTCCCAGGTGTCCATGGCCGTCATGGCGATGAGCTGCTGGGCGAGCACGTCCAGCGGGTTGGCGGGCACCCGCAGCGACTCGATGGCGCCCTCGCGCATCCGCTCGGTGACCACCGCCGCCTGCACCAGGTCGCCGCGGTATTTCGGGAAGACCACGCCGGTGGAGACCGCCCCCACCTGGTGGCCGGCCCGGCCCACCCGCTGCAGACCGGAGGCCACCGACGGCGGCGACTCGACCTGGACGACCAGGTCCACCGCGCCCATGTCGATGCCGAGCTCCAGGCTGGAGGTGGCGACGACCGCGGGCAGCCGCCCGGCCTTCAGATCCTCCTCGACCAGCGCCCGCTGCTCCTTGGACACCGAGCCGTGGTGCGCGCGGGCGAGCAGCGAGGGCGCCCCAGTGGCCGCGCCCGCCCCGCCCATCAGCTCGGCGGGGGAGTGGTCCTCGGGAAGAGCCTCCCCGGTGGCCCGCTCGTAGGCGATCTCGTTGAGCCGGTTGCACAGCCGCTCGGCCAGGCGGCGGGAGTTCGCGAAGACGATCGTGGAGCGGTGGTCCTGAACGAGATCGGCGATCCGCTCCTCCACATGGGGCCAGATGGACGGCCGCTCGCCCTTCTCTCCGTCCTGGACGGGGGAGCCGCCCAGCTCGCCCAGGTCCTCGACCGGGACGACCACCGACAGGTCGAATTCCTTGCCCAAGGGTGGCTGGACGATCTTCGCCTTCCGCTGTGGCGACAGAAAGCGGGCCACCTCGTCCACCGGCCGCACGGTCGCCGACAGCCCGATCCGCCGGGCGGGGCGCTCGAGCAGCTCGTCGAGCCGCTCCAGGGACAGCGCGAGGTGGGCCCCGCGCTTCGTCCCCGCGACGGCGTGCACCTCGTCAAGGATCACCGTCTCCACGCCGCGCAGCGCCTCCCGCGTGGCGGAGGTGAGCATCAGGAACAGCGACTCGGGCGTGGTGATGAGGATGTCCGGCGGCCGGGTGGCCATGGCGCGGCGCTCGGCGGCCGGGGTGTCGCCGGAGCGGATGCCCACCCGGATCTCCGGCTCGGGCAGGCCCAGCCGCACGGCTTCCTGGCGGATACCGGTGAGCGGGCTGCGGAGATTGCGCTCGACGTCCACCGCCAGGGCCTTCATCGGGGAGACGTACAGCACCCGGCAGCGCTTCTTGGACTCGGCGGGCGGAGGCTCGGCGGCCAGCTGGTCCAGGGCCGCCAGGAAGGCGGCCAGGGTCTTGCCCGAACCGGTCGGCGCGACGACCAGCGCGTCCGACTCCTCGCCGATCGCCCGCCACGCGCCTTCCTGCGCGGCCGTGGGCGCGCTGAAAGCGCCCGTGAACCACCCGCGGGTGGCCGGGGAGAATGCGTCGAGTGCCGGACTTGCCATGCCCTCCATCGTGCACCTGACCACTGACAATGGGCGGATTCGCAGGTCAGAGGCGGTGGCCGGAGATCGCCGGCCCCGCCGTCCGGGCCCTGCTGTCCGGGCCCTGCCACCGTCCGGACGCCGGGGCGCGGCCCTCAGACCGCCCGGCCGTACGCCCGCAGCGTCAGCAGTGCCTCCACCGTCACCACCGGTCGCCACTCCAGCGCGGTCCCCGGAGCCCAGGCCCGCCGGCGCACGGGCCAGCCGCCGTCCTCCCGCTGCGCGGCCGCCAGGAAGTCCAGCGACCGCTCCACCTCGGCGTCGGTGAACCAGCGGCGGGCGAGCGAGCCGGGCCTACGGGCGACATCGTGCACACAGGTGTACTCGCCGGGGCCGTACCCCGGCGGCAGCGGGCAGTCGTCGGTGTCCTCGGGGTCCACCACCACCAGCCGCTGCTCGCGCACCCGGCGGCCGAGCCGCTCGGCCGCCGCCTCGGCGCGCGCCCGGTCCGGCGTGCCGTCGAGGAAGGCGACGGCCGCCCCCACTTCGTACGGATGCGTCGGCGCGCCCTCCTCCAGCGCCGCGACCGCCGCCCAGCAGAAGTCCGTGGCCCGGAACAGCCAGGCGTGCCACACCTCGTTGCGGTGCAGCAGCCCCACCACCGGCCCAGTGGTCAGCAGAGCGCTCGGCGGATCGTCGGCCAGTGGGATCCAGGGGGCCGCCGGATAGCCGCGCAGCGAGGGGTGGCACGCGGGCAGCGCGCCGTCCGGGGTGGAGACGGCCGTCAGATAGCGGCACAGCCGCTCCACCCGCTGCCCGCCGCAGCGCCCGATCCCGTCGAGCACCCGTAACGCGTGCGCGGCGTGCAGCGGCTGGCTGACCGGACCGCGCAGATCCGGCTCCAGCGCGTGGCCGTAGCCCCCGTCGGGCCCCAGGTACGCGGCCAGCGCGGTCTCCACCGCTTCAGCACCGGCGCCCCGGAAGTGATAGGCGAATCTGCGCTGCTCCAGCACCCGGGCGGTCAGCCAGACGAACCGCTCGGCGCGGGACAGCACGGAGGACGGTGACGAGGCCGCCGAGGCCGCCGAGGGCGACGACGGCGAGGAGGGGAGGCTTGCGGATCGATCCATGAACAGACCGTAGGCCGGAAAACACCATCGGTAGGGGGCTCGCGCTCCGGTGCACCCCGGGAGCGCGATACTGGTCACATGCGGTTGACGGACTTCTGGCAGCGGATGGCGGATCACTTCGGCGCGGCCTACGCCGACTCCTTCGCGCGCGATCATGTGATGTCCCAACTCGGCGGCCGGACCGTGCACGAGGCGCTCGACGCCGGCTGGAGCGCCAAGGACGTCTGGCGCGGGGTGTGCGCCGCGATGGAGGTCCCGCACGACAAGCGCTGAGCGGCCCCCGGGCCGCGCCCGGGCGACCCGGATCCAGGGGTGGCCGGTTTTCTTCGGCCGAGGTACGCCACACTTGCCCCGTGGCCCCGACCGAAGAGACCATCTCGTCCGACGCCGACGACACCCCGACCGCTGCTCGGGCCTCCGCGCGCATGCCGCGCTGGCTGCCGCGCGCCATGGTGCTCGCGCTCGCGCTGGTGGCCTGTTATCGGCTGGCCACCTGGGCCTTCGACCAGCTCACCGGGCTGCTGCTGAACATCCTGATCGCGTTCTTCCTGGCACTGGCGATAGAGCCCGCCGTGGACCGCATGGCCGCGCGCGGTATGCGCCGGGGGCTCGCCACGGGGCTGGTCTTCCTCGGCATCCTTATTGGCACCGCGGGCTTCTTCACCCTGCTCGGCTCGATGCTCGCCGACCAGATCATGACCATGGTCGCGGACTTCCCCAAGTACCTCGACAAGGTCGTCAGGTGGGTCAACGAATCCTTCCACACGCATCTGTCGCGCCTGGAGATCCAGGACAGCCTGCTGCACTCCGACTGGCTGCAGAGCTACGTCAAGAACAGCGCCGACAATGTGCTGGACGTATCCACACAGGTGCTCGGCGGGTTGTTCAAGGTCCTGACGGTGACCCTGTTCGCCTTCTACTTCGCTGCCGACGGCCCCCGGCTGCGCCGCGCCCTGTGCTCCGTACTGCCGCCGACCCGGCAGGTCGAGGTGTTGCGCGCCTGGGAGATCGCGGTCGCCAAGACCGGCGGCTACATCTACTCACGCGGGCTGATGGCGCTGATCTCCGGTGTCGCCCACTACATCCTGCTGGAGAGCCTGGGCGTGCCCTACGCCCCGGCGCTCGCCGTCTGGGTGGGTCTGATCTCGCAGTTCATCCCGACCATCGGCACCTATCTGGCGGGCGCCCTGCCGATGCTGATCGCGTTCACCGTGAACCCCTGGTACGCGGTCTGGGTGCTGGTCTTCGTCGTGATCTACCAGCAGTTCGAGAACTATCTGCTGCAGCCGAGGATCACCGCGAGGACGGTGGACATCCATCCGGCCGTCTCCTTCGGATCGGTCATAGCGGGCACCGCGCTGCTCGGCGCGGTGGGCGCGCTGATCGCGATTCCGGCCACCGCGACGCTCCAGGCGTTCCTCGGCGCGTACATCAAGCGCTACGACGTCACGGACGATCCGCGAGTGCACGGGCGGACGCGGCGGCGCGGGGCGTCGGCGCTCGCGCGGATGCGGAACGCGCTGGCGCGGCGTAGTTGACACAAAAATCGAACATCCATTCTGATGGAAGCCCGGCCCGGTTATCCACAGGCAGAGGACGTCAGGGCCGCTTGTCAGTGGCAGGCGCTAGCGTCATGGACGTGAAGCGATCGACTCAAGCAAACCGGGTGGAACCCATGGCAGGAAACGACCGCGAGAAGGCGCTCGACGCCGCGCTCGCGCAGGTTGAACGGCAATTCGGCAAGGGCGCCGTGATGCGCATGGGCGACCGGCCGAACGACCCCATCGAGGTGATCCCCACCGGGTCGACCGCTCTCGACGTCGCCCTCGGCGTGGGCGGTCTGCCACGCGGCCGCGTGGTGGAGGTCTACGGTCCGGAGTCCTCCGGTAAGACGACCCTGACCCTCCATGCGGTGGCCAACGCCCAGCGGGCGGGTGGCACGGTCGCCTTCGTGGACGCGGAGCACGCCCTCGACCCGGACTACGCGCAGAAGCTGGGCGTGGACACCGACTCGCTGATCCTGTCCCAGCCGGACAACGGCGAGCAGGCGCTCGAGATCGTGGACATGCTGGTCCGCTCCGGCGCTCTCGACCTCATCGTCATCGACTCCGTCGCGGCGCTGGTGCCGCGCGCGGAGATCGAGGGTGAGATGGGCGACTCCCACGTCGGTCTCCAGGCCCGGCTGATGAGCCAGGCGCTCCGCAAACTCACCAGTGCGCTCAACCAGTCCAAGACCACCGCGATCTTCATCAACCAGCTGCGCGAGAAGATCGGTGTCATGTTCGGCTCCCCGGAGACGACGACCGGTGGCCGGGCGCTGAAGTTCTACGCCTCGGTCCGTATCGACATCCGTCGCATCGAGACCCTCAAGGACGGCACGGACGCGGTCGGCAACCGCACCCGCTGCAAGGTCGTCAAGAACAAGGTCGCGCCGCCCTTCAAGCAGGCCGAGTTCGACATCCTCTACGGCCACGGCATCAGCCGCGAGGGCGGTCTGATCGACATGGGCGTCGAGCACGGCTTCGTCCGCAAGTCCGGCGCCTGGTACACCTACGAGGGCGACCAGCTGGGCCAGGGCAAGGAGAACGCCCGTAACTTCCTGAAGGACAACCCCGATCTCGCGAATGAGATCGAGAGGAAGATCAAGGAAAAGCTCGGCATCGGCGTGAAGCGCGAGGAGCCGGCCGCGGAGCCCGGCGCGGACGCGGCGGGTGTGGCCGCCGCGGCGCCGGTGAAGGCCGCGCCCGCCCCGGCGGCCAAGTCCGGGGCGAAGGCGGCCAAGACCGCCACGGCCAAGAGCTGATCCATGACACGGCGGACCGACTGGCCGGACGGCGCCGGCCGTCCGGAGCGTCAGGCCGGCGGCGCCCCCTCCTCGTCGAGGGCCGAGCAGGGGTCGCCGCCCGGCCCGGAGGAGCAGGCGCGGGCGATCTGCCTGCGCCTGCTCACCGGGACCCCGCGCACCCGTAAGCAGCTCGCGGACGCGCTGCGGACCCGGGGCATCCCCGATGACGCGGCGCAGGAGGTGCTGTCCCGGTTCGAGGACGTCGGGCTGATCGACGACGCGGCGTTCGCCGGCGCCTGGGTGGAGTCCCGGCACCACAGCCGGGGGCTCGCCCGCCGGGCGCTCGCCCGTGAGCTGCGGACCAAGGGAGTCGACTCCGCGCTGATCGATGACGCCGTGGGACAGCTCGACGCCGATCAGGAGGAGCGGACCGCCAGCGAGCTGGTCGAGCGCAAGCTACGGGCAACCCGCGGCCTCGACCGGGAGAAGCGGCTCCGTCGCCTCGCCGGAATGCTGGCCCGCAAGGGCTACTCCGAGGGCCTGGCGCTGCGGGTCGTGCGGCGCGCGCTGGAGGAGGAGGGGGAGGACCCGGAGCTGCTGGAGCACCATCTCCCTGATCTCTGACTTCTGACCTCTGACCTCTGAGCGGGGGCCACTTCGGGCGCGGCACCCCAGCGGGCTGACGCCGTGGGTCTACCGGACAGGGAGGCCTGCCGCGCGCCACGCCTGGAAGCCGCCGACCAGGTCGGTCGCCCGTGCCAGCCCCAGCTGTCGCAGCGAGACCGCGGCGAAGCTCGACGCGTAGCCCTCGTTGCACACCACCACGACCCGCAGATCGTGGTGGGTCGCCTCGGGCAGCCGGTGGTCGCACTGCGGATCGAGCCGCCACTCCAGCTCGTTCCGCTCGACGATCAGCGCCCCCGGTATCGTGCCGTCGCGCTCCCGCAGCGCCGCGTACCGTATGTCCACCAGCAGCCCGCCCGCGGCCTGCGCCGCCGCGGCCTCGGCGGGGCCGAGGCGGTCGAGGCCCTCGCGGGCCTCGGCCAGCAGCTCGTCCACGCTCCGCTTGGTCACACCCATCGCGTTATCCCCACTCCTCCGGCCGCTCGACCTGCTCCAGCCGCAACACCTGACCCGTGCGGCTGTAACGCCTCATCAGCGGCAGCGGCGGATAGTAGGCGTGCACGGACACCGCATGCCGGGTGGGCGACGGATTGATCACCTCATGGACATGATGCGGGCCGAAGGCCCGGCCCTGCCCGGCGGGCAGCCGTCGCTCGCGGTCCATCTCATCGGCCAGTTCAAGGGTCTTCCAGCCCTCGGTGGGCAGCCGCGCGGCGAGCGACTGCTCGTTCAGCTCACCGGCCGCCGCGACGAAGGCGCCATGTGAGCCGCCGTGGTCGTGCCAGCCGGTCCCGGTGCCTGGAGGCCAGCCGATCAGCCATGCCTCGCTGCCGCCCGGACCCTCCAGCCGCAGCCAGGTGCGGCCCTCGGGATCGAGCGGAAGCGAGGCGACGAGCGCGGCGTCGGCGGCGGTGCGGCGGGCGAAGTCGAGCAGTTCGGCGGCGCTGGGCGGAGTGGCGAAGCCGGAAGCGGGGCGCGCGGCAGTGGGGGAGGAAGTGCGTACGTCGGGCACAGAGACCGTCCTGAGTGATCGCGAAAGGGGCGCGGCCGGGCCGCGCCCGAGAGAAGGCGGATCAACAGGACGGACGACACACACAGCCCGCGTAGCGGACGAGGTCCAGATGGACCCTCCGCCAGAAGCGAGGCAGGCAGGTGTCAGTCACGCTCCGCAGTGAAGCACGCGCCCGAAGGGAAGGTCAACCTCACCAGCTCGTGGCCACCACGCGCGCGCCGGAGCGAGATCCCGGCGCTCGCATACACCGGCGCGTCGCGTACACCGCACTACCGGCGGGCCGTCACCTCCGCGTCCCTCAACGGCGCACCCCGCGCGGCGTCCCCGCCCCGCGCCGCGTCCGCGCACGCGTACAGCTCGCTCGGCCGCACCCCGGACAGCGCCGCGGCGAGATGGCCGTCCGGCCGCACCAGCAGCACGGTGTGGGCGGGGGCGCCCGGGTACTCCTCGGCGACCAGCAGCTCGGTCCGTACCGGCAGCGCCGCGACCGCCGCCGCCAGCCGGGGCATCAGTCCGGCGCGCACCCAGTGGCGGCGCTCCCACACCCCGGTCCCCGGGGCGACCAGCACCACGAGCAGCTCCCTGCCCAGCCGCTCGCGCAGCCGTACGAGCGAGCCGTCCGGTGCGGTCACCGGCACATCGGCGACCGCCGCCCCGGTCGCCGTGCCCACCGTGACCGAGCCCTCCGGGGGAGCCGCGGGGGCCAGTGGCGAGCGTCCGTAGATCGGTGGCGCGCCCAATGGGCCGCGCCCGAGGTGACCGTCGGTGAGCAGCGCGTCATGGCTGCGCGCCCCGCCGGGCAGGACGGTGCGCCGTACCGCGTGCCAGCCGCCGGCCGCCCGTACCAGCGGCAGCGCCTGGTCCGCCGCGCGCAGCCGGGCGCCGACGGCTCCACGCCGCTCCGCCTGGTAGCTGTCGAGCAGCGCGTCCGAGGCCCCGTGGTGCCAGGCGAGGGACAGCTTCCAGGCGAGGTTCCCGACGTCCCGCAGCCCTTCCTCCAGCCCCTGGGTGCCGAGCGCGCCGAGCAGATGGGCCGCGTCCCCGGCCAGAAAGGCGCGGCCGACGCGCCAGCGGCGCGCGAGCCGGTGGTGCACGGTGTGCACGCCGGTGTCCAGAAGCTCATAGGGGATCGCGGAATCCCCGCACCACCCCGCGAGGGTGTCGCGCACCCGAACCAGCAGGGCGTCGGGGGTGACGAGATCGCGGCCGGGCGGCAGCAGCCAGTCGATCCGCCACAGTCCGCGGGGCAGCGGGCGGGCGGTCACCTCGGCGTCGATGCTGCGCCATGGTGGCGAGCGGTGCAGTAGGGCCTCACCGGGCCAGGGGAGTTCGGCGCGCAGCGCCGCGACCGCATGCCGCTCCACCGCCGTACGGCCCGGGAAGCGCACGCCGAGGACCTTGCGGACGGTGGACCGCGGCCCGTCGCAGCCGACCACGTAGCTGCCGCGCCACCAGGTGGCCTGGGCGCCCCGGGTGCGGACGCTGACCCCGTGGGCGTCCTGCTCCAGGGTGTCGAGCCGGGTGCCGGAGACGATCCGGACCAGGTCCTCGTCGCCGATGGCGGCCAGCGATGCCCGCAGTGCCCGGGTGAGCTCGTGCTGCGGCAGATGCAGCGGCGAGGGCGTCGGCGTGTCCGTCTCCTCGTCCTCCGGCGGCCCGCCGTGGGCGCCGTCCGCGGCGTCCGGGACGTCCGGGAAGCCGATGGAGCGCCCGGTGCCGCCGAAGGGGCTGCCGGGCGTGAGAGGCAGTTGCCGCACCAGCTGCCGCCGCCGCATGGTGCGCCATCCGGCCCACGGCTCCGCGCGGGCGGCGGCCCGGCAGCCCAGCCGCTCCAGCAGGGCGGCGGTGTCCGGGCGCAGCACGACGGTGCGGGCGAGGCGGCTCTCGTCGCCGCCCGCGGATTCGTCCAGCAGTACGACGGGCACGTCGAGGCGGGCGAGTGCGAGGGCCAGGGTGAGGCCGACCGGGCCCGCCCCGGCGACGATCACCGGGTCCACGGTGCGGTTCCTGTGGCCCTGCGGGTCGTACATGACGTACGGAAACTGGCAGTTGAAACCCGGTGAGCGATCACAGAAAGCATGCAACCGACTGCGGGTGCCCGCGTCAAGCGACGAAAGGCGGTGGCGCGTACGCCACCGCCCCCAGGGCCCCTCGTCTCCCTCGGATCGTCGTGTCTCAGTTCGCCTCGACGACCGGCGTGTCCGCCGTGGACTGGTCGATGGCGTCCAGCGCGCCGGCTGCCGCGAGCGGCTGGGCGGCGCCGGCGACCGGGATGCCGGTCTTGGCGCGCCGGCCGCGCCGCTCGATCCAGCCGGCGAGGGAGGAGAGGGCCAGACACATCGCGATATAGATGGCACCACCGACGATGATCACGGGGACATAGGTGTCGTTGCCGTTGACGACGGTGTTCCCGGCCAGCTGCTGGAGCTGGAACAGCAGCTCCTGATAGGTGATCACATAGCCGAGCGAGGTGTCCTTCAGCGTCACCACGAGCTGGCTGATGATGGTCGGGAGCATCGCCCGGACGGCCTGCGGGACCAGGACCGTCAGCATGACCTGTGTCTTGCGCATGCCCAGGGCGTACGCGGCCTCGCCCTGGCCCTTGGGCACCGCGTTGATGCCTGCCCGCAGTACTTCGGCCTGCACCGATCCGTTGTAGACGGTCAGTCCGATGACCAGGGCCCAGAAGCCGGTGCCGTCACCGCTGAGGCCCAGCTCGGACCGGTAGGTGAGGAAGAGCACCCACAGCACGTAGATGGTGATCAGCAGCGGGATGGCCCGGAACAGCTCGATGAAACCGGTCGCGAGCCGGCGGACGGCCTTGTGGTCCGAGAGCCGGCCCACGGCGAGTACCACGCCCAGCACCAGCGAGAGCACCGCCGCCACGGCGAACACCTTGAGGGTGGTGACCACGCCGTCGCGGATGCTGGTCCGCACTCCCGCGTAGTTGAAGATGTCCCACATCTCCGGCGCGAACTGGCCCTTGGCGTTCAGGCGCAGCACGGCGAAGACGATCACCCCGAGGACGGCGAGGGAGCCGACGACGGAGTAGACGCGGTTGCGGACGCGGGCCTTGGGGCCGGGCGCGTCGTACAGGACGCTCGAGCTCATCGGGCCACCTCCAGGCGGCTCTCCAGCAGTCGGAAGACACCGCTGATGGTGAAGGTGATGATCAGATAGCAGAGAGCGGTCCAGAGGAAGATCCAGCCGATCGCGAAGCCCTTGTCACTCAGCAGCTTCGAGACATTGAACAGCTCGGTGTTGCTGAACGCCCCCGCGATGGCCGAGTTCTTGGTGAGCGCGATGAAGATGCTGCTCATGGGGGGAACCACGGTCCGGGTGGCCTGCGGAAGGACGATCAGCCGCAGGGTCTGGAAGAAGGTCATCCCGAGGCTGCGCGCCGCCTCCGCCTGGCCGAGCGGCACGGTGTTGACACCGGACCGCACGGCCTCGCAGACGAAGGACGACGTATAGCAGCCCAGCGCCCCCATCGCGAGAACGAAGGGACTCGTTCCCGGGAAGAAGATCTGCGGGGCCACGAAGAACGCGATCAGGAACAGCAGGGTCAGCGGGGTGTTGCGCAGCAAGGTGACCCACGCCGTGCCGAACGCGCGCAGCGGCGGTATGGGGGACACCCGGAAGCCGGCTATGAGAATGCCCAGGACGAGAGCGAGCGCCGCACTGGCCGCCGTGATGGCGAGGGTTCCGAGGAACCCCTCACGGAACTGGGGCAAATGATCGAGGAGTACGTTCATCGATTCTCCGCGGTAGCGGTCAGGTCAGCGGCGTGCGGAGCGCACCGGCTTCGAGGGCGAACGGGGAACCTGCTCAGTAGCGGGGCAGGGGGGTCTTCGGCGCGACGTAGGAGGAGCCGGACTTGCCGAGCGTGCCTTCGTACGCCTTCTTGTAGTCACCGTTCTTGATGTGCTTCTCGAGCGAGTCGGTGATCGCGTTCCGCAGCGCCTTGTCGTTCTTGTTCATGCCGACGCCGTAGGGCTCCTCGGTGAACGGCTTGCCGACCACCTTGAGCTTGCTCGGACGCTGGGCCGCGTAGCCCTTGAGGATCGCGTCATCGGTGGTGACCGCGTCGACCTGGCCGTCGAGCAGCTGCTTGACGCAGAGCGAGTACTTGCTCAGCTCGGTGGTCTTGGCGCCGTACTTCGGCTTCTTGATCTCCTGGAGCGGAGTGGAGCCGACGATGGAGCAGACCTTCTTGCCCTTGAGGCTGTCCGGACCCGTGATGCCCTTCTCGTCCTTGCGGATCAGCAGATCGGCGCCGGCCTGGTAGTACGGGCCCGCGAAGCCGACCTGCTTCTTGCGCTCGTCGTTGATGGTGTAGGTGCCGACGTAGTAGTCGACCTGGCCCTTGGAGATGGAGGTCTCGCGGACGTTGGAGTCGACCGTCTTGAAGGTGATCTGGTCCGCGGAGAAGCCGAGGTCGGCGGCGACCATCTTGGCGATCTCGATGTCGAAGCCGGAGCGCTTGCCCTCGGTGTCCACGAAACCGAGGTAGGGCTGGTCGGCCTTGGCGCCGATGACGATCTTGCCGCGCTTCTGCGCCGCCTTCAGGGTCGGCGAGTCCAGCTTCACGTCCTTGGCGACGGTGTACTTGCCGCTGTGGACTTCGCCGCCCTTCGGCTTGTCGCCGGCGGCGCCCTTCTCGCCGCCACAGGCGGTCGCCGTCGCGGTCAGCGCGAGAATCACCGTGGCCGCCGCGGCCGTCTTACGAATGCTCATGGTGCCCATCCCTCTTGGTTCGGTACGTAGTGGCGGAACGTGGTGGCGGCCCGCTGAGCCACCGCGGGCTCAGTGGTGAAGGATCTTCGACAGGAAGTCCTTGGCCCGGTCACTGCGGGGGTTGTTGAAGAACTGGTCAGGCTCGGCCTCTTCGACGATCCGGCCGTCGGCCATGAAGACCACCCGGTTCGCGGCGGAGCGCGCGAAGCCCATCTCATGGGTGACGACGATCATCGTCATGCCGTCTCGGGCGAGCTGCTGCATGACCTCCAGCACCTCGTTGATCATCTCCGGGTCGAGCGCTGAGGTCGGCTCGTCGAAGAGCATCACCTTCGGGTCCATGGCCAGGGCACGGGCGATGGCCACGCGCTGCTGCTGGCCGCCGGACAGCTGGGCGGGGTACTTGTCCGCCTGGGCGCCCACGCCCACCCGGTCGAGCAGCGTGCGGGCCTTCTCCTCGGCGGCCTTCTTGTCCGCCTTACGGACCTTGACCTGGCTCAGCACCACGTTCTCGAGCACCGTCTTGTGCGCGAAGAGGTTGAAGGACTGGAAGACCATGCCGACATCCGCGCGCAGCCGGGCGAGCTCCTTGCCCTCCTGGGGCAGCGGCTTGCCGTCGATCGTGATGCTGCCGGCGTCGATCGTTTCCAGCCGGTTGATGGTGCGGCACAGCGTGGACTTGCCGGATCCGGACGGCCCGATGACGACGACCACTTCGCCCCGGTTTATGGTCAGATCGATGTCCTGGAGCACATGCAGCGCGCCGAAGTGCTTGTTGACTCCTGACATCGCGACCAACGCGTTCGCCACCGGTGTGGCGTCCTTGGTCACCGATACTTCGCTCATCGGCGTCTCGCTCCATCCTCCTCGGTTGGGAGGACCTTAATGAGCCGCCGCGACCAGCGTCATTACATCTGAGCTGAAATTGAGCATAACGATCTGGCTTCGACCTGGCACTCTGTGTAAACGAGGCGAGGGCGTGGCGTACCGGCTACATAACGGAAACCACCATGTGACCGAATGCGTCTTGACGGGTGCGCGCCGATCGGAGTGGATGCCCTGTGGCCATGAATCGTGGCCATGGAGTCCGGGGCGCGCGTCCCCCTGATACGGGAAGGTGGCGGAGGGCCGGTGAGACTGCTGCTCGTCGAGGACGACAACCACGTCGCCGCGGCCCTGTCGGCAGTGCTCTTCCGGCACGGCTTCGAGGTCACGCACGCCCGGAGCGGTGAGGAGGCACTGCAGGCGCTGCTGCCCGACTCGGGCGAGCCCTTCGGCGTCGTACTCCTGGACCTCGGGCTCCCGGACCAGGACGGTTTCGAGGTGTGCGGCCGGATCCGCAAGCGCACCGCCACGCCCGTGATCATGGTGACCGCCCGCGCGGACGTACGTTCCCGCATACACGGACTCAACCTCGGCGCCGACGACTATGTGGTCAAGCCGTACGACCCCATGGAGCTGCTGGCCCGCATCCATGCCGTCAGCCGCCGGACCGTCACCCACGACTCCGGTACGGGCGGCGACGAGCCGGCGGACGGGCCCGAGCCGCCGCTGCGGCTCGGCTCGGTGACCATCGAGCTGCCCACCCGCCAGGTCTCGGTCGACGGCGCGACCGTCTCCCTGACCCGTAAGGAGTTCGACCTGCTCGCGCTGCTCGCGCAGCGCCCCGGGGTGGTCTTCCGACGTGAGCAGATCATCAGCGAGGTGTGGCGCACCAGTTGGGAGGGGACCGGGCGCACCCTGGAGGTGCATATCGCCTCGCTCCGCTCCAAGCTGCGGATGCCCGCCCTGATCGAGACGGTCCGCGGCGTGGGCTACCGCCTCGTGGCTCCGGCCGGCTGAGCGGCCAGGGCCGACCCCGGTGCGTACTCGACTTCTCCCGCTGCTCATCGTCCTTATGGCGGGCGTGCTGCTCGCGCTCGGCTTCCCGCTGGCCGGGAGTCTGGCCGCACGCGAACAGCAGCGGGTGGTGGTCGACCGGATCGACGACACGGCGCGGTTCGCCGCGCTCGCCCAGTTCGTCACCGCGGGTCCGTCGGACACGGCCGCCGCCGACGGGGACGAGCGGCTGGACACCCTGCGCGCCGAGCTGGGGCGCTATCACGACCTGTACGGCATCCGGGCCGGCGTCTTCTACCGGGACCGGGACGCGCGGCCCATGGCCGAGGCGCCCACCGGCTGGCGGCTGCCCCGGGGCGGCGAGGGCGCCCAGGCGTTCGACGAGGCCCTCGCCGGCCGCCGCAGCCACGATCCGCACCAGGTGTGGCCCTGGCGGCGGGGCAGGATCACCGTCGCGTCCCCCGTAGTACGGGACGGCGATGTCGTGGCCGTCGTCGTCACCGACTCGCCCACCGGACAGATGCGGTCGCGCATTCTGCACGGCTGGCTGCTGATCGGCGCGGGTGAGTGCGCCGCGATGCTGGTGGCCGTGGGGGCAGCCTTCCGCCTCACCGGCTGGGTGCTGCGGCCCGTACGCGTCCTGGACACCGCCACCCACGACATCGCGACCGGGCGGATGCAGTCGCGGGTCGCGGCCGCCTCCGGGCCGCCGGAGCTGCGCCGGCTGGCCCGCTCGTTCAACGAGATGGCCGACAACGTCGAGGAAGTCCTCGAGCAGCAGCGGGCGTTCGTCGCCGACGCCTCCCACCAGCTGCGCAATCCGCTCTCCGCGCTGCTGCTGCGCATCGAGCTGCTGGCGCTGGAACTGCCGGACGGCCATGAGGAGATCGCCTCGGTGCGCGCGGAGGGCAAGCGTCTGGCCCGTGTCCTCGACGACCTCCTCGACCTCGCCCTCGCCGAGCACACCGCCGCCGACCTGCGGCTCACCGATATCGCGGAGCTGGCCACCGACCGGGTGGACGCCTGGCTTCCGGTCGCCGAGCGCGAGGAGGTCGGGCTCGCCTACACCGGCCCCGGGGCCGTGACCGGGTGGGCCGATCCGGTGGCCCTGTCCAGCGCGCTCGACGCCGTCGTCGACAACGCCCTGAAGTTCACGCCCGAGGGGGCGCATGTGGAGGTCTCGGCGCGGACCGAGGGCGACACCGTCGCCATCACCGTCGCCGACGGCGGTCCCGGCCTCACCGAGGACGAGCTCGCCCGGATCGGCGACCGCTTCTGGCGCAGCAACCGCCACCAGAACGTCTCGGGCTCGGGCCTGGGCCTGTCCATCACCCGTGCGCTGCTCACGGCGGGCGGGGCGACGATCGCCTACGCCCCCAACGAGCCGCGCGGTCTGCGCGTGACGATCAAGGTTCCCCGCACCAAGCCGCACCAGGTCGTCGTGGCGTCACCCGGACGCCGTGACGGCTACGGTTTGACCGAGCGGTAGTAGCGCGCGGCGCCCTTATGGAGGGTGAGGGGATCGGTGAAGATGGCCGTCCGCAGATCCACCTTCTGTGCGGCGTGCACCTTGGCACCGATGCGGTCCCGGTTCTTAATCACCGTGCGGGTGACGCCCTCCGCCAGATCGGGGTCCACCCGGTCCGTGGTGACGAGAAGATTCGGTACCGCGATCGTCTTGACGGGCTCCGGACGGCGTATCTCCTCGTACGCGTCGGCCGGCACGGTCGCCGCCCGGTAGTACCGCGTCACCCCACCCTGCCGGTGCAGCGGGCCGGTGAGATCGCCGAGCTGGACGAGCCGGATCGGATAGTGCCGGGCCAGGGTGCGCACCGCGGTGGTCGGCAGCCCGCCCGACCAGAAGAAGGCGTCGAGCTTCCCCGCCCTCAGCAGGCCCGGCATCTTGTCGATGCCGACGCGTTCCGCCCGGATGTCCCTGCGGAAGTCGAGCCCGGCGGCCTTGAGCAGCGCCCGGGTGATCAGCTGCACGCCGGAGCCGTCGTCGCCCACACCGACCCGCAGCCGCTTCAGGTCCCGGGCCGAGTGCACCTTCGAGCCCCTCGGGACGACCAGCTGCATGTAGTCGTCGTACAGCCGTGCGCAGGCGCGCAGCCGCTCCGCCCCCTTGCCGTGGTAGTCGGCGACCGCGTCGGTGGCGGCGATGGCGAAGGTGGCGCTGCCCTCGGCGAGCCGCTCGACGTTGTCGGGGGACCCCCTGGTCTGTATGAGCCGTACGTCCACGTCCGGCAGGCCCCGGGCGAGGTCCCGCTTGAGCATCTCGCCGTAGGTGTCGTAGACCCCGGTGGAGACGCCCGTCGCGAAGGTCACCCGCCCGCTGGGGGAGGGCCCGCCGCCCATCGACAGCAGCCACCACAGCAGCAGCGCGAGGGCGACGAGGCCCG
Source organism: Streptomyces sp. NPDC005393 (assembly GCF_040606675.1). Classification (NCBI taxonomy): domain Bacteria; kingdom Bacillati; phylum Actinomycetota; class Actinomycetes; order Kitasatosporales; family Streptomycetaceae; genus Streptomyces; species Streptomyces sp. NPDC005393. The sequence continues at coordinate 431,310 of NZ_JBEXFG010000002.1, read as the reverse complement.
CGGCCGCGGACTGCAGGGCGCGGCGCCTGCCGGGGCGCGGAAGAGTGACGGCCATGGCGAGGATCCTGCCAGTCCTCGTCCCCGGAAGGGAGGGGCGGGCTCCTGGGAAGGGAGGGGCGGGCGAGGGGACGAACACGTACCCTGGTCGATTGAGATGAGTGCGAAGACTTACGAGGTGCGCACCTACGGGTGCCAAATGAATGTTCACGACTCCGAGCGGCTTTCCGGCCTCCTGGAAGACGCCGGCTATGTCCGTGCGCCCGAAGGCACCGGTGAGGGCGAGGCCGACATCGTCGTCTTCAACACCTGCGCGGTGCGGGAGAACGCCGACAACCGCCTGTACGGCAATCTGGGCCGGCTCGCGCCGATCAAGGCGCGGCGGCCGGGCATGCAGATCGCCGTCGGCGGGTGCCTGGCCCAGAAGGACCGCGACACCATCGTCAAAAAGGCCCCTTGGGTCGACGTGGTCTTCGGCACGCACAACATCGGCAGCCTGCCGGTGCTGCTGGAGCGCGCCCGCGTCCAGGAGGAGGCCCAGGTCGAGATCGCCGAGGCTCTGGAGGCCTTCCCCTCGACGCTTCCGACCCGGCGCGAGTCCGCGTACGCCGCGTGGGTCTCCATCTCGGTCGGCTGCAACAACACCTGCACCTTCTGTATCGTCCCCGCGCTGCGCGGCAAGGAGAAGGACCGCCGTCCCGGCGACATCCTCGCCGAGGTGGAGGCGCTGGTCGCCGAGGGCGTCACCGAGATCACCCTGCTCGGTCAGAACGTGAACGCGTACGGGTCCGACATCGGCGACCGCGAGGCGTTCAGCAAGCTGCTGCGCGCCTGCGGGAGCGTGGCGGGTCTGGAGCGGGTCCGGTTCACCTCGCCGCATCCGCGCGACTTCACCGACGACGTCATCACCGCCATGGCGGAGACGGCGAACGTGATGCCGCAGCTGCACATGCCGCTGCAGTCCGGCTCGGACACGGTGCTGAAGGCGATGCGCCGCTCGTACCGGCAGGAGCGCTACCTCGGCATCATCGAGAAGGTGCGCACCGCGATGCCGGACGCCGCCATCTCGACCGACATCATCGTCGGCTTCCCCGGTGAGACGGACGAGGACTTCGAGCAGACGCTGCATGTGGTGCGCGAGGCGCGGTTCGCCCAGGCGTTCACCTTCCAGTACTCCAAGCGGCCCGGGACGCCCGCCGCCGAGATGGACGGGCAGGTGCCGAAGGCGGTCGTGCAGGAGCGGTACGAGCGGCTGGTCGCCCTCCAGGAGGAGATCTCCTGGGAGGAGAACAAGAAGCAGGTCGGCCGGACGCTGGAGGTGCTGGTCGCCGAGGGCGAGGGCCGTAAGGACGACGCCACACGGCGGCTGTCCGGCCGCGCCCCCGACAGCCGCCTGGTCCACTTCGCGCGGCCCGAGGAGCCGGTGCGCCCGGGTGATGTCGTCACCGTCGACATCACCTACGCCGCACCGCACCATCTGCTGGCCGAGGGCCAGGCGCGGGGCGTGCGGCGCACCCGCGCGGGCGACGCCTGGGAGCGGCGCAACGCGGCCGAGGAGAAGAAGCCGGCGGGTGTGATGCTGGGGCTGCCGACGGTCGGCGCTCCGCCGCCGGTGCCCGCGCCCGCCGCGGGCTGTGGCTGCGACTGATCGGGACCGATCACAGCCGGGCGCGCTCTGATCAGAGACGGAACACGTTCCGGCGGGGGACGCCATGACAACGGGGGACGGGGACGGCGTGGCGACGTGGCGGGGCCTGGAAGCCATGACGGGCACCTACTGCTACCGGTTCAGGGTTGCCGAGCTGCTGTGGGACTCGGCGCCCCGGCCCGAGCCCGCCGGATAGGCTGCCGATCATGCTGATCGCCGCCGCCGTCTGCCCGTGTCCGCCGCTGCTGGTGCCCGAGATCGCCGCCGGAGCCGCCCCTGAGCTGGACGGGCTGCGTACGGCGTGCGTCGAGGCCGTGGGCGTGCTCGCGGCGGCGCGGCCCGAGCGTCTGATCGTCATCGGGCCGGCCGAGCGCGCCGGGCGCGGACCTCATCCGCAGGGCACGACCGGCTCGTTCCGCGGCTTCGGGGTGGACGTGGAGGTGCGGCTCGGGGCGCCGCACGAGACGGCCGGTGGCGTCGGTGGCGAGGCGGCGGCTGGTGACGCCGCCGAACGGACGCTGCCGCCCTCGCTGGCCGTGGGGGCCTGGCTGCTGGAGCGCGCGGGGTGGGACGACGCGGTGGCCGTGGAGGGACTGGGTGTGGGGGAACCTCTCGCGGGCGAGCGGTGTATTGAAGTCGGAAGGGAGCTCGCCGCGCAGGCGGAGCGGGTCGCGCTGCTGGTGATGGGCGACGGCAGCGCGTGCCGGACGCTGAAGGCTCCGGGCTATCTCGACGAGCGGGCGGCCGCGTTCGACGCCGAGGTGGCGCGGGCGCTAGGGGCCGCGGACGCCGGGGCCCTCGTCGCGCTCGACGAGGAGCTGGCGTACGAGCTGAAGGCGGCGGGCCGCACGCCGCTGCAGGTGCTCGCGGGGGCGGCCGAGGGGGCGCGGCTGAAGGGGGAGTTGCGGTATGACGAGGCGCCGTACGGCGTGGGGTATTTCGTGGCGACCTGGTCGGCATAGCCCCGGGAAGGCGACCGGCGGGCACAGGCATGAGCCGAAGGGCGCGCCCGGAGGCACGCGACCGCGCACAGGGTGCCCTGGCCGCGAAGCCTCCGCTTCGCGGCCACGCGCCCACGGGGCTCAGACGCTCTCGCCGCCGGGGCTCCGGCCCCCGCCTGCGTCGCGGCTTCAGCTCCTTGGCTTGCCCTCGTCCATGTGGGAGAGGCGGTTGAGGGCGTCCTTCGCCTTGCCCGTGCCAGTTTCGATCTTGCCGCTGTATTTGCCCTTGGTCTTGGTGTCGACCGTCTTGGCGGCCTTCTCCAGACCCCGCTCGATCCTGGCCTCGTGCTGCTGCGCGAAGCTGCCGGCCTTGCCCTTCATCTGGCCGGCCTTGGCCTTGAGATTGTCCATCAGGCCCATGGGCCACCTTCCCTCGTCGGATGCCTATGTGCGGGCGCCCTCACCGGCCTCGCTGTCGGCCGCCTCGGCCGCGGACTGCTGCTTGGGGATCCCGGCGCTCTCGCCCGCCGGGGTCTCCTCCTCACCCCGCGCCGCCTCCGGCTCGTCAGCGGTCCCGGATTCCGGCTCCGCCGTCAGCGCGATGGCCGCGGCCTTCTCGGTCGGTGCCTTCTCGGACGAACGGCTCGTCTCCCTCGAAGCACGACGAAACCTGGAAAACACGCCCATATTTACTCCATACCCTACTCGTGTGGGCGAAATCCCGTGCCGCTCGGAGCGTCCCATTGCGCCGCTCGCGGAGACCGGTTTCCCGAACCGGTCCTCGGAACCTCGCAACAGGCAACGAACCCGGCGGTGTCCTGTCACGTCGCTCATTCGAGGAGGCCCCCCAGGGTTTGCGAGACTGGTCCGGTGAATACAGCAGGTGATCCGCCGCGAGTCATTGCCGTCGTCGGCCCCACTGCGGCCGGAAAGTCCGATCTGGGTGTCGCACTCGCCCGACATCTCGACGGCGAGGTCGTCAACGCCGACTCCATGCAGCTCTACCGGGGCATGGACATCGGCACTGCCAAGCTGACGGAGGACGAGCGGCAGGGAGTGCCGCACCGGCTGCTGGACATCTGGGACGTCACCCAGACCGCGAGCGTCGCCGAGTACCAGCGGCTGGCCCGCGCCGAGATGGACCGGCTGCTCGCCGAGGGGCGTACGCCCGTCCTCGTCGGCGGCTCCGGCCTGTACATCCGCGGCGCCATCGACGCGCTGGAGTTCCCGGGCACCGACCCCGCCGTCCGGGCCAGGCTCGAGGCCGAGCTGGCGGAGCACGGCTCGGGCGCCCTGCATACCCGGCTCGCGGTCGCCGACCCCGAGGCGGCGCGGGCGATCCTGCCCAGCAACGGCCGCCGGGTGGTGCGGGCGCTGGAGGTGATCGAGATCACCGGGCGTCCCTTCACGGCCAATCTCCCTGGCCATGAGGCCGTCTACGACACCCTCCAGATCGGCGTCGATGTCGAGCGGCCCGAGCTGGACGAGCGGATCGCCCTGCGGGTGGACCGGATGTGGGACGCGGGGCTGGCCGACGAGGTCCGCCGGCTCGAAGGCGCCGGGCTGCGCTCCGGTCGTACGGCCTCCCGGGCGCTCGGCTATCAGCAGGTGCTCGCCGCGCTCGCCGGCGAGTGCACCGAGGACGAGGCGCGGGCCGAGACCGTGCGCGCCACCAAGCGGTTCGCACGCCGTCAGGACTCCTGGTTCCGCCGCGATCCGCGGGTCCACTGGCTCAGCGGCGCCACCGCCCGCCGAGGGGAACTCCTGGCAAACGCGCTCGCGTTGGTTGAACGGGCGGTCACAGCCTGATCACGTGATGGCATCGGGACGCTCCGCTCGTCATTCGGGCCCCCGTGGGCATGCCATCATCAAGCACCGATCGTGCCGTGGTGTCTGGAGTTGGGAGGGCGTGTGGCGATGGAGGCCGGCCCTCGCGACGCATCGCAGCAATCGCCGCAGGGCGATCCGGAGCCGCTGACCCCGGACGGCCCCGACGAGACCGGAGTGGTCCACGAGCCCGGCGCCCCGGTCCTCGAGGACGGCTCCGAACCGGTCTCCGAGGAGTCCTTCCGCGAGCTGCGCCCGCCGCGCCGGCTGCGGATCTGGCAGATCGCGCCGATCGTCGGCCTCGCCATCCTCGGCTCGCTGATGTTCGCCTTCCCGCTCGCCTTCGAGTTCGGGGACGGCGGGGCGGTCGTGGCCATGCTCGGCCTGCTGCTCAGCTGCTGCGCGGCGGGCTGGGGTCTCATGGCCGCCCGCCGGGTGGGCTACACCTGGCCCGGACTGCCGCCCCGGGGCTCCGGCCGCCGCCCGGACTGGCGCTTCGTGGTGCTCTATGTGGTGATCGTGGCGCTGCTCGCGGCGCTCACCTTCTGGCGAGTGGCCCGCCTCCGCTAGGGGTGGGTGTCCGGCGGACCACCCGGCAGGGCCCCGGGCCCGCGCCCGGCACGGAGCGACGGCGTGCGGGGTGCCCCGTAGGATCGAGGGATGAGCACCGCGCCCCGGCCGGCCTTCCTCAAGGGTCACGGCACCGAGAACGACTTCGTCATCGTCCCCGACCTGGACGGCCGTCTCGATCTGTCCGCGGCGGCCGTCGCCCGGATCTGCGACCGCCGCGTCGGCATCGGCGGCGACGGTCTGATCCGCGTCGTACGGTCCTCGGCGCACCCCGAGGCCCGGGGCATGGCCGATGAGGCCGAGTGGTTCATGGACTACCGCAACAGCGACGGCAGCATCGCCGAGATGTGCGGCAACGGCGTGCGCGTCTTCGCCCGGTACCTCCAGCGCGCCCGGCTCGTCGAGGCGGGCGATCTCGCGGTCGCGACCCGGGCCGGAGTGCGCCACATCCACATCGCCAAGGAAACCGGGGACGCCGGTGTCACCGGTGACACCGGTGACACCGCTGACACCCCGGACGGCCTCGGCGCGATCACGGTCGTCATGGGCAAGGCCCTGCTGCCCGAGCCCGGCCCCGACGGCGCGATCACGGTCACGGTCGGCGAGCACAGCTGGCCCGCCCGCCATGTGAACATGGCCAACCCGCACGCGGTCGCCTTCGTGGACGACCTCGACCAGGCCGGGGATCTCCTCGCGGCACCCGCCGTCCACCCCGCCTCCGCGTATCCGCACGGCACCAACGTCGAGTTCGTCGTGGACCGCGGCCCGCGCCACGTCGCGATGCGGGTGCACGAGCGCGGCTCCGGCGAGACCCGCTCCTGCGGCACCGGTGCCTGCGCCGTCATGGTGGCCGCGGCGCGCCGCGACGGAGCCGACCCGGCGGTCACCGGCCGGCCCGTGACGTACACCGTGGACGTCCCCGGAGGGCGGCTTGTGATCTGCGAGCGGCCGGACGGTACGGTGGAGATGACCGGCCCTGCCGTGATCGTGGCCGAGGGGGATTTCGACCCCGCCTGGCTGGACACGGCCCTCGGCTGACACTTCCCTCGAATGGGTGATCCGTTTCACTCTGGGCGAGAGCCGGTCGGCCGTGCGTGATGGGCTCGATAGCATCAAGCACCGGCCCGGGGGAGTGCCCACGCCGGTTGACGCTCGACGCCGCCGGAGGTGCCCATGAGCGCAGAGGCCACCGATCAAGCCGCTCTCGGCCGCAGGCGCGGCCTCCCCCGCATCGACCTGCGCAATCTCCGCAGGTTCAGCCGGGCCGCCCTGCTCGGGCCGACGTCGCGCGGCCGACTGCCGGACGCGATCGAGCATGTGGCGAAGGTCCACCGGGCGTACCACCCCGGAGCCGATCTGGATGTGCTGCGCCAGGCGTATGTCCTCGCCGAGTCCTCCCACCGCGGCCAGATGCGCAAGAGCGGTGAGCCGTACATCACCCATCCGCTGGCCGTCACGCTGATCCTCGCCGAACTGGGCGCGGAGACCACGACCTTGACGGCCTCACTGCTCCACGACACCGTCGAGGACACCGATGTGACCCTCGATCAGGTGGGGGAGCAGTTCGGCGCGGAGGTCCGCTATCTCGTCGACGGCGTCACCAAGTTGGAGAAGGTCGACTACGGGGCGGCGGCCGAGCCCGAGACGTTCCGCAAGATGCTCGTCGCCACCGGCAACGACGTCCGGGTCATGTCGATCAAGCTTGCCGACCGGCTGCACAATATGCGCACCCTCGGGGTGATGCGCCCCGAGAAACAGGCCCGCATCGCCAAGGTCACCCGCGATGTGCTGATCCCGCTCGCCGAGCGGCTCGGGGTGCAGGCGCTCAAGACCGAGCTGGAGGACCTGGTCTTCGCCATCCTCCACCCCGAGGAGTACGCCCGCACCCGCGACCTCCTGCTGGCCCACGCGGGCCGCCCCGATCCGCTCGCCCGCGCCGCCGAGGACGTACGGGGAGTGCTGCACGAGGCGGGCATCGCCGCCGAAGTCCTGGTCAGGCCAAGGCACTTCGTCTCGGTCCACCGTGTCGGGCTCAAGCGCGGCGAGCTGACCGGCTCCGACCTCGGCCGGCTGCTCGTACTCGTCGGCGAGGACGCCGACTGCTACGCGGTCCTCGGCGAGCTGCACACCTGCTTCACGCCGGTCATCTCGGAGTTCAAGGACTTCATCGCCGTCCCCAAGTTCAACCTCTACCAGTCGCTGCACACGGCGGTGGCGGGGCGCGGCGGCGAGGTCGCCGAAGTCCTCATCCGTACGCACCAGATGCACCAGGTGGCGGAGGCCGGGGTGATCGCGCTCGGCAATCCGTACGCCCCCACGGAGACCGCCGACGCCCTCGACGGCGAGCGGGCCGACCCCACCCGCCCCGGCTGGCTGTCCCGGCTGCTCGAATGGCAGAGCGCCACCCCGGACCCCGATATCTTCTGGACCTCGCTCCGCGACGACCTCGCCCAGGACCGAGAGATCACGGTCTTCCGGTCCGACGGCGGCACGCTGGGCATGCCCGCGGGCGCGAGCTGTGTGGACGCCGCGTACGCCCAGTACGGAGAGGACGCCCACTCCTGCATCGGGGCCAGGGTCAACGGCCGGATCGCGACGCTGAGCACGGTGCTGCACGACGGCGACACACTGCAGCTGCTGATGGCGGGCGGCGCCCGGGACGCCGCCTCGCACGGACCCTCGCCCGAGTGGCTCGACCACGCCCGTACCCCCGCCGCGCGCATCGCCATCAACCGCTGGCTGGCCGCCCACCCGGCGCAGCAGCCGCAGCAGGCCCATGGCCCGGAGGGTGAACCCGCCGGGGAGCCCGCCGCAAAGGCCCCCGAGGCCGCCGAGCCCGCGCCGCACGGTGAGGGCGCCGCGCCGGCCCCCGCCGTCACCCCGGCCGCCCCGGCGGCCGGTGCGGGCGGCGCGGGCCGCCCCGAGGCGGGCATCGTGGCCGACCTGCCCGGCGCGACCGTACGGCTCGCCCGCTGCTGCACCCCCGTGCCGCCGGACGCGATCACCGGCTTCGCGGTCCGCGGCGGAGCCGTCACCGTGCACCGGGAGCGGTGTCCCGGGGTGGCGCGGATGACCGCGGCCGGGCGCGGCGCGGTCCCGGTGCGCTGGGCGGACGAGGACGACGGTGACGGGGGCGGCGACTACCGTGTGACCCTCTTCGCCGAGGCGTTCAGCAGACCGCACCTTCTCGCGGATCTCACCGAGGCCATCGCCGCCGAGGGCGCGGAGGTGGTGGCCGCCGCCGTCGAGCCGCCGCGTGAGCAGCGGGTCCGCCATACGTACACGCTCCAGCTGCCCGACGCGGGCCGGCTGCCGACGCTGATGCGGGCCATGCGGAACGTTCCCGGCGTCTACGACGTGACGCGCGAGGGCCGGCGGATGGCGGCGGCGCACTCCTGACCCCCTCGGCCGCGAGCGGCTTCGCCCAGCCGACCTGAACTCCTTCGGGTGGATCGGGCCAGGTGGGACTGCGCCCGCCCCGGGACGCTGGTAGCGGTAGGTCATGACGCATTCTTCGGGGCGCCGCCCCTGGTCTCCGCCGCGCACCGGGCGCCGCAGGACCGCTCTTGTGGCCGCCGCCATGGCGACCGTCTTCGTCGCGGTCGGCCCGTCCTCCGCCGCGGGGCCGGTGGCCGCCACGGGCCCGCGCCCGCTCGGCATCGGCGACCCCCTCTATCCGCAGCTCGGCAACCCCGGGTACGACGTCACGGCGTACGACATCGCTCTGGACTACCGCCGCCAGGACCAGCCGCTCGACGCCGTCACCACCATCGACGCCCGTGCCACCGCCTCCCTGCGCACCGTGAACCTCGACTTCACCCAGGGCAGCGTGCGATCCGTACGGGTCGACGGCACGCGGGCCGGCTTCGTCACCACCGGTGAGGACCTGGTGATCACCCCTTCCGGCCGTATCCGCCAGGGTGCCGCCTTCACGATCACCGTCCACCACACCAGCGACCCGCACGGCGGCTCGAGCGGCGGCTGGGTCCGTACCCGCGACGGGCTGGCCATGGCCAACCAGGCCAACGCCGCCCACCGGGTCTTCCCGTGCAATGACCACCCCTCCGACAAGGCGCGCTTCTCCTTCCGGATCACCGCCCCGAAGGCCCTCACGGTCGTCGCGGGCGGGCTGCCGGGGAAGCGCGTCCGCAAGGGGGCGCGGACCACCTGGACGTACCGCCTCGCCCACCCCATGGCCACCGAGCTGGCCCAGGTCTCCATCGGCCGCTCCGCCCTGCTGCACCGCACCGGCCCGCACCGGCTGCCGATGCGCGACGTCGTGCCCACGGCGGACCGCGCCCGGCTGGAGAAGTGGCTCGCGCGCACCCCCGGACAGCTGGCCTGGATGGAGAAGCGGGTCGGGCCGTATCCCTTCGAGAACTACGGTCTGCTGATCTCCAACGCCACCACCGGCTTCGAGCTGGAGACCCAGACGCTCTCGCTCTTCGAACGGGGTCTGTTCACCACCCATGAGCTGCCGCGGTGGTACATCGGCTCGATCATGGTGCATGAGCTGGCGCACCAGTGGTTCGGCGACAGTGTCAGCCCGCGCCGCTGGTCCGATGTCTGGCTGAATGAGGGCCACGCCACCTGGTACGAGGCGCTGTACGCCGACGAGCGCGGCAAGGCGAGCCTGGAGCGGCGGATGCGCCGGGCGTACGGGCAGTCCGACGCCTGGCGGGCCGCCGGAGGGCCGCCCGCCGCACCCAGGCCCGCCGATCCCGGCCAGCAGATCGGCATCTTCCGCCCGGTCGTCTACGACGGCAGCGCCCTGGTGCTGTACGCGCTGCGCCAGCGGATCGGGCGGGCCGCCTTCGAGCGGCTGGAGCGGCGGTGGGTGCTCCGCCACCGCGACGGCGTGGCCTCGACCGCGGACTTCATCCGGCTCGCCTCCGAGGTGTCGGGCCGTGACCAGGCCGGATTCCTGCATCCGTGGCTGTACGGGACGAGCACGCCGCCGATGCCCGGGCACCCCGGCTGGAAGTCCGACGAGAAGCGGAGCGCGAAAGGCGCCCCGCTGCCATCGGTGCGGCGCGCGATGCGCGACGTGCGGCATGCCGTACAGCCCGTCGCGAAACCCGAGTGACGGCCCGGCCGCCGCGTGCGACCATCGATGAGTCGGCAGCACGGCCGTCCCGGCGGGGAATCCCGCGGGCCCGTCGCGCGTTGTCGATGAAGACGATGTCCCACGACGTAAGGATTCCTTTGACCCACTCCTCTTCCCTTCCGCAGGACCGGCAGCACCTCGCCGAGAGCCTTCGGGCCGACGCCCTGATGGAAGAGGACGTCGCCTGGAGTCACGAGATCGACGAGGAGCGTGACGGCGAGCAGTACGACCGCTCCGCCCGCGCCGCGTTGCGGCGGGTCGTGGGGCTGTCCACCGAGCTTGAAGACGTCACCGAGGTCGAGTACCGGCAGCTGCGCCTGGAGCGCGTGGTGCTGGTTGGCGTCTGGACGTCCGGCACCATGCAGGACGCGGAGAACTCCCTGGCGGAGCTGGCCGCGCTCGCGGAGACCGCGGGCGCGCTCGTGCTCGACGGGGTGATCCAGCGCCGCAACAAGCCGGATCCCGCCACGTACATCGGCTCCGGCAAGGCCGAGGAGCTGCGCGACATCGTGGTCGAGTCCGGCGCCGACACCGTCGTCTGCGACGGTGAGCTCAGCCCCGGCCAGCTGATCCACCTCGAGGACGTCGTCAAGGTGAAGGTCGTCGACCGCACCGCGCTGATCCTCGACATCTTCGCTCAGCACGCCAAGTCCCGAGAGGGCAAGGCGCAGGTCTCGCTCGCCCAGATGCAGTACATGCTGCCGCGGCTGCGCGGCTGGGGTCAGTCGCTGTCCCGGCAGATGGGTGGCGGTGGCTCCGGTTCCTCGGGCGGCGGTATGGCCACCCGTGGTCCCGGTGAGACCAAGATCGAGACGGACCGGCGGCGCATCCGCGAGAAGATGGCGAAGATGCGTCGTGAGATCGCCGAGATGAAGACCGGCCGCGATATCAAGCGGCAGGAGCGCCGGCGCAACAAGATCCCCTCGGTCGCCATCGCCGGATATACCAACGCGGGCAAGTCCTCGCTGCTCAACCGGCTCACGGGCGCGGGCGTCCTGGTGGAGAACGCGCTGTTCGCCACCCTGGACCCGACCGTGCGCCGGGCCGAGACGCCGAGCGGACGGCTCTACACCCTGGCGGACACCGTCGGGTTTGTGCGCCATCTGCCGCACCACCTGGTCGAGGCGTTCCGCTCGACCATGGAGGAGGTCGGCGACGCCGATCTGATCCTCCATGTGGTGGACGGCTCGCATCCGGCGCCGGAGGAGCAGCTGGCCGCTGTCCGCGAGGTGATCCGCGATGTGGGCGCGGTCGATGTGCCCGAGATCGTCGTGGTCAACAAGGCGGATCTGGCCGATCCGCTCGTCCTGCAGCGGCTGCTGCGTCTGGAGCGGCGGGCGATGGCGGTGTCGGCCCGCAGCGGGCTGGGCATCGACGAGCTGCTCGCGGTGATCGACGAGGAGCTGCCGCGGCCCAAGGTCGAGCTCGAGGCGCTGGTGCCGTACACCCACGGCAAGCTGGTCTGGCGCACCCATGCCGAGGGTGAGGTGATCTCCGAGGAGCACACCCCGGAGGGCACGCTGCTCAAGGCACGGGTGCATGAGGAGCTGGCGGCCGAGCTGCGGCGGTTCGTACCGGCTGCCGCCTCCGCGTGGCACTAGGTCCCTGTCCGGGCGCCCGGCGCGCCCGATGACACACGATGAGGGCCCGCCCCCGGAATCCCGGGGACGGGCCCTTGAACGTGTGTGCCGACTACTGGCCGACCGGCTCCAGCGGCTCTGCTACTGGTTCGCGAACTTCTTGCTGACCGCGCTGTAGACGCCCTTCGCCTCCGGGCCGAGGTGCGGGCCCGCCAGCCAGGTCGCGTTGGAGGGGCCGATCGAGGTATTCGACACCAGCGTCGGCTTGCCGTCCGAGCCGTTCGCGACCCAACCGCCACCGGAGGAACCGGCGGTCATCGTGCAGCCTATGCGGTACATGGTCGGCTGCTTGGCGTCCAGCGAGAGCCGGCCCGGCTTGTCCGCGCACTGGTTCATCTTCTGGCCGTCGAACGGCGGGGCGGCCGGGTAGCCGGTGGCCGTGATCTGGTCGATGGACTTCACCGCCGGGGCGTTGAAGTCGACCGGCAGCGCGCCGCCGACCGTCTCCTCCAGCGACTTACCGCCGCTGACCTCCGGCTTCACATGCATCACCGCGAAGTCGTACGGGGCGCCCTTGCCGCCGGTGGCCGCGCCGCTGTCGATCCACTGCGAGGAGGTCTGCGCCCAGTCGGCCCACCAGACGCCCTTGGGCGCCAGCTGCTCCTTGGTGGCGTTCTTCAGCTCGGCCTCCGGCTTGCCGGCGTCGTTGTACGAGGGGACGAACATCAGGTTCTTGTACCAGCCGCCGCCCTTGCCCGCGTGGACACAGTGGCCCGCCGTCCAGACCAGGTTGGACTTGCCGGGGTGCGCGGGGTCCTCGACCACGGTCGCGGAGCAGACCATCGAGCCCTCGGGGCCGTCGAAGAAGACCTTGCCCGCGTAGGGGACCTTGCCACTGTACGGGCTGGTGACCTCCTTGGCCGCGACAGGCTGCGGATCCGGGTCGGTCACACCCTGGTCGTCCGCGATGTCACTGTCGTCGACCGGCTTGTCGGGCTCCTGCGCGTCCCGCATCCGGTCCGGCTTCCACAGGCCCTTGATGATCGGGTTGATGAAGTCACCTGCCTCGCGCAGCCAGTCGTCCCTGTCCCACTTGTTCCAGGCACCGTTCTTCCACTGGTCCAGATCGATGCCGAGGTTCTTCAACTTGTCGTTGAGGTGGTCGGGCAGCTTGATGTCGCCCGTGCCCTGCTGGTCCGACGACGCGGTCGACTTGGCCTCGGTCGTGTCGTCCGACGAGCCGCACGCGGTGGCGGTGAGCGCCAGGACGGCGGCGACGGCGGCCGCGGCCAGCGCGGGTCGGCGTGTGGATGGCATGGGCGGAACTCCCCCTGATGATCTGAGCTGCTCTACGGCCTGTGTGGAATTGTCATGCACCGCCCCGGCGATGGGGTGGGATCCCACTATGTCGGTGCCGCCTACGACGGCTGCAGCCGGGTCCTTGGTTCCCGGTCCGTAAGGATCTTCGGCCAGCCCGTGATCTCGGGGCTGACGCGTCGTTGGTACGTACGGGGGACAGCCGGAGGGTGTTCAGCACCAGGAGGACCGAGAGTCATGGCCGTGACCCAGCTCCCGCCGATGACCCTGTCCGCCGTGTCCGACGGCGGCGGGGCGGCCCAGGGCATTCTGCGGCGCCAGGCGCTGCGCGAGTCGGCCGCCCGCACCTATGCGCGGGCGCTGCCCATCGTCCCGGTGCGTGCCCGGGGGCTGACGATCGAGGGGGCCGACGGCCGCCGCTACCTCGACTGTCTCTCCGGGGCCGGGGCGCTGGCGCTGGGGCACAACCATCCGGTGGTGCTTGAGGCCGTCCGGGCGCTCCTGGACTCGGGGGCGCCCCTGCAGGTCCTGGATCTGGCCACGCCGGTCAAGGACGCCTTCACGGATGAGCTGTTCGCCACCCTGCCGCCCGCACTCGCCTCCCGTGCCCGGGTGCAGTTCTGCGGCCCGGCGGGCACGGACGCGGTCGAGGCCGCGCTCAAGCTGGTGCGGAGCGCCACCGGGCGCGACGGTCTGCTCGCCTTCTCCGGGGCGTACCACGGGATGACGGCCGGGGCCCTGGCCGCCTCCGGCGGCGCCCCGTCGCCCGGCGTGACCCGGCTGCCCTTCCCCTACGACTACCGCTGCCCGTTCGGCGTGGGCGGGCGGCGCGGCGCCGAGCTCTCGGCGCGCTGGACCGAGAGTCTCCTCGACGATCCCAAGAGCGGGGTGTCGACCCCGGCCGGGATGATCCTCGAACCGGTCCAGGGCGAGGGCGGGGTGCTCCCCGCACCGGACGGCTGGCTGCGCCGGATGCGCGAGATCACCGCGGCCCGCTCCATCCCGCTGATCGTGGACGAGGTGCAGACCGGCGTCGGGCGCACCGGGGCCTTCTGGGCGGTCGAGCACAGCGGTGTGGTGCCCGATGTGATGGTGATGTCGAAGGCCATCGGCGGCAGCCTCCCGCTGGCCGTCGTCGTCTACCGCGAGGAGCTCGACATCTGGCCCCCCGGCGCCCATGCGGGCACCTTCCGGGGCAACCAGCTGGCCATGGCGGCCGGTGCGGCCACCCTCGCCTACGTACGGCGGAACCAACTCGCTGAGCGGGCTGCGACCGTCGGCACGCGGATGCTGGGGCGGCTGCGCGAACTCGCCGCCCAGTGGCCGCATATCGGGGATGTACGCGGCCGCGGCCTCATGATCGGCCTGGAACTCATCGACCCGGAGGCCGAGGACGGACCAGCCCAGGGCGAACCGGTCCGGGGAGAACCGGTCTGGGGCGAGCCAGTCTGGGGCGAGCCAGTCCAGGACGAGCGGGCCCGGGAGGCGGGAGCCGGGCACGACGGTGGCGAGCCCGGCGACGCCGAGGGCGCCGGCCCGTCGGGCGGGCCCCGGCCCGCCGCACCGGCGCTCGCTGCGGCCGTCCAGCGGGAGTGCCTGCACCGCGGCCTTATCGTCGAACTAGGCGGCCGCCACGCCGCGGTGATCCGTCTCCTTCCCCCGTTGACCATCACCGACGAACAGGCGGAGGCCGTCCTCGACCGGCTCGCCGACGCCCTTGACGCGGCGATCCGCGCCACTGGAGCCCGCACCGTCACCGCCCCTGCCCCCGAACTCCCGCCGCCCGCAGTGCCGTTCGCCGAAGACCACCGGTGAGTCGTTCCGCTGCCGTACGACCGCACCACCACCGCACCACCGAAGGAGGCAGGCGCCAGGCTCACGGCGTGAACGCCGGGACGCCCGCGCCGCACCCACCATGCCGCACTCCCCCGGGGGAGCCCCGTTGTCTCCCCAGCCGGAACCAGAGGCCGGTGCCATGATGGACCGCGACGCCCCCGACCGCCGTCCCGGCCCCCCACCGAGCCTCCTCCAGCCACCCCCCGCGGCGCCGCCCGCGGCGGAGCCGGCAGAGCCACCCGCGGTGGTGCCGACGGTGGTGGTGCCGTCCACGGTCATGAGGCTCGCGGGGGAGCGGGCTGCCGTACCGCCCCCAGCCGGTCCACCCCCAGCGGCGCCGCCGGCGGTGGTGCCGCCCGAAGTGGTGCCACTCATGGTCGAGGCGGGAGCGGCCGAGTCGTCCTCACCGGAGCCACCCGTCGTCATGGCGGCCGTGCCCCGGCAGGACCGCGCCCGGCGCGGAACCCCCGACGACCGCACACCGGCGGATGGCCCCGACCCGCTCGACGACCCCGATCCGCAGACCGCGGCCGACGCGGCGGCCGTCGAGAACCTGCTGCGCTGCTGGGTCCGGGAGAGCGACATCGCGCGCCCCGGCGGGGACACCCTGCGCATCCCCCTCGCCGCGAGCGGAACCGTCCTGCTCGTCCCCGTGCACTACTGGTCGCCCACCGGCTGGCACCGCTTCGGCCCCCCGGTGCTGGAGCACGGCCCCCATGACGCCCCCACTGTCGGCGCGGTCACCCTCGCGGCCCTGCTCATCCGCGAGGCGGCGTACAGCGCGCGGCAGGACGACCCCGACCCGGACGCCACCGAACTCGTCGGCCGGGTCGCGGACTCCGTACGACGCACCGCCCTCTTCCTCGCCCACCGACGAGCCGCCCCCGCCGACCCGGGCGCGGGCACCCCGTTTCTCAGCGCGGAACAGTCCCTAGTCCTCGGCCACCCCCTTCATCCCACGCCGAAGAGCCGTGAGGGCCTCTCCGACACCGAAGCATCCGTCCTCTCACCGGAATCGCGCGGCTCCTTTCCTCTGCACTGGATCGCCGTCGACCGGTCCCTACTGGCCTGCGAGTCGGCCTGGACCGAGCGCGGCCGGACCGTGCCCGCCGAGCGGCTCGCCCTCTCGCTCGCGGGCAGCGGCCTCCAACTGCCCTCCGGCTCCGTGCCCTTGCCGCTGCACCCCTGGCAGGCCCGCGAGATCCGGCACCGGCCGGCCGTCGCCGGGCTCTTCGACGCGGGTCTGCTGCACGATCTGGGACCGTCCGGCGGGCACTGGCACCCCACCTCCTCCGTGCGCACCGTCTACCGGCCCGGCGCGCCCGCGATGCTCAAACTCTCCCTCGGTGTACGGATCACCAACTCCCTTCGTGAGAACCTCCGTAAGGAGCTCCGCCGCGGCGTCGAGGTGCACCGGCTGCTCCGCAGTGGCCTGGCCGAGCAGTGGCGGGCGGCCTTCCCCGGATTCCCGGGCTTCGACATCGTCCGGGACCCGGCCTGGCTCGCCGTCGACGGACCGGACGGCGAACCCCTGACGGGACTCGACGTCGTCATCCGGCACAACCCGTTCGGTCCGGGCGACGACGCCGTGTGCGTCGCCGGACTCATCTCGCTCCGCCCCTGGCCGGGGCAGCCGGTGATGCGCTCGCGCCTCGCCCATCTCGTCGCCCGGCTCGCCGCCCGCGCCGGCCGCTCCCCGGCGACCGTCGGCGCCGAGTGGTTCCTGCGCTATCTGCACACGGTCGTACGCCCCGTGCTGTGGCTGGACGGAGAGGCCGGGATCGCGCTCGAGGCGCACCAGCAGAACACCCTGGTGCTGCTGGACCCGGACGGCTGGCCGATCGGCGGCCGCTACCGGGACAACCAGGGCTACTACTTCCGCGCGTCCCGGCACGCCGAGCTCCAGCGCCGGCTGCCCGGCATCGGCGGCCGCAGCGACACCTTTGTGCCCGACGAGGTCACCGACGAACGGTTCGCCTACTACCTGGGTATCAACAACGTCCTCGGGTTGATCGGTGCGTTCGGGTCTCAGCGGCTCGTCGACGAGCGTGTGCTGCTGGCCGCGTTCCGCCGCTTTCTCACCGATGCCGCGTCCGGCCCCGGCAGGACCCGCTCACCGCTCCCCGCCCGGCTCCTGGACTCGCCCACCCTGCGCTGCAAGGCCAATCTGCTCACGCGGCTGCACGGCCTGGACGAACTCGTGGGACCGGTGGACACCCAGTCCGTCTACGTCACCATCACCAACCCCCTCGCCACCTGTGTCGCCTCCGTCACCACTCCTGGCACCCCCACGGCATGACTCCGTGTCCCCGCGATCACGCCACCACGATCACGCCCCTCACCTCACGCACTTGACCATCACGCTCCTCACGACATGCCTGAGACCCATGAGAGGAGAGCGTCGCCGTGCAGCACACCGACTCCAGTACGAGCTCCAGCACCGACGACACCATCGACCTGCGGCTGCGCCAGGAAGAAGACGCCGCACGACTCACCGACAAGCACTTCCCCGGCCCAGGGACCGGCGACTGGCCGGATCTGCTCGACCACATCGCCGAATGGGGCCCCACCAGCACCACGGCGGGCGCTTTCCAGCTCGTCCCGGTCCGCATGGGGCGCGATCTGCGGCTCATCGCCCGATGGATGAACGACCCGGCCGTCGCGGCTTTCTGGGAGCTCGACGGCCCCGACGAGGCCACCGCGAGCCACCTGGGCGGCCAGCTCGACGGCGACGGCCGGAGCGTGCCCTGCCTGGGCGTCCTGGACGGCGTCCCGATGAGCTACTGGGAGGTGTACCGCGCCGATCTCGACCCGGTCGCCCGGTACTACCCGGCCCGCCCGCACGACACCGGTATCCATCTGCTCATCGGCCGGGTCAGCGATCGTGGCCGGGGTCTGGGCTCGACCCTGCTCCGCGCGGCCGCCGACCTTGTCTTGGCACACCGTCCGTCCTGCCACCGTGTCGTGGCCGAACCCGATCTGCGCAACATCCCCTCCGTCGCGGCCTTCCTCGGCGCGGGCTTCCGCTTCTCCGCGGAGGTCGAACTTCCCGGTAAACGCGCGGCGCTGATGCTGCGCGATCGCGCCCTGCGCCACCTTCTGTGATGCTCCGTGACCATGAGTGACTCCCCTGGTGATGCGCCGGCCCGGATGCGCAGCGCTACTTTTCATACACCGCTCGCCCGGTCCGGGTTCCTGGCCCAGGAGTTCCGCGCGTGGCCGAAGCTGTCCGTCACCCACCAGCCGAGGAGAGTGATGTCGGTGCCGCCCCGTAGGCTGGCAGCCCTATGACTGAATCGTCCTCGCCTCCACTCGCCGACCTGCTGCGCGCCGCCGTCACCGCCGTCGGCGGCACCGAGCGCCAGGGCCAGACCGCCATGGCCGAAGCCGTAGCCGAGGCGATCGACGACACCTCCCATCTGCTGGTCCAGGCCGGCACCGGCACGGGAAAGTCCCTGGGCTATCTGGTGCCCGCCCTCGCCCAGGGCGAGCGCGTCGTCGTCGCCACGGCGACCCTCGCCCTGCAGCGGCAGCTCGTCGAGCGCGATCTACCCCGCACTGTGGACGCGCTGCATCCGCTGCTGCGCCGCCGCCCCGAGTTCGCCATGCTCAAGGGCCGCTCCAACTACCTGTGCCTGCACCGGCTCCGCGAGGGCGTACCGCAGGAGGACGCCGACGAATCCGGACTGTTCGACCCCGTCGAGGCCGCCGCGCCCACCAGCAGGCTCGGCAAGGATCTGCTGCGGATGCGTGACTGGGCCGATGAGACCGAGACGGGCGACCGGGACGATCTGACCCCCGGCGTCTCCGACCGGGCCTGGTCCCAGGTCTCCGTCACCTCCCGGGAGTGCCTCGGCGCGTCCAAGTGCGCCTACGGTGCGGAGTGCTTCGCCGAGGCCGCGCGCGAGCGGGCCAAGCTCGCCGAGGTCGTCGTCACCAACCACGCGCTGCTCGCCATCGACGCCATCGAGGGCGCCCCCGTGCTGCCCAGCCACGAGGTGTTGATCGTCGACGAGGCCCATGAGCTGGTCTCCCGCGTCACCGGTGTCGCCAGCGGCGAGCTCACCCCGGGCCAGGTCAACCGGGCCGTGCGCCGGGCCGCGAAGCTGGTCAACGAGAAGGCGGCGGACGCCCTGCAGACCGCCGCGGAGAGCTTCGAGCGGCTCATGGAGCTCGCCCTGCCCGGCCGCCTCGAGGAGATCCCCGAGGACCTCGGCTACGCCCTGATGGCGCTGCGCGACGCGGCCCGTACGGTCATCTCGGCGCTCGGCTCCACCCGTGACGCCTCGGTCCAGGACGAGGACGCGGTCCGTAAGCAGGCCCTCGGCTCCGTGGAGAACATCCACCAAGTGGCCGAGCGGATCGTCGAGGGCTCCGAGTACGACGTGGTCTGGTACGAGCGCCACGACCGCTTCGGCGCCTCGCTGCGCGTCGCTCCGCTCTCCGTGTCGGGGCTGCTGCGCGAGAAGCTGTTCGAGGATCGCTCGGTCATCCTCACCTCCGCCACTCTCAAGCTCGGCGGGGATTTCAACGGTGTGGCGGCATCACTCGGCCTCGCCCCCGAGAGCCCCCAGGACCCCGAGGGTGGCGAGGACACCGCGCCGCGCTGGCAGGGCCTCGACGTCGGCTCGCCCTTCGACTACTCGAAGCAGGGGATTCTCTACGTCGCCAAGCATCTCGCCCAGCCCGGCCGTGAGGGCAGCCGCAGCGACATGCTCGATGAACTCGCTGAGCTGGTCGAGGCCGCGGGGGGCCGTACGCTCGGGCTGTTCTCGTCCATGCGTGGCGCCCAGGCGGCTGCCGAGGCGCTGCGTGGGCGCCTGGACGTGCCCATCCTGCTCCAGGGCGAGGAGACCCTCGGCGAGCTGATCCGCGCCTTCGCGGCCGACGCCCGGACGTGTCTGTTCGGGACGCTCTCGCTCTGGCAGGGCGTCGATGTGCCGGGCCCGAGCTGTCAGTTGGTGGTCATGGACCGGGTGCCTTTCCCGCGCCCCGACGACCCGCTGATGAGCGCCCGCCAGAAGGCTGTGGAGGAGGCCGGGGGCAATGGCTTCATGGCCGTCGCCGCGACGCATGCCGCCCTGCTCATGGCGCAGGGCGCGGGCCGGCTCGTCCGGGCCTCGGGTGACCGCGGCATCGTCGCCGTTCTGGACCCGCGCGTCGAGCGGGCGCGCTACGGCTCATTCCTGCGGAAGTCCATGCCGGACTTCTGGTACACGACCGACCGCAACCAGGTGCGCCGCTCCCTGGCCGCCATCGACGCCGCCGCCAAGGCCGACGGGGCGTAGCGGGGGCGTCGGCGCGCACAGCAGGGCCCCGGAACCGGCGCAGTGGTCCCGGGGCCCGGTCGTTGGGTACGCTAGGGCGCACCTCGATCCGTCGCGCTCAGACGCGCCGCAGCACCGCCACCACCTTGCCCAGAATGGTCGCCTCATCGCCGGGGATCGGCTGGTACGCGGCGTTGTGCGGGAGCAGCCACACATGGCCGTCCTCGCGCTTGAAGCGCTTCACCGTGGCCTCTCCGTCGAGCATCGCGGCGACGATGTCACCGTTCTCGGCGACGGGCTGGCGGCGGACGGTGACCCAGTCGCCGTCGCAGATGGCCGCCTCGATCATGGAGTCGCCGACCACCTTCAGAACGAAGAGCTCACCGTCGCCGACCAGCTGCCGGGGGAGCGGGAAGACATCCTCGACCGACTCCTCGGCGAGGATCGGGCCGCCGGCCGCGATCCGGCCGACCAGCGGAACGTAGGAGGCGGCGGGCTTGCCGGTGGTGTCCGTCGGCTGGGCGCTGGGCTGGTCGGAGCCGCGGACCTCATACGCCCGGGGCCGGTGGGGGTCGCGCCGCAGGAAGCCCTTCCGCTCCAGAGCCATCAGCTGGTGGGCGACGGACGAGGTGCTGGAGAGGCCCACCGCCTGGCCGATCTCCCGCATGGACGGCGGGTAACCACGCCGCTGCACAGAGTCGCGAATGACCTCGATGACGCGGCGCTGCCGGTCGGTCAGTCCTGAGCTGTCCGCCCGGATTCCTGGAGGTCGGCCGGGTAGTGAGCGCGTGGGCTTCTGCCCCTCCGGGTTCGTGTCGGCGTCATTCATCGCGTGGGTCTGGTTCATCGCGTGCGTCTGTTCGAGTCGGCTCTGGGAGCGCTCCTGGGCGGTAACGGTGGCGCTCTCTGCGGTGGTGGTCACGACGGCCCCTCTCGAGATGTTCTCCCTAGTTGGACAACGGTAGTTGCTTTCGAAAGGTTGCGCCAAACACACGTTCGAGTGAAATTTCGTAGATGAGCTGACGTGATCACAGGGTTGGGTGTATGGGCCGGTTTCTACGGCCACCGTCGGGTGGGGGTCCAGTCTTGCATCCCCACCCCCTCGAATCCGGGACCGGTGGGGTTCGCGTACGCTCGTGCCTGCTCCCGAGCCGTGACACGCCCCCCGGTACGGTTGAGTGCCAGACACCAGATCTAGTGGTTAGATGGATGCGAGCCACCTACAGGTTGTGGTCTCTGGTCATTTGGTGCCACGGTTTTCGCCTATGCTTGTGGCCGCTTCACCGGGGCCTCGCGGCCGGGTCGAGGCTTGTCAGTCATGCGCCGTTCTTGAGGGTGAGGGAGGGTACGGAGCCATGCACTGCCCCTTCTGCAGGCACCCCGACAGCCGTGTCGTCGACAGCCGGACCACGGATGACGGCTGCTCGATCCGCAGGCGCCGCCAGTGCCCCGACTGTTCGCGTCGCTTCACGACCGTGGAGACCGCGTCACTGATGGTGATCAAGCGGAGCGGGGTCACCGAGCCCTTCAGTCGCGACAAGGTCATCTCCGGGGTGCGCAAGGCATGCCAGGGCCGGCCGGTGACCGAAGACGCTCTCGCCAAGCTCGGCCAGCAGGTGGAGGAGGCGGTCCGGGCCACCGGCAGCGCCGAGCTGTCCACCCATGACGTGGGGCTCGCCATACTCGGCCCGCTCCAGGAGCTCGACCTCGTCGCCTATCTCCGCTTCGCCTCGGTCTACCGCGCCTTCGACTCGCTGGAGGACTTCGAGGCCGCGGTCGCGGAGCTGCGTGATCGGCAACGGCCTTCCGCGCACGACCGCGGGTCCGGCGCCGACGGGGCCGCGGAGGCCCCCGCGCCGGCCATCGCCGCCGACTGACCGGCGGCCCAGACACCCGCCCGGGGCGCATCGCGCGGCCGGGTGAACGACAGACACCGTGCCTTGGGAAGAACTGGGCACATCAGGGCGTTTTCGCCCGTACAGGGAGGCGGAATGACAGAGACGACGAGCGGCCCCGCACGAGGCTCCCGCTCCAAGGGAAGCAAGCCGAACAAGGGTCTGCGTATCGAGCGCGTCCACACCACCCCTGGGGTGCATCCGTACGACGAGGTGGTCTGGGAGCGTCGTGACGTCGTCATGACCAACTGGCGCGACGGTTCGGTCAACTTCGAGCAGCGCGGCGTTGAGTTCCCCGATTTCTGGTCGGTGAACGCGGTCAACATCGTCACGAGCAAGTACTTCCGTGGCGCGATGGGCTCCCCGGACCGCGAGGCGAGCCTGAAGCAGCTCATCGACCGTGTGGTGCGCACCTACCGCAAGGCCGGTGAGGAGCACGGCTACTTCGCCTCGCCCGCGGACGCCGAGATCTTCGACCACGAGCTCACCTACGCGCTGCTGCACCAGATCTTCAGCTTCAACTCGCCGGTGTGGTTCAACGTCGGTACCAAGCAGCCGCAGCAGGTCAGCGCCTGCTTCATCCTCTCTGTGGACGACTCC
The DNA here is from genome assembly GCF_040606675.1 of Streptomyces sp. NPDC005393. NCBI lineage: Bacteria > Bacillati > Actinomycetota > Actinomycetes > Kitasatosporales > Streptomycetaceae > Streptomyces > Streptomyces sp. NPDC005393. The sequence continues at coordinate 408,725 of NZ_JBEXFG010000002.1, read as the reverse complement.
ATGGAGTCGATCCTGGACTGGTACAAGGAAGAGGGGATGATCTTCAAGGGCGGCTCCGGCGCCGGCCTGAACCTCTCCCGCATCCGCTCCTCCAAGGAGCTCCTCTCCTCAGGCGGCAATGCCTCCGGTCCTGTCTCCTTCATGCGCGGCGCCGATGCCTCGGCTGGAACGATCAAGTCGGGCGGCGCGACCCGCCGGGCCGCCAAGATGGTCGTTCTCGACGTCGACCACCCGGACGTCGAAGCCTTCATCGAGACCAAGGTCAAGGAGGAGGAGAAGATCCGCGCCCTGCGTGACGCGGGCTTCGACATGGACCTGGGCGGCGACGACATCACGTCCGTCCAGTACCAGAACGCCAACAACTCCGTCCGGGTGAACGACACGTTCATGCAGGCCGTGGAGTCGGGCTCGGCGTTCGGTCTGCGCAGCCGGCTGACCGCTGAGGCCATCGAAGAGGTCGACGCCAAGTCCCTCTTCCGCAAGATGGCCGAGGCGGCCTGGGCCTGTGCCGACCCGGGCATCCAGTACGACGACACCATCAACCACTGGCACACCTCGCCGGAGACGGGCCGGATCACCGCCTCCAACCCGTGCAGCGAGTACATGCACCTGGACAACTCCTCGTGCAACCTGGCCTCGCTCAACCTCATGAAGTTCCTGCACGACGACGGAGCGGGCACCCAGCGCTTCGACGCCGAGCGCTTCGCCAAGGTCGTCGAGCTGGTCATCACCGCGATGGACATCTCCATCTGCTTCGCGGACTTCCCGACCGAGAAGATCGGCGAGACGACCCGCGCCTTCCGCCAGCTGGGCATCGGCTACGCCAACCTCGGCGCCCTGCTGATGGCCACCGGCCACGCCTACGACAGCGACGGCGGCCGGGCCCTGGCCGGAGCGATCACCTCCCTGATGACCGGCACGTCGTACAAGCGCTCCGCGGAGCTCGCGGCCGTCGTCGGCCCGTACGAGGGCTACGCCCGTAATGCGGACGCCCACAAGCGCGTCATGAAGCAGCACTCGGACGCCAACGCCATCGCCAAGCGCATGGACGACCTGGACACCCCGGTCTGGGCCGCGGCCACGGAGGCATGGCAGGACGTGCTGCGCCTCGGCGACAAGAGCGGCTTCCGCAACGCCCAGGCGTCGGTGCTCGCGCCGACCGGCACCATCGGCCTGATGATGGACTGTGACACCACGGGCGTCGAGCCGGACCTGGCCCTGGTCAAGTTCAAGAAGCTGGTCGGCGGCGGCTCCATGCAGATCGTGAACAACACGGTCCCCAAGGCGCTCAAGCGGCTCGGCTACCAGCCGGAGCAGGTCGAGGCGATCGTCGCCTATATCGCCGAGCACGGCAATGTGATCGACGCGCCGGGGCTGAAGCCCGAACACTACGAGGTCTTCGACTGCGCGATGGGCGAGCGCTCCATCTCGCCGATGGGCCATGTGCGGATGATGGCCGCCGCCCAGCCGTTCCTGTCCGGCGCGATCTCCAAGACGGTCAACATGCCGGAGTCGGCCACCGTCGAGGAGATCGAGGGGATCTTCTTCGAGGGCTGGAAGCTCGGCCTCAAGGCGCTGGCGATCTACCGCGACAACTGCAAGGTCGGTCAGCCGCTCTCCGCCAAGAAGAAGGAGGAGAAGGCGGCGGAGCAGGCCGAGCCGGAGGTCGAGAAGGTCGTCGAGTACCGCCCGGTCCGCAAGCGCCTCCCCAAGGGCCGTCCCGGCATCACCACCTCCTTCACGGTGGGCGGCGCCGAGGGCTACATGACCGCCAACTCCTACCCGGACGACGGTCTGGGCGAGGTCTTCCTGAAGATGTCCAAGCAGGGTTCGACCCTCGCGGGCATGATGGACGCCTTCTCGATCGCGGTCTCGGTCGGACTGCAGTACGGCGTGCCGCTGGAGACCTACGTCTCGAAGTTCACCAACATGCGCTTCGAGCCGGCCGGCATGACGGACGACCCGGACGTGCGGATGGCGCAGTCGATCGTCGACTACATCTTCCGCCGGCTGGCGCTGGACTTCCTGCCCTTCGAGACCCGCTCGGCGCTCGGCATCCACTCCGCCGAGGAGCGCCAGCGCCACCTGGAGACGGGTTCGTACGAGCCCGCCGAGGACGAGGTGGACGTCGAGGGCCTGGCCCAGTCGGCGCCGCGTCGTGTGGACGTCCCGAAGAACACCACGTCCCAGCCGCAGGCCGCGTCCCCGGCGCCGAAGGAGGCGCACAGCTCGACCGAGCTGGTCGAGATCCAGCTGGGGCTGAACGCCGACGCCCCGCTGTGCTTCTCCTGCGGCACGAAGATGCGCCGCGCGGGCAGCTGCTACCTGTGCGAGGGCTGCGGCTCGACCAGCGGCTGCAGCTGATCGTCCGCCCCGAGGGGTGATGTCTGAGGCGGGGTGCGGGCCTTCGGGTCCGCACCCCGCCTTTGTCGGTGGCGTCCGGTGTCCGGTTTCGGTGCGTGGAACCGTGTCAGTAGTACTGCCGTCACTAGGACTGGAGTTCCACCAGGGTGCCGTCCGGCGTCCGCAGGTGGGCCGTGCGCAGCGAGGGGCCCCACTCCGGGCGGTCCTGAGGGTCGGCGACGATGGTCGCTCTGTGGATGGCGAGGCGGGCGGTGGCGTCGTCGACGTCGGATACGCGCAGGACGAGCATGGCCGCGTACTGGGCCGGCGCGTGGGGTGGCAGGACTGTAGCGGACCATGCAACCCCTGTCACTCGAGTTCTCACACGACTCATGAAACTCCTCAACCGGCCAATAGCCGGGGGAGCATGCGACACCCTCGGCACGAGGCCGGCCGCAGCGCGTGCCGGCACGGCCCATGTGACCGAGGAGGTCTTGCCGTGACCGTCGCCGCAATCGGCACCACAGGTAGTGCCGCACAGCTCTTCCGGGGCACCAACCACAGTCCGTCGTACTTCATGCTGAACCGGGCGGGGGTCTCGGGCGGCGGGCAGGACATCGTGGACTTCTGCATCCCCTGCAACCCCTATTTCCCCACCCCCGTCATGTTCGATGAGCTGTCGGCGAGGCTGCGGGACATCCTGACCTACTATCCGAGCCCGGCCGACACGATCACAGCCGAACTGGCGGGTCTGCTCGACCTCCAGCCGCAGACCATGGCGATGGGCAACGGTTCGACGGAACTCATCACCTGGATCGACCACTTGCTGGTGAAGGACAGTCTGGCCGTGCCGATACCCACCTTCGGCCGGTGGACCGACCAGCCGGAGGAGACCGGCAAGCGAGTGGACATGTTCCGGCTTCCGGAGGCGGAGGGCTTCGCCCTCGATCCCGCGGCCTTCGTGTCCTTCGTACGGCAGCGGGGCTCACGCACGGCCGTCATCTGCAACCCCAACAATCCCGACGGCGGCCTCCTCTCCTATGACACCGTGTTATCGATCATGAATGCCCTGTCCGACCTCGACCTGGTCGTCATCGACGAGTCCTTCCTGGAGTTCGCGGACCCCGAATCCGGTCCGTGGCCGAGCGTCGTGGACGAGGCCGTGGTGCGGCCCAATGTCATCGTCCTGCGCAGCCTCGGCAAGAACTTCGGCCTGCACGGTGTGCGCTTCGGCTACCTGGTCGCGAATCCGGCGCTCGCCCGCAAGGTCCGCTCCAGGCTGCCGAAGTGGAATCTCAACTCCTTCGCCGAAATCATCGTTTTCATGCTCAAGGACTATCAGCATGACTACGAGATGAGCCTGAGGATGCTCGCCCGCGACCGGCAGGTGATGACCTCGCAGCTGTCCTGCCTGCCCGGCATGACCGTCTTTCCCTCCCAGGGCAACTTCGTGTTCGCCAAGCTGCCGGAGGGCGCGAACGGCGCGGAGGTGCGGGACCGCCTCCTGTCCGAACACGGGGTACTGGTGCGCGAGTGCGGCAACAAGCTGGGCAGCAGCAGTCAGTTCACGCGGCTGGTGGTCCGGTCGGAGCCGGATGTGCAGCGCTTGCTGACCGGGCTGAGCGCTGTGCTGTACGGCAGTTCCTGGTACGCGCCCCTGCCCGGGGCGCAGCAGTAACTGCCGTCGGCCTGCAGGGTGCCGGGTCCCGGTACGGGACGTCGTCGGCGACGGTGACCGGGTACGCGCCGGGACGGTGAGGTGAGGCGGACCCTCCGGTATGTGATGCGGGCCACCGTGGGGCCGTAGGATAGCGCGGTGCTGGTCAAGTGGATTCGCTGCACCGTGGTGGACCGCCCGGGTTTCGAGCGGGGGCAGCGGAAGTGGGCGGGGTTGCCCGGCGAACCGGGATTCCGGGGGCAGGGCGGTGGCTGGAGCCGGGGGCGTCCGGACGTGGCGCATATCTTCGCGTTCTGGGAGAGCCGGGTGTTCTACGACTCCTTCATGGCGCGGTCGCACGACCGGCTGGCGGCCGCCCAGTCGGGCACGTACAGGGACATGCAGGTCCGGCTGTTCGAGCACCGCTTCGATGTGAAGGTCGGCTTCGAGCCGCGGTTCACGGACGTCGACGTGGTGCGGGTCGCGCACTGCCGGGTGCACGCGGACCGGGTGGACCACTTCACGCTGGTGCAGGAGAAGGTGTGGAATCCGGCGATGGCCGGGTCACCCGGGATGCTGCGCGGGGTGTTCGGCGAGGCGCCGGGGAACGAGTTCCTCGTGCTGTCCATGTGGGATTCGGCGGCCGAGCACGGGAAGTACCGCGTGGAGCGGGTGGAACGGCTTGGTCTGCGCGCCCAGATAGAGGCGGATGTGGCCGCGATCGCGGGTGATGTCGTGGGTGTCGAGCCCGCCTGGACGGTATGAGGGCGTCCAGGTCCGCCGCTGCCCCGGCCGCGGGCCCGATCATCAGTGGGCCGGGAGATACGCCCCGGCCCGTACGGCGGCGGCGACGGCTGCCGCCGACTGGTCGGCGAGCGGCGCGTCGAGGGGCTCACGGGTGATGAGCGCCCGGAAGAACAGCGGGGCGGAGACGGCCCGTACGACCGCCGCGGCGTCGGTGCCGGGCGGGGCCTCGCCGCGGTCGACGGCTCGCCGGACGACGGATTCGCAGCGGGCGAACCGCTCCGCGTAGAAGCCGCGCAGCGCCTCCGCCGCGCGCTCCGACTGGAACGCCGCCGCGATGAAGGCCGTCGGCGCGGCGGCGGCCGAGGCGTCGCGGAAGGTCTCGATGACCTCGCGGGCGAGGCCGCGCAGATCGCCGTCGAGACTGCCGGTGTCGGGGGGCGTCCAGGTGTCCTCGCCCGCGAGCTCGAGCGCGTCCGCCACCAGCCCCTCGACGCTGCCCCAGCGCCGGTAGACCGTCGTCTTGTGGACACCGGAGTGCTCGGCGACGTACTCGACCGTCAGGCCCGGGTAGCCGTGCTCCGCGAGGCCGGTGAGCACGGCGTCGCGGACGGCGGCGCGGGTGCGCGCGGTGCGCCCGCCGGGACGGACGGTGCCCGGCGTCTGGGTGGCGCTCTCTGCAAACAATTGCAACTCCAGTTGTGTTAGCGGGTTTCCCGTGTCATGGCGAGGGTAATGCAACTGTGGTTGTGTTTGTAGGTCGGTCCGGAAGTGGCCGCCCGTGATCCGGTCCGCCCGTGCTCGGAGGTTCACCCTTGCCCACTCAGATCTCACTGCGCGGCGTGACGCTGTCCCGGGGCGACCGGCTGCTGCTCGACGACGTGTCCTTCTCGGTACGGCCCGGTGAGCGGGTGGGCATCGTGGGGGAGAACGGTGCGGGCAAATCCACGCTGTTACGGCTGTTGGCCGGGGCCGAGCCGCCGGATGACGGCTCCGTCGTGGCCGTGGCCGACGGGGGCTTGGGGCATCTCGGCCAGACACCCGAGCTGCCCCGGGACCACACGGTCCGCGACGCCATCGGCGCGGCCCTGGCCGAGGTGGGTGCCATGGAGCGCAGGCTGCGCGAGCTGGAGGCGGAGCTCGGCGGCTGCGCCCCCGACGCGCTCGCCGCATACGGCGATCTGCTCACCGCCTTCGAGACGCGCGGCGGCTATGAGGCGGACGCCCGGGTGGACAAGGCCCTGCACGGTCTGGGGCTGGGCCGCCTCGGGCACGACCGGCGGCTCGGCAGCCTGTCCGGCGGTGAGCAGGCCCGGCTCGTGCTGGCCTGTCTGATCGCCGCGGCGCCCGAGGTGATGCTGCTCGACGAGCCGACGAACCACCTCGACGGCGCGGCGCTCACCTGGCTCGAGGACGCTTTGCGGGCGCATCCGGGCACCGTCCTCGCGGTCTCTCACGACCGGGTGTTCCTGGAGCGGGTGGCGACCTCGATCGTCGAGGTGGACGCCGATCGGCGCACCCTGGTGCGGTACGGCGGGGGCTACGGCGGATTCGTCGCCGAGCAGACCGCCGCCCGCCGCCGGTGGGAGCAGACGTACGAGCAGTGGTGTGCGGAGACAGCCGCGCTGGCCGAGGCCGCCACGACCGTCGCACGGCGGGTCGCCCCAGGCCGCGGCATGAAGGACGGCAACAAGGTGGCCTACGACCGGAACAAGGGCCGTGTGCAGTCCTCGGTGTCCAGCAGGGTGCGCAACGCCCAGGAGCGGCTGCGCAGACTCCGGGAGGATCCGGTGCCCCGCCCGCCGGAGCCGCTGCGGTTCGCGGCGCGGCCCGCGGCGGGCACCACGGGGGGCGTTCTCGTCGGGCTCCACGGGGTCCGGGTGGGCGACCGGCTGGCGGTGGACGGGCTCACCGTCGCGGCGGGCGAGAGACTGCTCGTCCAGGGCGCCAATGGCGCGGGCAAGTCCACCCTGCTGAGGGTCATGGCCGGGGTCGAGAAGCCGGACGCGGGCAATGTGGTGCGCCGCGGCCGGATCGGCTATCTCGCCCAGGAGATACCGGTCGCCCGGCCGAAGGAGCGGCTGCTGCCGGCCTTCGGGCGTGGACTGCCGGGGACACCGGAGGAGCACACCGCCCTCCTCCTGTCGTACGGCCTGTTCCGGCCGAGCGACCTCCACGTCCCGGTGGGATCGCTCTCCGCGGGGCAGCGCCGTCGGCTGGCCCTCGCCCGGCTGCTGGCGCGCCCCGCGGATCTACTGCTGCTCGACGAGCCGGCCAACCACCTCGCCCTCGGCCTTGTGGAGCAACTGGAGGAGGCACTGGCCCAGTGGGCCGGCGCCCTGGTGGTGGTCTCGCACGACCGGCGGCTGCGCAGCAGGTTCACCGGCCGGGTGTGCGAGATACGCGGCGGTCGGCCGATGGCCGAGGACGGGAGCGAGGCACGTGGCGCACGCTCGATCTAGGGTGGCGGCATGGCACGACCTCGGCGCATCGTTCTCATACGGCACGGAGAATCGGAGGGGAATGTCGATGACACGGTGTACGAACGAGTGCCCGACCATGCCCTGAGGCTGACCGATACCGGGCGGCGGCAGGCGCTGGAGGCGGGCAAGCGACTGCGCGCCACCTTCGCCGACGAGCGCATATCGGTGTATGTGTCGCCGTACCGCCGCACCCACCAGACCCTGAGGTTGCTCGGCCTGGACCCGTCCCGCACCCGGGTCAGGGAGGAGCCGCGGCTGCGCGAGCAGGACTGGGGAAACTGGCAGGACCGCGACGATGTGCGGAAGCAGAAGGCATACCGTGACGCCTACGGGCACTTCTTCTACCGCTTCGCGCAGGGCGAATCCGGCGCCGATGTCTACGACCGGGTGGACGCGTTCCTGGAGAGCCTGTGGCGCAGCTTCGAGGACCCCGCCCACCCGCCGAACGTCCTGCTGGTCACCCATGGGCTGACCATGAGGCTGTTCTGTATGCGCTGGCTGCACTGGAGCGTCGCGGAATTCGAGTCGCTGTCGAACCCCGGCAACGGCGAGACACGGGCCCTGCTGCTCGGCTCCGACGGTCGCTACCACCTCGACCGGCCCTTCGAGCGCTGGTGCACCCCCGAGCCCTACGGCCTCACCGGTTAGAGTGCGCAGCGATGACCGCTGACCGTTTCCACCGGGCCCTCGGGAGCCTGCGCGGACTGGCCGTGGGTGATGCCCTCGGCTCCCAGTTCTTCGTTCCCGCCAACTATCCGTTCCTCAAGCGCCGCGAACTGCCGCCCGCCCCCTGGCAGTGGACCGACGACACCGAGATGGCCTGCTCCGTGCTGGCCGTCCTGGTCGCACACGGCAGGATCGACCAGGACGATCTCGCCCGGTCCTTCGCCGAGCACCATGACTTCGACCGGGGCTACGGCCCCGCCGTGAACCGGATGCTCCGGCTGATCCGGGAGGGCGGCGACTGGCGCGACCTGGCCGCCGGCCTGTTCAAGGGGCAGGGATCGTGGGGCAATGGCGCCGCGATGCGGATCGCCCCGCTGGGCGCCTGGTACGCGGGCGATGTCGAGCAGGCGACCCACCAGGCCGAGATCTCGGCGTACACCACGCATCAGCACCGGGAGGCCGTGGCGGGGGCGATGGCGGTGGCCGCCGCGGCGGCGCTGGTGGCCGACCCCGAGGGCCACAGCGGGCCGGAGGACCTGCTGGACCGGGTGGTCGAGGCCGTGCCGCGCAGCGCCGTCCAGGCGGGGCTGCGCCGCGCCCGGGACATGCTCGACTACGCGAACGCGGGCACCGTTGCCGCGGTGCTCGGCTGCGGCCGTCGCACCAGCGCCCATGACACCGTGCCGTTCGCGCTGTGGGCGGCGGCCCGGCACCTGGGCTCCTTCGAGGAGGCGTTCTGGCGGACCGCCCAGGCGGGCGGGGACGTGGACACCACCTGTGCCATCGCCGGGGGAGTGGTCGCGGCCGGGGTCACGGGTGCGCCGCCCCGCGAGTGGCAGGACCGCACCGAGGCGCTTCCGGGGTGGCTCCCGGCATCGGTCGGCTGACCGCCGGCCGTGCCGCTCACTGTGCGGCGGCCGGTTCGCCGCTCCGTCCGAACCGGCTGTCCGTCGCGTCGGGTTGAGCGGATCGGCCGCCGGACCGGTCCGGGAAACGGCCGGCACCGCCGGCTGGAGGCCGTGGCCGTAGATCCGGGTTCCGAACGCCTGGAGCAGCGGCGTAATGTTGTCCTCGCCATGGCCTATGAACCGCCCACCCACAGTGTCGAGCGCTCGCTCCGCGCCACCACAGGAGCCAGGATCGTCGTCGGTGTCGACGAGGTCGGGCGTGGGGCCTGGGCCGGTCCGGTGACGGTCTGCGCGGCGGTCACCGGTCTGCGTCGTCCGCCGACCGGGCTCACCGACTCCAAGCTGCTCAGCCCCAAGAAGCGCACGGCGCTCGCACAAGAGTTGGAGACATGGGTCACCGCGCACGCCCTGGGTCACTCCTCACCCGAGGAGATCGACGACCTGGGGATGACGGCCGCCCTCCGGCTCGCCGCGACGCGCGCGCTCGACGGACTTCCGGTCCGTCCGGACGCGGTGATCCTGGACGGCAAGCACGACTACCTCGGCGCTCCCTGGACGGTCCGTACGGTGATCAAGGGCGATCAGTCCTGTGTCTCCGTCGCCGCCGCCTCTGTGCTCGCCAAGGTCCGGCGGGACGCGATGATGGTCGAACTGGGAGCCGCGCATGCGGACTTCTGCTTCGCTGACAACGCCGGATATCCGTCCCCCGTGCACCAAGCCGCACTGCAGGAGCTGGGGCCCACCCCCCACCACCGGCTGTCCTGGGCCTACCTGGACGGGCTGCCCCGGTGGCGGCACCTCAAGCGGGTCCGCAGCACACCTGAACCGGTCGAGCTGGAGGGCGAAGGCCAACTCGGCTTCGACTTCTGAGCAGACCAAGCGGTCAAGACCGCCACCCGCCGATGCGACTCGCACCGGCGTTTGATAGACATCAGCCCATGCCTCTCATCCCCGAGGAGCCTCAGATTCACGAGAGTGTCCCGGGTCCTCGCGCGACACCGGCCGCAGGCCGCACCGCGCCGACCCCTCGTCCTGTCCCTGGTCCCGGCCCCCGGCCCGCCCCGCGGCGGCCCGGAAGCCCCGGTCCCCACCGCGGCTCCGCCGGGACCTCGTCGGCTCCGTCGCAGCGCACCGCGAGCGATGCGACGAAGCCCGTGCCGACCGCTCCGGCGGCTTCGGCTGCCAAGGCCACCCCATGTGCCGCCGCGACGGCCGCCCCCCAGATCCAGCTGATCCCCGCCTCGGTGGACGGCGCCCTGGACGCGGCGGACGAGGCGGTCGACCTGCTGCTGGACTCCGGTCGAGCGCCCGGTGAGGTCCTGGTGCTGACCACTGGGGACCAGCACCCGTGGGCGGTACACGAGTTGTCCTTCGGCGAGGCGTCCTACTGGGCGCAGCACGACGCCGGTGACGACGTCTTCTACGCCGCCGCGGACGCAGACCGTGCCAAGAGCCGACCGGTCGTGGTCGTCGCCGTCAACGGCGGAGCGGACGACGCCGTCGCCCGTGTGCTGCCCAAGGCGATGAGCCGTGCCGGGGCGCTGCTGATCGTTTGCGGCGATCCGCAGCGCATCAACACCCTCATGGCCGCGGGCGTCTGATTCCGCACGACCCCGTACGCCCGGTGTCCGGCAGCCCCTGTCCCAGGTGACGGAGGTGTCCGGCGCCCGGACGGCCGGTGGTCGTGCGGCAGGTCAAACGGCTGCGGAGTGGCTCAGCGCCTCGTGCGCTCCGGCACGGGGCGGCGGCAGCGCCTGCGCGTCGCCGTCGCCCGTGGCGGCGACGTCCAGCGCGGTACGGAGTGAAGCGGAGTGCGGCCGGCGGCCGCCCCGCCCCTCGCCGAGGACCTGCCACCCGTCGCGGGTCAGGGTGATGTACGCGCCGCAGCGCAGGCCGTGCAGGGTGCAGGCGTCGCGCAGGCCCCACATCCAGGCGCCGTCCTCCTCCGTCCACCTGCTCTCGCCCTCACGGCAGTAGAGCAGCACAGCGGTGCGGACCGGGGTGCGGCGCCGCAGATCGTGCGGGATGACCCGGCGCAGCTGCGCCAGGAGCGCGTTGCGGAATTCCCAGCCGTCCGCGGCGGCGGCGCCGCGCCGGGGGAACGACGCGCTCGCCGTGAGCCGTTCCTCCGGGCCGAGGACCGCGACGACGGCCGTGGCGGGCCTTGGCAGATGGCGGCTGTGCAGCCCGGTGACGACCTCGCGTGGATTGCGCAGCAGCGGGATGCCCGCCGCCGCCCACTCGGCGGGTTCGAGCATCCGGCCCAGCCGGGAAGCGGGATCGGCGGACGGCGGCGGAGCGAAGCCGAAGGTCACGGTCCTCCTTCGTCTGCGCGCCCACGGTCCGGCGACGGGTCGGGCACGGGCGCACGCCACGACACGGCCCCAACGGGACCACAGGCGGGCCGGGGGCGGGGAGCTCCTGACAATTCTCGCGGTCGCGCCCCCGCGCGGCAATGAGCAGTTGGCGCGGCTGACCGGTTTGCGGCGGTGCGCCGTCTATATTCCTGACCGGCCCGCTGCCCGCCCCGACCGGCAGCGCTTATCCCTGCACGGCCAGGACCAGCGGAAACACATCCGCCGCCCCTGCCCGGCGGAGCAGCCGGGCGGCGACGGCCAAGGTCCAGCCGGTGTCCGCCATATCGTCCACCAGCAGCACCGGTCCGCCGGTCTCGGACAGGGCCGCCGCCAGCGCGGGCGGCACGGTGAGCGCACCGTGCAGCGCTCGCAGCCGCTGCGCGCTGTTGGTGCGCGGCACCCGGGTGTCCAGCTCGGCGTCGTGGTAGGCGACGGTGCCGAGCAGCGGCATCCGGCCGACGGCGGCGATCCGCTCGCCGAGCGTCTGGATCAGCCGCGGCCGGGTGCGCGAGGCGATGGTGACGACGCCCACCGGGCGGGCGGGGGCATCCGGCGCGCCCGAGGCCCAGCCGCCGGGGCCCTTGGCCCAGTCGGCGAGCACGGTCACCACCGCGTCGGCCACATCGTCGGGCACCGGCGCGTCCGGGCTCTGCGGGGCCAGCAGCGGGCGCAGCCGGTTTCCCCAGCCGATGTCGGAGAGACGGCCGAGCGCCCGGCCGGGAGCGGCCTGCTCTCCCGCCGGGATACGGCCCTTGAGCTCGACGCCCACCGCGGGCAGCCCGGTCGGCCACATACGGCGCGGCTCCACCTCGACACCGGGCCGGCCCAGCTCGCCACGCGCCGCTTCCAGCGAGGCGGCGGACACCTCGGCGGTGAACCGGGGCCCAGCGCAGTTGTCACAGCGACCGCAGGGCGCCGCCTTCTCGTCGTCCAGCTGCCGCCGCAGGAACTCCATCCGGCAGTCGGCCGTCGCGGCGTAGTCGCGCATGGCCTGCTGCTCCGTCTCCCGCTGCCGCGCCACCCACGCATACCGCTCCGCGTCATACGTCCAGGGCTGCCCCGTGGCGGTCCAGCCGCCGCGCACACGCCGCACCGCGCCGTCCACATCGAGCACCTTGAGCATGGTCTCCAGGCGCGACCGCCGCAGCTCGACCCGCGGCTCGAGCGCGGGCAGCGACACCGGCCGGTCAGCCGCCCCCAGCACGTCGAGTGTGCGGCGCACCTGCTCCTCGGCCGGGAAGGCGAGCGAGGCGAAATACCGCCAGATCGCCTCGTCCTCACGGCCGGGCAGCAGCAGCACCTCGGCGTGCTCCACACCGCGCCCGGCGCGCCCGACCTGCTGGTAGTAGGCGATGGGGGAGGAGGGAGAGCCGAGGTGCACCACGAAGCCGAGGTCCGGCTTGTCGAAGCCCATGCCGAGAGCGGAGGTGGCGACCAGCGCCTTGACCCGGTTGGCCAGCAGATCCTCCTCGGCCTGCTGACGGTCCGCGTTCTCGGTCTTGCCGGTGTACGAGGCGACGGTATGGCCGCGCTGCCGCAGGAACGCGGTCACCTCCTCGGCTGCGGCGACGGTGAGGCTGTAGATGATTCCGGAGCCCGGCAGCTCATGGAGGTGGTCGGCCAGCCAGGCCAGCCGGTGCGCGGCGTCCGGCAGCGGCAGCACGCCCAGGCTCAGGCTCTCCCGGTCCAGCGGGCCCCGCAGCACCAGCGCACGCTCCCCCTCGCCCGTGCCCAGCTGCTCGGCCACATCCGCCGTGACCCGGGCGTTCGCGGTCGCCGTCGTGGCGAGCACGGGCACACCCTGGGGCAGATCGGCGAGCATGGTGCGGAGCCTGCGGTAATCGGGCCGGAAGTCATGGCCCCAGTCGGAGATGCAGTGCGCCTCGTCGACGACCAGCAGACCGGTGGCGGCGGAGAGCTGGGGCAGCACCTGATCGCGGAAGTCGGGATTGTTCAACCGCTCCGGGCTCACCAGCAGCACATCCACCTCGCCCGCGGCCACTTCCGCCTGGATGGTGTCCCACTCCTCGGTATTGGCCGAGTTGATGGTGCGGGCGTGGATACCGGCCCGCGCCGCGGCCTCGACCTGGTTGCGCATCAGCGCGAGCAGGGGGGAGACGATCACGGTCGGACCGCTGCCGCGCTCGCGCAGCAGCGCGGTGGCGACGAAATACACCGCCGACTTGCCCCAGCCGGTGCGCTGGACCACCAGCGCCCTGCGGCGGTCGGCGACCAGCGCCTCGATCGCCCGCCATTGATCCTCCCGGAGCCGGGCGGAGCCGGTGGTGTCCCCGACGAGGCGGGCCAGGACGGTGTCGGCCGAGGTGCGCAGGTCTTCGTCGCTCATGCCCCCATGCAACCTGATCCCACCGACATTGCGCGAACGGACCCGGTGGCCTGTGGATAACGTTATCCACAGGGGTGGCGGAGGTCGCCGGAGCTGAGGGACCGTCGGGCCATGACTCGACACAACGAACCGGCCGGCACGTCCGGCGAAGAGCAGGTCACCCTCCGCAGCCCGGCCGAGCTCGCCGATGCCCTCCCGTATGTTCTGGGCTTCCATCCGGACGACAGCGTCGTGATGATCGCGCTGCACGGCCCCCGCGGCCGGTTCGGCGGCAGGCTGAGGCTCGGCATTCCCGGCGTCCGCGAGGAGTGGCCGGAGGTCTGCGACCAGCTCGCCGAGTGCCTGATCGGCGGCAGCGAGCGGCGTGGCGACCGGCCCGACGGAATCGTGCTGTTCCTGTGCCAGGAGCCGGCGGAGGGCGAGTCGGGCCAGGAGGTGATGGAGCGGCTGCGGCCCCTCGCCCAGCGCCTGCGCATCGCGTGCGGCGGGCTTGAGGTGCCGGTCTTCGAGGCGCTGTGCATCTCCGAGGGCCGGTTCTGGTCGTATGTCTGCCCCGACCGGCGCTGCTGCCCACCGGAAGGAGTTCCGCTCGCCCTGCCCGGCACCTCGGTGATGGCCGCGGCGGCGACGTTCGCGGGCGTTCATGTGCGCGGCTCGCTGCGCGAGATGGAGGCGAGGCTCGTGCCGCTCTGCGGCCCCCGGGCCGACGAGCAGGAGCGCGCGCTGGACGCGGCCGGGTGTGAGCTCGTGCCGAGGATCCTGGGCGGTGCGGACTGTGCGGCGGTGCGCGCGCAGACCCTCGTCCTCGTCGGCCGGATGCTGGAGCGCTTCCGGGCCGCGCCGCCGATCGCCGACCCGTGCGCGGCCGACGCCCGCGATGACGATCTGCTCGACGACAAGGACGCGGCCGCGGTGATCATCGGGCTGCAGGACCGGCTGACGCGGGACCGGGCCGCCGCGTGGATGGAGGGGCCGGACGCGGAGACGGCGCAGCGGCTGTGGCGTGCGCTGGCCCGCCGCTGCGCCGGCTTGTACGGGGAGCACGCCGCGGCGCCGCTCACCCTGGCGGGCTGGGTCGCCTGGTCGGCCGGTGACGAGCCCGCGGCACGGGTCGCGCTCGGCCGAGCGCTGCGGGTCGATCCCGACTATCTCTTCGCCAGGCTGCTGCACCAGGCGTGCAACGAGGGGCTCGATCCGGAGCTGCTGCGCGAGTGCCTTCGACAGGAGGGGGTGGACCGCGCGGTGCACGCCGCGCTGCACCAGGGGCTGGAGCGGGGCGGCGGTGCCGACGCCGCCGAGCCGGCCGTGTCGGCCGAGCCCGCCGGAGCGGCGGAGTCAGCGGAGGGGGAAGACGACGGTGAGCGGCAGCGCGAGGGACGGTCGCCGAGCGGTACGGCAGCCCCGGGTGGCCGGGGTGGATCGCGCGGCCCGAGCGGACCGACGGGGGCGGGTGTGCCGGGGGGCAGGCGCCGCCCCGAGGGCGGGCCGCGCGCCCGGCGCCGGAGCGGGGGACGGGGGACGCGCAGCCGCCGCTGACTCCGGCAGGCGCCGGCTGCCCGGGCGACCGGCGGGGGCACGGGCGGACGGGCCGTCAGAGCGCCTCGACGCCCTTCGGGAAGACGTGCGGGAGTCGTGCGGAGGAGCCCGTGAGAGAGCGATCCCAGGAACAGCGAAGATCATGCTCAAGAGCCTGTTTATCGTCAGGCAGACGACTATGATCGCGTTATGCCCTACGACCCGTCGTCCTTTCCGGCGTTCGCCGTCACCGTGGATCTGGTCGTGCTCACCGTGCGGCGGCATGCGCTGTGTGCGCTGGCCGTCCGTCGCGGAGAGCCGCCCTTCAAGGGGCGATGGGCGCTGCCGGGCGGGTTCGTACGGGCCGATGAGGACCTCTCCGCCGCCGCTGCCAGGGAGCTGGCCGAGGAGACCGGGCTGCTCGCCCATGACCCGACACTTCCGGCCCCGCCGAACGCCGCTCATCTCGAACAGCTCGCCACCTACGGCGATCCGAAGCGGGACCCCAGGATGCGGGTGGTGAGCGTCGCGCACCTCGCGCTCGCGCCCGATCTGCCGGCGCCCCGGGCCGGTGGCGACGCGCACAGTGTGCGCTGGGCCCCGGTCGAATCGCTGCTCGACCAGGAAGGAGCGTTCGGCCGCGACGCCGAGCTGGCCGCCCCGCTCGCCTTCGACCACGCCCGCATCCTCGCGGACGGGGTCGAGCGCGCCCGCTCCAAGATCGAGTACTCATCGCTGGCCACCGCCTTCTGCCCTCAGGAGTTCACGGTCGGCGAGCTGCGCCGGGTGTACGAGGCGGTGTGGGGTGTGGCGCTGGATCCGCGCAACTTCCACCGCAAGGTCACCGGCACCCCCGGATTCCTGGTGCCCACCGGAGGCACGACGACCCGTCAGGGCGGCCGCCCCGCACAGTTGTTCCGGGCCGGGGGTGCCACGCTGCTCAATCCGCCCATGCTTCGTCCCGAGGTGTGATGGCCTGTGACACGACGACCCATCAAGGGGTGTATGTGCTGACGAAATAGGACATAGCGGGTTACCGTGCTCCGGTACGTCACCAGTCCCCACGTGCCATCGAGCGGTTACATGCCCCGCGGGAGAAGCCATGATCCAGGCCACCGGACTGACCAGCACCCCCCGCCGCAACCAACCGCCCGTCATCGATGACCTCACCTTCGAGGCTCCACCGGGTCGTGTCACCGCCCTGCTCGGTGGCCCCGGCGCGGGGAAGACCAGCGCCCTGCGGCTTCTGCTGCAGCTCGACCGAGGTCATGGCTCCGCCTTCTTCCGGGGCCGCCCGCTGCACCGCATCCGGCGTCCGGCCCGCGAGATCGGCGTGCTTCTCGACGACGTCCCCGGCCATCCGGGCCGTACCGTGCGGGGCCATCTGAGGATGCTCGGTGCGGCGGCGGGGGTGCCCGCGGCCCGCGCCGACATCGTGCTCGATGTGGTCGGCCTCACCGATCTGGCGGACGAGCGGCTCGGTGATCTGGCGGTCGGCGCGGAGCGTCGTCTCGGGCTCGCCACCGCACTCCTCGGGGACCCGCACACCCTCGTTCTCGATGAGCCCGCACGAGGCCTCTCGGCTCGCGATACCGCCTGGCTCAACGGGCTGCTGCGCGGATTCGCCGACCAGGGCGGCGCCGTCCTCGTCACCTCCGGCGACCCCGAGGGCGTCACCCGTCTCGCCGACCAGCTCCTCACCCTGGAGGCGGGCCGGCTGGTGGCGGATCAGCCGGTGGACGAGTTCGCCCGCACCCGGCTGCGCCCCCGTGTCGTGGTCCGCTCACCACTGGCCGGCCGGCTCGCCGCCGTCCTGGAGGAGGAGGCCGGCGCTGCCCGGCAGGCCGCCGAGGCCGAGGCCCAGGCGGCAGCCCAGACACAGGCCGAGGTGGCGGCCGAGATGGCGGCCGAGGCTGAAACCGTGGCCGAAGAGGCCGGTGGCAAGAGCGGGAAGGCCGGGGCCGAGGTCCGGGGCGCCAGAGCCAAGGCCGAAGCGAAGGACGGCGCCGAGGACAAGACCGGGACCGAGGACGAAAAGGGTGGCGAGACCGGCGCCCCGGCCGAGGCCGCGGAGGAGGACGGGGGCGCGGTGGTCGCGGCCGCCGAACCGTTCTCGGTAGTGCGGGATGACGAGACCCATATCTCCGTCTACGGGCTCCCCACCGCCTGTGTCGGAGAGGCCGCCTACCGCCACGGCATCGTGGTCCACCGGCTGGTCGAGGAGACCGCCGACCTGGGCCCGGCGACCTCCGTCGGCGCCCAGGCCCGCGACCGCGAGGCATCGCTGCCCCGGCTGCTCCCCAGGCTCCGGTTCCCCGGCCCCGCCTGGCCGATGCGCTACGAGCTGCGCCGCGCCACCGGTGTGCGGACCGGCTGGCTGATCGCCGTCGCGGCGCTCGTCGCCTCGTTCGTCGCCTCCGTACTGCTGGCTCGCGCGGGCGGCGCCGGCGAGCTGCACCGGCTCACCGGCTGGCCTGCCGACCTTCCGCTGCCTCCCGTCGCGATCGCCTCCGGGCTGCTGGGGGCCCTGGCCTTCGGCGAGGAGTTCCGCTATCCCGCGCTCGCTGCCGCCCGGGACGCCGTGCCCCACCGCCTCGGCCTGCTCGCCGCCAAATTCGTCGTCTGCGCGGCCGGCGCGATCCTGCTGTCGCTCCTCATCATCGTTCTCGACAGCGCGGCGCTTCTGCTGCTCGTCGGCGGTAATGCCGTACCCCTGCCGAGCGACTGGCCCGAGCTGGTGGCGAGTGTCTTCGGCCTCGCCATCGGCTCGTCATGGGCCGGGCTGCTCGCCGCCGGGATCTTCCGGTCCACCGCGCTGGGGCTGGCCACCCTGCTAGCGGTGCCGGTCGTGGCGGTGCCCGTCGTCCAGCACGCGATGGCGGACCCCTCGCTGCGCTCGCTGGTCATGCTGCCGCACCGGCTGCGCGCGGCGGTGCTGGAGCGTCCGCCGTCCACGCTCGACCGGGCGTTCGCGGTCGTCCTGCGGCTCGCGGGTCAGCCCGTCGGGCAGGCCCTGATGCTGTCCGTGGCCGTCCTGCTGTGCGCGTACGCCCTCACCGGGCTGCGCGGCAGAAGGACGCGTCAGTAGTGCGGCACGGGCCGGGCGCAGGCGCACGGCCGGACGGCCGCCCCCGCGAAGCGGCGCCCGGTGGACCAGGTCGAGAGCGGTTTCGCAGGCCCATCGCGTGAAGTGGTCGCAACTCCTCGGAGGGTGCTGCTTTCTGTCCGATTGAGCGTCAATTATGAGGTAATGGGCGATCACCCTTTCGTGTGCTTTTCACCAAAGACCTCAAGGGCCTCCTGGGCGTCGCCGACAAAGGATGCGTGAGTACCCTTGCGCACACCACGATGACCGCGGCTCGTCCCGCCGACTCCGGCCTGGCCGGCTCGGGCGAGCTTGACCGCTACTCCTACGCCGACGCCCACGGCGCCGACCGCGGCAGCGCCCCTTCCTGGGACGGCGCCGACGCGGAGATCGGCCGGGTGGGCCGACGCACGGCCGGCAACCGGGGCCGCGGGCTGCACGGCCAACTCGTCCAGCAGCTGGGCCAGATGATCGTCTCCGGTGACCTGGGCGCGGACCGCCCGCTCGTCCCCGAGGAGATCGGACAGCGCTTCGAGGTCTCCCGCACCGTCGTACGGGAGTCGCTGCGCGTCCTCGAGGCCAAGGGCCTGGTCAGCGCCCGCCCCAATGTCGGCACCCGGGTCCGCCCGGTCAGCGACTGGAACCTCCTCGACCCGGACATCATCGAGTGGCGCGCCTTCGGCCCACAGCGCGATGATCAGCGCCGCGAACTGTGCGAGCTGCGCTGGACCATCGAGCCGCTGGCCGCCCGCCTCGCGGCGGGCCACGGCCGTGAGGAGGTGCAGCAGCGGCTGGCCGACATGGTCGAGATCATGAACCATGCGCTGGCGCAGGGCGACACCCTCACCTTCTCGCGCGCCGACGCCGAGTTCCACGGGTTGCTGCTGCAGGTCGCGGGCAACCGGATGCTGGAGCACCTGGCGGGCATCGTCGCCGCCGCGCTCCATGTCTCCGGCGCCCCGGTCACCAGCTGCGACCGCCTCACCGAGGCGGGCGTCGCCCACCACCGCCGACTCGTCGAGGCGGTCGCCGCGGGCGACGCCGGAGCGGCCGAGGCGGCGATGCGCCAGCTGCTGACCGTGCACCTGGATCTCGATCACGCCGAGGTCGGGGTGCCCGCGCCGCGCGAGCACTGATCCGCGGCGCGTTCGGCGTCCGGAGCGTAGGGCGTACGAAGCGTGCGGCCGTACGACGTACGGCGAGCGGCGGGCCGTGAGCTCGAGCGATGGTCCGGTGAGCGCTGTACGGCGTACGAGAGCGGCGTCGCCGGATCCCGCGCCGCGGGTTCGGCGGCGCGGCGCGATCCGTCGATCGGCGCCGCGCGATACCCGTACACGATCAACTCGGAGTTATCTGTCCCGTTGGATGGGTATTAAGACCGTTATGGGGTGTGACTCGGGCCACGAGGATTGGGCGTAACGCTCTTTGGGGCAGCGCGATGATTAAAGAGGTGGCAGCCGCGGAGGGCATACGGATGTCGCTCGCAGGCGCTGTACTCCTCCGCACTCCGCCCCGCGCCGTCGGTCATCCCTGCCGGCGGTCGTCGGCTCCGGTCCCCAGCGGACTGAGCCGGAAGCCGTTTCCAACGTTCCGAGAGGTTGTTCGTGTCGGCCAGCACATCCCGTACGCTCCCGCCGGAGATCGCCGAGTCCGAGTCTGTCATGGCGCTCATCGAGCGGGGAAAGGCTGAGGGGCAGATCGCCGGCGATGACGTGCGTCGGGCCTTCGAGGCTGACCAGATTCCGCCAACCCAGTGGAAGAACGTTCTGCGCAGCCTCAACCAGGTCCTCGACGAGGAGGGTGTGACGCTGATGGTCAGTGCCGCAGAAGCGCCCAAGCGCACCCGCAAGAGCGTCGCAGCGAAGAGCCCGGCAAAGCGTACCGCCACCAAGACCGTCGCGGCCAAGACGGTCACCGCCAAGAAGGCCCCCGCCGCCCCGGCCGCCCCCGCGGCCGACGCGGGTGGCGCCTCGGCCGACGAGGCCACGGCGGCGCCCGCGAAGAAGGCCGCCGCCAAGAAGGTCACGGCCAAGAAGGCCGCGGCCAAGAAGACCACCGCCGCCAAGAAGACGGTCGCCAAGAAGGCCACCGCCAAGAAGGACGCCACCGACGAGCTCATCGAGGGCGAGGACGCCATCGAGGAGGCACCGGCGGGCAAGCCCGGCGCCGAGGCCGCCGAGGGTGAGCCGGAGAACGCGGGCTTCGTACTCTCCGACGAGGACGAGGACGACGCCCCGGCGCAGCAGGTCGCCGCCGCCGGCGCCACCGCCGACCCGGTCAAGGACTACCTCAAGCAGATCGGCAAGGTCCCGCTGCTCAACGCCGAGCAGGAGGTCGAGCTCGCCAAGCGCATCGAGGCCGGTCTGTTCGCCGAGGACAAGCTCGCCAACTCCGACAAGCTCGCCCCCAAGCTCAAGCGCGAGCTGGAGATCATCGCCGAGGACGGCCGCCGGGCCAAGAACCACCTTCTGGAGGCCAACCTCCGATTGGTGGTCTCCCTGGCCAAGCGCTACACGGGCCGCGGCATGCTCTTCCTGGACCTCATCCAGGAGGGCAACCTCGGTCTGATCCGCGCCGTCGAGAAGTTCGACTACACCAAGGGCTACAAGTTCTCCACGTATGCCACCTGGTGGATCCGTCAGGCGATCACCCGGGCGATGGCCGACCAGGCCCGCACCATCCGTATTCCGGTGCACATGGTCGAGGTCATCAACAAGCTCGCGCGGGTGCAGCGCCAGATGCTCCAGGACCTGGGCCGCGAGCCCACCCCGGAGGAGCTGGCCAAGGAGCTCGACATGACCCCCGAGAAGGTCATCGAGGTCCAGAAGTACGGCCGTGAGCCGATCTCCCTGCACACCCCGCTGGGCGAGGACGGCGACAGCGAGTTCGGTGACCTCATCGAGGACTCCGAGGCCGTCGTCCCGGCCGACGCCGTCAGCTTTACGCTGCTGCAGGAGCAGCTGCACTCGGTGCTCGACACGCTCAGCGAGCGCGAGGCGGGCGTGGTCTCCATGCGCTTCGGCCTCACCGACGGCCAGCCGAAGACGCTGGACGAGATCGGCAAGGTCTACGGCGTGACGCGTGAGCGCATCCGCCAGATCGAGTCCAAGACGATGTCGAAGCTGCGGCACCCGTCCCGCTCCCAGGTCCTGAGGGACTACCTGGACTGACGGGCGGCAGCCTGAAGCGAACGGCACAGCGCGAAGGCCGGGCCTCTTCGGAGGGCCCGGCCTTCGCGCTGTCCGCCGGAGGCCCCTGACCCGCTTGGCCCACCCGGGATGCGCAGCGCACCGAACGGGGTGACGCTGGGTGCGCGACACGCTCCGTACGGTCAGGAGGCTGCATGCGTAGGTCGCTCCGCCCGCTCCTCGCCGCCCTCGCGGTTCCGCTGGCCGCTGCGCTCGCGCTGTTACTCCTCGCGCCCGCTCCCGCGACGGCCGACCGCGTCGTGGTCGGCGGGCACCCCGTCCGTACGGTCGAGGCTCCCTGGACGGTGGCTGTGGCCAGCCGTGAGCTCTTCGGGAAGAAGCGTTCGGGCCAGTTCTGCGGCGCAGCGGTGGTGAGCCCCACAACGGTCCTCACCGCGGCGCACTGCCTGAGCCGTGGCGTGCTCGGCGTGAACTGGTGGGAGGTGCGGGACCTCCGGGTGATCATCGGCCGCAACGATCTGCGAGCGAGTGACGGCATGGAGTATCCGCCGGTGCGGGTGTGGGTCAATCCGGCGTACGAGACCGACAACAGGGCCGGGGATGTCGCGGTGATCACCCTGGGCTATCCGCTGCCGTCGGCCTACATCATCCCCATGGCGGGCAGCGGCGACCGGGCGTACCAGCCCGGGGAGCGCGCCGCTGTGTACGGCTGGGGCGATACGGAGGGTAACGGCAGCTACGCGTCATCGCTGCGCACGACGACCGTGCGGATGCTGGCCGACGCGGCGTGCGAGGCGGCCTACCCCGGCAATGCGGATGGGGACTACGCTGCTGAGTCCATGGTCTGCGCGGGGATGCCGAAGGGCGGGCGGGACGCCTGCCAGGGGGACAGTGGAGGGCCGCTGGTCGCCGAGGGACAGCTGGTGGGCCTGGTGTCCTGGGGGAGCGGTTGTGCGGTGGCGGGCCGCCCGGGTGTCTATACGCGGATCTCGGCGGTGGCGCCCCTGGTGGCTGCCCATGGCTGACACGGGGCTCATGAGGCCGCTGGAGTCCAGGCCGATGTGGTCCGCGACACGAGCGTGGGCGGCCGCCCCGCACAGGGGGCAGACCGCCCGGGATCCGGCCCTGGGCCGGCATCGCTCGTCGTCGTGGGTGCGAGGCGTCAGCGTTAGTCGTCGGACGCGGACGCCGGAGCGGCGGTCAGTCGCTCGGTCTCGTCCTGTATTTCCGCGGCGATCTTCTTGAGTTCCGGCTCGAACTTGCGCCCGTGGTGGGCACAGAAGAGCAGTTCACCGCCGCTCAGCAGGACGACGCGCAGGTATGCCTGGGCGCCGCAGCGGTCGCAGCGGTCAGCGGCCGTCAGTGGGCTCGCGGGGGTCAGAACAGTAGTCACGTCGCCTCTTCTCTAGCTCGACGAGCTGTCGTACCAGGGTCAACATCCAACCAGCCCGATATCGTTCCCGCTCGTGGCTTTTTCTCAAAAATTGGATCTGAGTAGGCCGGATGATGACGGTTGGCGGCGAATGAGCCGTATTGCGTTGGTTTACGGATTCACGTCGCTTGTCGGGTTTGTCCCCCCGGCCGGGTTGCCGGTTGTGAATGAGGACGTGCCCGGAGCCTAAATGGTTCATGCCTCGAAGGGAACGTGATGTGTGCTTCACGTCAAACGGGCTATCGAACGTACGAGCGAAACTGGGGTGGCCTCGACTAGGATGGACGTTTCATGGGTGGCGGCACAAAGGCTCTATCAAGCCTCGGTACGCTCTGTCGGGCGACCATGCCACCATCGTGCCCACACTCGGGCCAACCAGAAATTCAGCGAGGAGCGAACCGCGTGACCGCCGACACGTCCGTGCCGTCCACTGCGCTGCTGACCGGAGCAGACCGGGGCGGCTCCAACTACACCGCGCGGCACCTTCTCGTCCTCGAGGGGCTCGAGGCAGTGCGCAAGCGCCCCGGTATGTACATCGGCTCGACCGACAGCCGGGGCCTGATGCACTGCCTCTGGGAGATCATCGACAACTCGGTCGACGAGGCCCTGGGCGGCCATTGTGACCACATCGACGTGATCCTGCACGACGACGGCTCCGTGGAGGTGCGGGACAACGGCCGCGGGATCCCCGTCGACGTCGAGCCCAAGACGGGGCTGTCGGGCGTCGAGGTCGTGATGACCAAGCTGCACGCCGGCGGAAAGTTCGGCGGTGGCTCGTACGCGGCCTCCGGCGGTCTGCACGGCGTCGGCGCCTCCGTGGTGAACGCGCTGTCCGCCCGTCTCGACGTGGAGGTGGACCGCGACGGGAAGACCCACGCGATCAGCTTCCGGCGCGGCGTTCCCGGGATCTTCACCGAATCCGGCCCCGACGCCCCGTTCGACCCGTCCAGCGGCCTCCTCAAAGGAAAGAGGGTCCCCAAGACCCGCACCGGCACCCGCGTCCGCTACTGGGCGGACCGGCAGATCTTCCTCAAGGACGCCAAGCTCTCCCTGGACACGCTGTACGCCCGGGCCCGCCAGACCGCCTTCCTGGTGCCGGGCCTGACCCTGGTCGTACGGGACGAGCGGACCTCCGAGGACGGGCCCACCGAGGAGACCTTCCGCTACGACGGCGGCATCAGCGAGTTCTGCGAGTACCTCGCCCAGGACAAGGCCATCTGCGACGTGCTGCGGCTGTCCGGCCAGGGCACCTTCAAGGAGACCGTCCCGGTCCTCGACGAGCGCGGCCATATGACGCCGACCGAGGTCACCCGCGAGCTCGGTGTCGACATCGCGCTGCGCTGGGGCACCGGATACGACTCCACCGTGAAGTCCTTCGTCAACATCATCGCCACCCCCAAGGGCGGCACCCACGTCTCCGGCTTCGAGCGCTCGATCGCCAAGACCGTCAACGAGGCGCTGCGCGCAACCAAGCTGCTGCGCGTCGCCGAGGACGACGTCGTCAAGGACGACGCCATGGAGGGCCTCACCGCGGTTGTGACCGTACGGCTCGCGGAGCCGCAATTCGAGGGCCAGACCAAGGAGGTGCTGGGCACCTCGGCCGCCTCCCGGATCGTGGCCAATGTGGTTGCCAAGGAGCTCAAGGCGTTCCTGACCTCCACCAAGCGGGACTCCAAGCAGCAGGCCCGCTCGGTCCTGGAGAAGGTCGTGGCCGCGGCCCGTACGCGCATCGCGGCGCGCCAGCACAAGGAGGTGCAGCGCCGTAAGACCGCGCTGGAGTCCTCCTCGCTGCCCGCGAAGCTGGCCGACTGCCGCAGCGACGACGTGGACCGCAGCGAGCTGTTCATCGTCGAGGGTGACTCGGCGCTCGGCACGGCCAAGCTGGCGCGGAACTCCGAGTTCCAGGCGCTGCTGCCCATCCGCGGCAAGATCCTGAACGTCCAGAAGTCGTCGGTCTCCGACATGCTCAAGAACGCCGAGTGCGGCGCGATCATCCAGGTCATAGGGGCCGGGTCGGGCCGGACCTTCGACATCGACCAGGCGCGGTACGGCAAGGTGATCTTCCTCGCCGACGCCGATGTCGACGGGGCGCACATCCGCTGTCTGCTGCTGACCCTCTTCCAGCGCTATATGCGGCCGATGGTCGAGCAGGGGCGGGTCTTCTCGGCCGTACCGCCGCTGCACCGGGTCGAGCTGGTCAACCCCAAGCGCGGCCAGGCCAAGTACATCTACACCTACTCCGACAACGAGCTCCAGGAGACGCTGCTGGACCTCCAGCGCCGCGGCGTCCGCTATAAGGACGGCATCCAGCGCTACAAGGGTCTCGGCGAGATGGACGCCGACCAGCTCGCGGAGACCACGATGGACCCGCGCCACCGCACGCTGCGGCGCATCAACATCAGCGACCTGGAGGCCGCCGAGCACGCCTTCGACCTGCTCATGGGCAATGAGGTCGCGCCCCGTAAGGAGTTCATCACCAACTCGGCGGCGACCTTGGACCGCTCGCGCATCGACGCCTGACGCACGCACCGCGCGCGAAGAGGAAGCCTCGGCGGGCTTCCGTCCACCCCTGGGTGGACGGACGCCCGCCGGCGTTTCCACCCCAGGACCCACCCTGGCTCCGATCCCCGTGGCGGGGCCCGTCCGTAGCGTCGGGAGTGTTGTCGCATCCCGCTGACGACCTCCGCCGACGACGACTCGCTCTTCCCCGCGCTACGGGCCGGTGCCCGCGGCTATCTGACGAAGGACGCCGACGCGGACGAGCTCGTCCGGGCCATCGAGGACGTGATGTCGGGGGACGCCGGGCTGTCCCCGAAGGCGCAGCGGCTGCTGCTGGAGCGGTTCGCGGCGCGGGACGAGCCCGGCGCAAGGGCCTCGGGAGCCCCCCACACCCCGCAGGCCTTTGCACCGCTGCCCGACGGGCTCACGCCCCGCGAGGCGGAGGTGCTCGCACTGGTCGCGGAGGGGCTCTCCAACGCCGAGATCGCGCGCGGGCCGCATGTCGCCCCCGCGACCGTGAAGACCCATATCAACAACCTCTTCGCCAAGACCGGGGTACGCGACCGCGCCCAGGCCGTGCGCTACGCCTACCGCCACGGCATCGCCCGCCCACCCGGCGCCGGTTCCGGGTCGTTCGTCACCTGAGTCACCTGATGGGGTGAACGTCCGGTATTGAAGGGTCCGGGATCTTCCTGATCTGTCCATCCTTGGGCACGCGGCCAATGCGGCAGTGAACAAGGAGTGTTCGGGTGGACATGCACAACGCGCGCGATACGGGAGCGGCTCGGCTGGACGATCCCTGGTACGACGCGCTCGCGTCCGGCTGGGGTGAGCCGGACGACACGGACAGCAGACCTCGATGCGCGAGCCCGCCCGCCGCGGAAGAGGTCTACACGGAGGTGCACGGCAGCGCCGCCTTCCAGGAAGTGCGCAGGCGCTACCGCAGGTTCGTGTTCCCGGCGGCCGCCGCGTTCCTCATCTGGTATCTCGTCTATGTCGTCGCGGCGACCACCGCCCCCTCTCTGATGGCCCGCCCCGTCGTCGGCGTGCTCAATGTCGCGATGGTCGCGGGGCTGGCCCAGTTCGCCACCACCTTTCTTCTGACCTGGGCGTACGCCCGCCATGCCCGGCTGCGCCGGGACCGGGTCGCGCTGGAACTCCGCTGGGTGACGCAGGAGATGATGCGGGGGCACGGGCGGTGACGGGCAATCAGCAGAGCCTGGCACTTCTGCTCTTCGGCGTCTTCGTGGCGGCCACGCTCGGGATCACCACATGGGCGGGGCGCAGACGGCACGGCTCCCCGGAGGAGTTCTACGCGGGCGGGCGGCTGTTCTCCCCGATGGAGAACGGCTTCGCCATCGCGGGTGACTACATGTCCGCCGCGTCCTTCCTCGGCATCTCCGGCGTCATCGCGCTCTTCGGCTATGACGGAGTGCTCTACTGCGTCGGCTTCTTCGTGGCCTGGCTGCTGGTCCTTCTGCTCGTCGCCGAACTCGTCCGCAACTGCGGCCGGTTCACCCTCGCCGATGTGCTGGCCGCCCGGATGCGCGAGCGTCCGGTCCGGATCGCCGCGGGCGTCTCCTCGGTCACGGTCTGCGTGCTCTATCTCGTCGCCCAGATGGTGGGCGCGGGCAGCCTGGTCGCGCTGCTGATCGGCGAGACGGGCGACCGGGCCCGCGCCTGGACGGTGATCGGCGTCGGCACCCTGATGGTGGTCTTCGTGGCGCTGGGCGGGATGCGCGCCACGACCTGGATCCAGATCGTGAAGGCCGTCTTGCTGATGGGCGGCGCGATCGGGCTGACCGTCCTGGTCCTCCTGCGCTTCCACGGCGACATCGACAGTCTGCTCAGCACGGCGGCGCGCCGCAGCGGACACGGCGCGGACTTCCTCGCCCCGGGCCTGAAGTACGGCGGCGACTGGACCGCCCGGCTGGACTTCGTCAGCCTCGGGCTCGCCCTGGTGCTGGGCACCGCCGGGCTGCCGCACATCCTCTCGCGCTTCTATACGGTGCCCACGGCCCGCGCCGCCCGCCGCTCGGTGATCTGGTCCATCGGGCTGATCGGCGGCTTCTATCTGATGACGATCGTGCTTGGCTTCGGCGCGGCCGCGGTGCTGGGCACCGATGCCGTACGGACCTCCAACGCGGCCGGGAACACGGCGGTCCCCCTGCTCGCGCTCGATCTCGGCGGCGGCGCCGGATCGACCGGGGGGACGGTGCTGTTCGCGATCGTCGCCGCCGTCGCGTTCGCCACCATCCTCGCCGTCGTCGCCGGGATCACCCTCGCCTCCTCGGCCTCCGTCGCCCATGACCTGTACGCCTCGCTGAGCCGCCGCGCGGACCGTACGCCGCGCAGCGAGGTCGCGGTGGCGCGGGTCGCGGCGGTCGGGATCGGGGCGGCAGCGATCGGCCTCGGGCTGCTCGCCGAGGACCTCAATGTGGCGTTCCTGGTGGGGCTGGCGTTCGCCGCCGCAGCGTCCGCGAATCTCCCGGTGCTGCTCTACTCGCTGTTCTGGCGGCGGTTCACCACGCGCGGCGCGGTGTGGTCGGTCTACGGGGGGCTGCTTCCGGCGGTCGCGCTGGTCGTGCTGTCCCCGGTGGTCTCCGGCGGTCCGGACGCGATCTTCCCCGGGGTGGACTTCCATGTCTTCCCGCTCCAGAACCCGGGCCTGGTCTCCGTACCACTCGGCTTTCTCGCGGGCTGGCTCGGCACGGTCACCTCACCCGCGACCGCGGACGCACGCGGGCACGCCGCCAAGCACGCGGAGACGGAGGTGCGGGCCCTCACCGGCGCGGGAGCGGCCTGAGGGCCGCCTCAGACCCAGGCGTAGCGATGCTCGGGGCGGCCGGTCTCGCCGTACTTGAGACTGAGCCGCACCCGGCCCGTGCGCTCCAGCAGCTTCAGATAGCGCTGGGCGGTCTGTCTGCTGAGCGAGGAACGCTCGGCGACCTCCTGCGCCGACAGCGGTCCCTCGGCGCCCCGCAGCACCTCCCGTACGAGATCGCCGGTGAGCGCGGAGTGGCTTTTGGGCAGCTCCGCGGGGCCGGCCGAGGCGCCGCCCAGGGCGTCGAAGATCCGGTCCACCTGGTCCTGACCGGCCTCGCTGCCGCCGTCCAGCGCACGGCGCAGCGCCGCGTACCCCTCCAACTTGGCGCGCAACCCCGCGAAGGTGAAGGGCTTGACCAGGTACTGCAGGGCGCCGTGGCGCATCGCCGCCTGGACGGTGGCGAAATCGCGGGCGGCGGTCACCATGATGATGTCGGTGTGATGGCCGAGCTGCCGCAGCCGCCGCACCAGCGCGAGCCCCGTCTCGTCCGGCAGATAGTGGTCGAGCAGCACCAGGTCCACCTCGGCGCGCTCCAGGAAGGCCAGTGCCTCGGCCGCCCTGTGTGCCTGCCCGGCGACGCGGAATCCGGCCACCTTCCCGGCGTACGCCGCGTTGACCCTGGCCACGCGCAGATCGTCGTCCACGACCAACACCTCAAGGGGGCCGCCCGGTTTGGTTCCAGCGGTCATCGCGGCTCTCGGGGCGAGGAAGAGGCCGGTCGCGAGCACGGTGACGCCCGTGGCGATGGCCAGCCGCATCAGCAGCACCTGGGAGAAGACGCGTCGGGGCCGGCAGATGCGCCACCTTGTGGCCGCAAGTCCCGGCCTCGGCGGTATCGCGGCGCTCAGGGCAACGAAGGGTAACCAAGGGCAGGCCGGAGGGACGGCGTCAGGACCCCGGGGCGCTGCCGCGGGGGCCGGCGCGGGCGAGGTGGCGGCCGGCTCAGGGGCGGCCGGCGGCCAGTGCGCGTACGCGGTGCGCGGGCAGCCGCAGCGCCCGGACCCCGACGACGTCCATCCGGGCCGGGGAGCCCAGCGCGGACCCGCAGCTCTCCGGCCGCGGCGGCGCCGAGGCGACCTGCGCGACGCTGACCTGCCAGGCCCGGCCGTCGGTGTGTGTGACGGTCACGGACCAGGCGGGAGCGGCGCCCTCGGTGCGTACGACGGTCAGCGCGTCGGCCCCGTCCTCGCCGGTCAGCTCGCGGACGGCCAGCTCCGCCGCCTGGCCGGGGCGCTCCCAGGCGGAGCGGCCACGGCAGCCGTCGGTGACGATACGGCCCTCCCGCAGCGCCTCCAGGACGTCCTTCACGCCCTGCGCGGTGGCGCGCCCGTAGGCGTACCCGTGCGGCAGCACGACGAGGGTCGGCGAGAAGCGGTGGCCGCCGATATGGGTGACCTCCCAGGTGCCGTGGACGCCGGAGGCGGTGAGATCGGCGGCCAGCGGGCGGCCGAGAAGGGCGCAGCAGCGATCGCGCTTGCCGTTGGTGCACACGAGGACCAGCGGATCGCCGGTGTACTCCTCCCACGGGGCGGGGACGTTGTGGGGCTCGAGAGCCAGGCAGCCCGGGTCGCCCGCGCCCAGTGCGGCGAAGTCGAGGGCGAGCAGCCGCCCGGGGTCGTCGAGGGCGGTCGTACGGATCCAGGAGCGGCCGGGCCGGGTGTGCGCGACGAATACCCGGTGCCGTGCGCCGGTGTGCAGATCGGCGTGCCGGCCCGGGCGGCGGATCAGCGCGACCCGTACGCCGGTGTCCTTGGCGGCGCGCTCCAGGGCGCGCCCGACGGCCGCGTCGAGATGGCTGGCGGTGAGGGCCTGGGTGCCCCAGGGGCCGGGCTGTTCGAGAAGCAGCCAGGTGGGGGCGGTGGCCGCCGTCCCGGCGAGCGGCTCGGACAGGTCCCGGGAGGCGGTCGCGCAGGTGCTCACGAAGGTAAGCCTAACCTCTCTCGATCGTCTTGGCGTGCGGTGCCGGGACAGGGGGAGACTTATGAGCCACACCTCATCGCCCGTGACCCATGGCCGGAGCCTTGCGATCCGTATCCGGGGGCGCACATGCGGTTCCGTGGCGCGGGGGCGAGCGGGAGAATGGCGCTCCGGGGGGCGGAGGGGGGCTCGGATGGGCGGATTGTGGGCGCGGTGGCGCGGGCGCCGGGGGAGACGAGGGGCCCGGCCGCTGGACCCCGCGCTGAAGGCGATGGTGAGGGCGGCCTACGACGAGGGGCGGCCGATCCCCGAAGCGCTCGCCCGTGAGGCGGCGCACGCCGGCGATCCGCAGGGCATGACGGTCTACGGCATCGGCCTCGGCAACCGGGGCGTGTACGACGAGGCGGTGCACTGGCTCGGCAAGGCGATCGCCGCGGGGGACGTCACGGCGATGGTGGTGCTCGGCACCCTGCACATGGATCTCGGCAATCCGGGCGAGGCCGAGCGGCACTTCCGCCGGGCGGCGGAGCGGGGCCACTCGGGCGCGCGCGTCGCCCTCCAGCAGTTGCGCGCCCGCCGCAACGGCAGCGGTCTCTGAGGCCGCCTTCAGGGCCCGGCAACGTGCAGGGGGCGCCGCACCCCGCGGTGTCGCGCCCCTGTGTGTCCGTACGACGGCCGCCGCTACACCGGCCCGGCCACCACCGCCACCGCCTTGACGAGCGGCATGCCCGAGCCGTCACGGCGCGGGTCGGGCTCCGGCAGCACCGACGGGGCGCCGCTCGCCGCCGCCGCGCGGGCCGGGGTCGCGCCCGCCCAGGCCATGACCAGGCAGTCCTCGTCCTTCAGGAACCGCTGGCAGCGCACCCCGCCCGTCGCCCGGCCCTTGCGCGGGTACTGGTCGAAGGGGGTGAGCTTGGCCGTCTGCTGCACCGAGTCGTCGAGCGTGCCCCGCGCGCCCGCGATCGTGAACACCACCGCGTCGGCCGCCGGGTCGATGGCCGTGAACGAGATCACCTTGGCGCCGGAGCCGAGCTTGATGCCCGCCATACCGCCCGCCGCGCGGCCCTGAGGCCGCACCTGGCTCGCGGGGTACCGCAGCAGTTGCGCGTCGTCGGCGATGAAGACCAGGTCCTCCTCACCGGTGCGCAGCTCCACCGCGCCCACGATCCGGTCGCCGTCCTTGAGGCTGATGATCTCCAGCTCGTCCTTGTTGGCCGGGTAGTCGGGGACCACGCGCTTGACGACGCCCTGCTCCGTGCCGATCGCGAGCCCCGGCGAGGACTCGTCCAGGGTGGTGAGACAGATCAGCTCCTCGCCCTCCTCCAGCGGGAGGAACTCGGCGATCGGCGCCCCGCCCGCCAGATTGGGGGGCCCGGCCGTCTCCGGGAGCATCGGAAGATCGATCACCGGGAGCCGCAGCAGCCGCCCGGTGGAGGTCACCGCCCCCACATCGGCGCGGGCCGTCGCCGGCACCGCCGAGACGATCACATCGTGCTTCGCCCGCTTGACCTTCTCCTCGCCCGCCAACGGCTCCCCGTTGGCCGTACGGGCCAGCAGCCCGGTGGAGGACAGCAGCACCCGGCACGGGTCGTCCGCGACCTCCAGCGGCACCGCGGTCACCGGCGCGTTCGACGACTCCAGCAGCACCGTGCGGCGCGGGGTGCCGAACTTCTTGGCCACCGAGGCCAGTTCGGCGGAGACCAGCTTGCGCAGCTCGGCGTCCGAGTCGAGGATCCGGGTGAGCTCCTCGATCTCCGTGGTGAGCCTGTCGCGCTCGGACTCCAGCTCCAGCCGGTCGAACTTGGTCAGCCGGCGAAGCGGAGTGTCCAGGATGTACTGCGTCTGGATGTCGGAGAGCCCGAAGCGGGCGATGAGCGACTGCTTCGCCTCCGCCGCGTTCTCGCTCGACCGGATCAGCCGGATGACCTCGTCGATGTCGAGGAGGGCCACCAGCAGCCCCTCGACCAGGTGCAGCCGGTTGCGCCGCTTGGTGCGGCGGAACTCGCTGCGCCGCCGGACCACCTCGAAGCGGTGGTCGAGATAGACCTCGAGCAGCTCCTTCAGCCCCAGCGTGAGCGGCTGGCCGTCGACCAGCGCCACATTGTTGATGCCGAAGGACTCCTCCATCGGCGTGAGCTTGTAGAGCTGCTCCAGCACGGCTTCCGGGTTGAAGCCGTTCTTGATCTCGATCACCAGACGCAGACCGTGCTTGCGGTCGGTCAGGTCCTTGACGTCCGCGATGCCCTGGATCTTCTTCGCGCCGACCAGGTCCTTGATCTTCGAGATGACCTTTTCGGGGCCCACGGCGAAGGGCAGCTCGGTGACGACCAGGCCCTTGCGGCGGGCCGTCACGTCCTCCACCGACACCGTGGCGCGGATCTTGAAGGTGCCGCGCCCGGTCTCGTACGCGTCCCGGACGCCGCCGAGGCCCACGATCCGGCCGCCGGTCGGCAGGTCGGGACCCGGTACGAACCGCATCAGCGTCTCGAGATCCGCGCCCGGGTGCTTGATCAGATGGCGGGCGGCCGCGATCACCTCGCCCAGATTGTGCGGCGGCATGTTCGTCGCCATGCCGACCGCGATCCCGGACGTGCCGTTGACCAGCAGGTTCGGATAGGCGGCGGGGAGGGCGACGGGCTCTTGCTCACTGCCGTCGTAGTTCGGTGAGAAGTCGACCGTGTCCTCGTCGATCGACTCGGTCATCAGCGAGGTCGCCGAGGCCATCCGGCACTCGGTGTACCGCATGGCCGCCGGCGGGTCGTCGTTCCCCAGTGAGCCGAAGTTCCCATGGCCGTCGACCATGGGCAGCCGCATCGAGAACGGCTGGGCCATGCGCACCAGCGCGTCGTAGATCGACGCGTCGCCGTGCGGGTGGAGCTTTCCCATCACCTCGCCGACGACCCGGGCGCACTTCACGAAGCCGCGCTCGGGGCGCAGCCCCATCTCGTTCATCTGGAAGAGGATGCGGCGGTGCACCGGCTTCAGCCCGTCTCGGGCGTCGGGCAACGCGCGGGAGTAGATGACCGAGTAGGCGTACTCGAGGTAGGAGCCCTGCATCTCATCGACGACGTCGATGTCGAGGATGCGCTCCTCGAAGTCGTCCGGCGGGGTCTTCGTGCTGCGGCGGGCCATCGCGCTTGCGGCTCCTTCAACTGCCGATGCGGGATCCTGACGCCGACCATTGTGGACCGGTCCACCGACAACTGTGGAACGGGCCGGGGACAAGGGCGGCCGCGAGACGCCCGGAAACCGCCCCAGAACCCCGCTGAGGGGGTCGCCGCAACGGTCCGCCGGACCTTCGCGGGACGGGAACTTCGCCAGATGTCCGTGCGCTTGCATACAGTGACAGAAGCGCTCAGCACGCGGCTCGCACGCGCTCCATCACGCGATCGAAGGGACGTACATGCCCATGGGTCACACGGCCACGCAACAGGCCGGTTCCGGCGGCCTGAAAGCGACCGAGCACCGCCTGGCCAACGGCCTGCGCGTGGTGCTCTCCGAGGACCACCTGACCCCGGTCGCCGCGGTCTGCCTCTGGTACGACGTCGGCTCGCGCCATGAAGTCAAGGGGCGTACGGGGCTGGCTCACCTCTTCGAGCACTTGATGTTCCAGGGCTCGGCGCAGGTGACGGGCAACGGCCACTTCGAGCTGGTGCAGGGGGCCGGCGGCTCGCTCAACGGCACCACCAGCTTCGAGCGCACCAACTACTTCGAGACCATGCCCACCCACCAGGTGGAGCTCGCCCTGTGGCTGGAGGCGGACCGGATGGGGTCCCTCCTGACCGCGCTGGACGAGGAGAGCCTGGAGAACCAGCGCGACGTCGTCAAGAACGAGCGCCGCCAGCGGTACGACAACGTCCCGTACGGCACGGCCTTCGAGAAGCTCGTCGCGATGGCCTACCCCGAGGGCCATCCGTACCACCACACCCCGATCGGCTCGATGGCCGACCTGGACGCCGCCTCGCTGGAGGATGCGCGGGCGTTCTTCCGTACCTACTACGCCCCGAACAACGCCGTCCTGTCGGTCGTCGGCGACATCGACCCTGAGCAGACGCTCGCCTGGGTCGAGAAGTACTTCGGCTCCATCCCGTCCCACGACGGCAAGCGGCCGCCCCGCGAGGGCACGCTCCCGGATGTGATCGGCGGGCAGCTGCGCGAGGTCGTGGAGGAGGAGGTCCCGGCCCGCGCCCTGATGGCCGCCTACCGGCTGCCGCACGACGGCACCCGTGAGGCCGACGCCGCCGACCTGGCGCTGACCGTCCTCGGCGGCGGGGAGTCCTCCCGGCTGCACAACCGCCTGGTGCGCCGCGACCGCACCGCCGTGGCCGCCGGATTCGGGCTGCTGCGGCTGGCGGGCGCGCCCTCGCTCGGCTGGCTGGACGTGAAGACCTCCGGCGGCGTCGAGGTGCCCGCCATCGAGTCCGCCGTCGACGAGGAGCTGGCCCGCTTCACCGAGGAGGGGCCGACCCCGCAGGAGATGGAGCGCGCCCAGGCCCAGATCGAGCGCGAATGGCTGGACCGGCTGTCCACGGTCGGCGGCCGGGCCGATGAGCTGTGCCGGTTCGCCGTGCTGTTCGGCGACCCCCAGCTGGCGCTGACCGCCGTGGAGCGGGTGCTCGACATCACCCCCGAGGAGGTGCGGGCCGTGGCCGCGGCGCGGCTGCGCCCCGACAACCGCGCCGTGCTGGTCTACGAGCCCGTGCAGGGCGCGGACGCCGCCGCCGAAGCCGACGACACCGACGCAGAAGGGGAGGCGGCCCAGTGAGCGACGCCGTCACCGCGACCATGACGTTCCACCCGCAGCCGCAGGG
Source organism: Streptomyces sp. NPDC005393 (assembly GCF_040606675.1). NCBI lineage: Bacteria > Bacillati > Actinomycetota > Actinomycetes > Kitasatosporales > Streptomycetaceae > Streptomyces > Streptomyces sp. NPDC005393. The sequence continues at coordinate 373,985 of NZ_JBEXFG010000002.1, read as the reverse complement.
CGGTGCCCCGAAGCCGTGGGCCTTCCCGGCCCCCGAGCGCGGTGAGCTGGCCAACGGCCTCACCGTGCTGCGCTGCCACCGCCCCGGCCAGCAGGTCGTCGCCGTCGAGATCAATCTGGACGCCCCGCTCGACGCCGAGCCGGCCGGGCTCGACGGCGTCGCCACGATCATGGCGCGCGCCCTGTCCGAGGGCACCGACAAGCACGACGCCGAGGAGTTCGCCGCCGAGCTCGAGCGCTGCGGCGCCACCCTGGACGCACACGCCGACCACCCCGGCGTCCGCGTCTCGCTGGAGGTCCCGGTCTCCCGGCTGCCCAAGGCGCTCGGCCTGCTCGCCGACGCCCTGCGCGCCCCCGCCTTCCCCGACAGCGAGGTCGAGCGGGTGGTGCGCAACCGGCTGGACGAGATCCCGCACGAGCTGGCCAACCCCGCCCGCCGCGCCTCGATGGCCCTGGCCAAGGAGCTGTTCCCGGCCGAGTCGCGGATGTCCCGGCCGCGCCAGGGCACCCAGGAGACCATCGAGGGCATCGACGCCGCGGCCGTACGGGCCTTCTACGAGGCGCATGTCCGGCCCTCCACGGCGACCGCCGTCGTGGTCGGCGACCTCAGCGGCGTGGACCTCGAGAAGGCGCTCGCCGACACCCTCGGCACCTGGAAGGGCGGCGCTGCCGCGCCGCGCCCCGTCCCCCCGATCATCGCCGACGACACCGGCCGTGTGGTGATCGTCGACCGGCCGGGCGCGGTGCAGACGCAGCTGCTCATCGGGCGGATCGGCGCCGACCGCCACGACCGGATCTGGCCCGCGCAGGTGCTGGGCACGTACTGCCTGGGCGGCACCCTCACCTCCCGGCTCGACCGCGTGCTGCGCGAGGAGAAGGGCTACACCTACGGCGTGCGCGCCTTCGGCCAGGTGCTGCGCTCGTCGCCCCCGTCGCCCGCCGGCGGGTCCACGGGCGCCGCGATGCTGGCGATCAGCGGCTCGGTGGCCACCGAGGTCACCGGGCCCGCGCTGGAGGACCTCTGGAAGGTGCTGCGCACGCTGCAGGAGGAGGGTCTGACGGATGCCGAGCGCGATGTCGCCGTGCAGAACCTCGTCGGTGTCGCCCCGCTGAAGTACGAGACGGCGGCGGCCGTCGCGGGCACCCTCGCCGATCAGGTCGAGCAGCACCTTCCGGACGACTTCCAGGCGCAGTTGTACGCCCGCCTCGCGGAGGCCGGGACGGTGGAGGCGACCGCGGCGGTGGTGAGCGCCTTCCCCGCGGACCGGCTGGTCACGGTGCTGGTCGGGGACGCCTCGGTGATCGCGGAGCCGGTCAAGGCGCTGGGCATCGGCGAGGTGCGCGTCATCTCGGGCTGATTCGCCCGGAGTCGGCACGGCGGGCCGACGAGCCATCAGCGGAAGGACCCTGGCGTCGCATGAGACGCCAGGGTCCTCTCGTATGCCCGTTTTATAGAGAGATCGCTTGTTTGGTTTGTGGCGAGAGCAACAAAAACCCGGATCTGTTTGGTGATCGAAAGATGCCCCGTTTAGCGTCAGTCCGGCTGTTCGCCAGTTGCACGCCGCACCCGCGGCACGGACAGCCATCGCCGAGTCCCCGTACGGCGCGAGCCAGGGGAGCCGGGGACCCACATGTCCCCAGGGGTGAATCGTGCGCCTTCCCCGGCCGGGGGAGGGGCTCGTAGGAGACCTTCCTGCTCCGAACCCGTCAGCTAACCCGGTAGGCGAGAAGGAAGGAAAGGAGTGCGCCAGCCTATGGCGTCCACCAGTGCCGCCGGGAAGCACCGCCGTCCCCGCAGGGCCACCGTCCGCACCGGCGCGAACTTCGTGGGCATCACCACGGTCGCTTCGGGTGTCGTCGCCGGGATCGCCGGACCGGCCTTCGCGGCATCCGATGAGGCCCCCGCTCCCCAGGACACCGGTCTGCGCCAGGCGATCGTGATCGGCGACGGGCTCGCCGGCCACATCGAGGAGCAGGCGCAGGCCCAGGAGAACGCCGCCGCTCAGGCGGCGGCCAAGGCGCGGGCGGAAGCGGTCGCGCGCCAGGAGGCCGCCAGAAAGGCGGAGGCGGCGGCGAAGAAGGCCAAGGCGGAGCGCGAGGTCAAGGTGCGCGCCGCGCGGGAGGCCGAGCGCAAGCGTCTCAACACCTTCGTGTCGCCGGTCACGGGCTCCTACGTCTCCACCGGCTACCAGGCGTCCAGCGGGCTGTGGTCCTCCGGCAGCCACACCGGGATCGACTTCCACGCCGCGTCCGGTACCTCGGTGCACGCTGTCGGCTCCGGCGAGGTCGTCGAGGCGGGCTGGGGCGGCAGTTACGGCAACAACGTCGTCATCAAGATGAACGACGGCACCTACACCCAGTACGGCCACCTCTCGTCGATCGGCGTCTCGGTCGGCCAGAAGGTCACCCCCGGCCAGCAGATCGGCCTGTCGGGCGCCACCGGCAACGTCACCGGCCCGCATCTGCACTTCGAGGCCCGCACCAGCCCGGACTACGGCTCGGACATGGACCCCGTGGCGTACCTGCGCTCGCACGGCGTCAACGTCTGACCGTCGCCAGGACTCATCGCGAGCACTCACCGCGAAGACGTGACGCGAAGGCCCCGTCCGGCTCTTGGGTTCCAGGGACGGGGCCTTCCGCATGTCCACTGCACGGTGACCAAAAAATATCCATGAAATCCCTCCCGCCATCGGAAATTCCGGCCGCTTGGAATAGAGTCGTCAAACGCGTGCCAATCAGGTGCGTTTCGCGGGCATTAAGGCGGAGGTTCGACAATGCGGGTCCGTAAGTGAGCGGGGATACGACCGCGATCCAGGGCGGCCGGCGGATTTCGGCACACGCGGTGTGCACCGCGATCCGCGACGACATCGTCTCCGGAACCTTCGCGCCCGGCAGCCGGCTCACCGAGGAACTTCTCGCCCGGCGCTACGGCGTTTCGCGGGTGCCCGTCCGCGAGGCGCTGCGCACCCTGGAGTCCGAGGGCTTTGTGACGACCCGGCGCCACGCGGGCGCGTGCGTCGCGCAGCCCTCCGAGCGCGACGCGGCCGATCTGCTCGACATCCGCGCGCTGCTGGAGCCGCTGGGCGCCGCCCGCGCCGCCCAGCGGCGCACCGAGGCGCATCTGAAGGTGTTGCGCGGCCTGGTCCGGCTCGGCCAGGAGCGGGCCCAGCGCGGCCAGTTCAGTGAGGCGCGGTCGCTGGGCGACTGGTTCCACGAGACGCTCGCCCAGGCGTCCGGCAGCCCGAGCCTGGCCGGGCTCCTCGTCCAGCTGCGGCGCAAGACCGCGTGGGTGTACGCGGTCGATCCGGCCCGGCAGATCGTGCCGCCCCCGGCGCCGGGCGGTGCGGGGCGCCCCGATCCGAGGGTGCGGGCCGTCGAGTCCTGGGCGGAGCACGGCGCGCTGGTGGACGCTGTCGCGCGCGGTGACGCGGACCGGGCGCGGGCGCTCGCCACGGCGCATACCGAGCGCGCGCTGTCGGAATTCCGGTTGCGCCGCCCTGTTCCGGTGAGAACTTCGAAACATTCCGTAAACACGGCAAGCGGCCGGAATTAACAGCGGTCCCGTATACAGCTGAGGGGGGGAATTCTCGGCGCGCTATCGCGGCTCGGTCTTCGTCGCCGAGTCCGGCCGGAATGAGAAAAACAACAAATGGGGCCGCGGTGACCTGAATGGTCACCGCGGCCCCGTCCCTCCGAATGCGGATTCGGAGGGAATCAGACGGTCTCCGGAAGCTCCTCCAGGCCCTCCGCCACCAGCTTCGCCAGACGGTCGAGCGCGACCTCGGCGTCCTCGGCGTCGGACGCGAGAACGACCTCCTCGCCGCCCTGAGCGCCCAGGCTGAGCACGGCCAGCATGGAAGCGGCGTTGACCGGGGTGCCGTCAGCCTTGGCGATCGTGATGGGGACGCCGGCGGCGGTGGCCGCCCGGACGAAGATCGACGCAGGGCGGGCGTGCAGGCCCTCGGCCCAGCCGATGTTGATGCGGCGCTCAGCCATGGTGTTGCCCTTCAGGTGTGGCGGGTTGCTGTTGTCTAGACCAAAATCATACGGTGTCCGTATGCATCCGGGCCATGCCCGAGTGAGTCCGGGCATGCCCGGACCGGCCCGATACGGACCTTCCCCCGACACCCGCGCTCAACGCAAGGGTGTCCATCATTCGGACCCCCCTGTACCAGGCCCGTACCCTGGGCCGCATGCGGATCCCGTCGGACCACCACGCCTACCCGACCCACTGGGAAGCCGACGTGGTGCTCCGGGACGGCGGCACCGCCCAGATCCGCCCCATCACCCCCGACGACGCGCAGCGGCTGGTCAGCTTCTACGAGCACGTCTCGGACGAGTCGAAGTACTACCGCTTCTTCGCGCCCTACCCCCGCCTCTCCGACCGCGATGTGCACCGCTTCACGCACCACGACTACGTCGACCGGGTCGGCCTGGCGGCCATCGTCGGGGATGAGTTCATCGCCACCGTCCGCTACGACCGCATCGACGGCAACGGCCGGTCGGCCACGGCACCCGCCGACGAGGCCGAGGTCGCCTTTCTCGTCCAGGACGACCATCAGGGCCGCGGTGTCGCCTCCGCCCTCCTCGAACACATCGCCGCCGTCGCCCGCGAGCGCGCCATTCGCCGCTTCGCCGCCGAGGTGCTGCCCGCCAACGCCAAGATGATCAAGGTGTTCACGGATGCGGGCTACACCCAGAAGCGCAGCTTCGAGGACGGGGTCGTCCACCTCGAATTCGACCTCGAACCCACCGACCGCTCGCTGGCCGTCATGCGCGCCCGCGAGCAGCGGGCCGAGGCCCGCTCCGTCCAGCGGCTGCTCGCCCCCGGCTCCGTCGCCGTCATCGGCGCCGGCCGCGCCCCCGGCGGCGTCGGCCGCACCGTGCTGCGCAACGTCCTGGACGGCGGCTTCAAGGGCCGTACGTACGCCGTCAATCGCGCCTTCCCCGAAGGCCGCACGCTGCTCGACCCCGAGGGCGTCCCGGCCCACCGCTCGCTGCGCACTGTCGAGGAACCCGTCGACCTGGCCGTCGTCGCGGTCCCCGCGGAGCAGGTGCCCGCCGTCGTCGCCGACTGCGGGGAGCACGGCGTCCAGGGACTCGTCGTCCTCTCCGCCGGGTACGCCGAGAGCGGGCCCGAGGGCCGCGCCCGGCAGCGCGACCTCGTCCGCCAGGCACGGACCTACGGCATGCGCGTCATCGGCCCCAACGCTTTCGGGGTCATCAACACCTCCGACGGCGTCCAGTTGAACGCCTCCCTCTCGCCCCAGCTGCCCAACCCCGGCCGGCTCGGCCTGTTCACCCAGTCCGGGGCGATCGGCATCGCGCTGCTGTCCGGGCTGAATCGGGGCGGCGCGGGGCTGTCGAGCCTCGCCGGAATCGCGGGGATATCGACCTTCGTGTCCACCGGGAACCGCGCCGACGTCTCGGGAAACGACCTTCTGCAGTACTGGTACGACGATCCGCAGACCGACGTCGCCCTGATGTACCTCGAATCGATAGGCAACCCCCGGAAGTTCACCCGGCTCGCCAAGCGCACCGCCGCGGTCAAACCCGTGGTGGTCGTCAAGGGCGGCCGCCACAGCGGCAGCGCCCCCACCGGCCATGCCGTGCCCACCACCCGGATCCCGGACGCCACCGTCTCCGACCTGCTGCGACAGGCGGGCGTCATCCGCGTGGACACCGTCACCGAGCTGGCCGACGCCGGGGTCCTGCTCGCCTCCCAGCCGCTCCCGGCCGGCTCGCGCGTCGCCATCCTCGGCAACTCCGAGTCCCTCGGCCTGCTCACCTACGACGCCTGTCTCACCGAGGGGCTCCGCCCCCTGTCGCCCCGCGACCTCACCACGGCCGCAGAGCCGGAGGACTTCCGGCGCGCCCTCACCGAGGCGCTCGCTGACGACGCGTGCGACTCCGTCGTCGTCACCGCCATCCCGTGGGTCGGTGACACCTGTGCGGCCGGCCTCGCCGCGGCCGTGCGCGAGGCGGCGGTCGAGGCCCCCGGAGCAGGTGCGGCCAAGCCGGTGGCGGCGGTCCATCTGGAGATCCCGGAGCTCGCGGCGGCCCTGGCCGGCACGCGCGACGAGGCCGCCCCGGGGACCCCTCGGATTCCCGCGTATCCCGCCGCCGAGCGGGCCGTACGGGCTCTCGCCGAGGCCGTGCGGTACGCGCGCTGGCGGCGGGAGGCGGCCGAGCCCGGACGGGTGCCGGAGTACGACGACATCGACGAGGCCGGGGCCGCCGCCGATATCGAGGTGCTGCTCGCCCCGGCCGACGGCGCCCCGCGTCCGGAGCCCACGGCGCCGGACGGGATCCCCGGCGAGGCCGGGGCCGAGGAGACCGGTGTCGAGCTCTCCGCCGCGGACACCCAGCGCCTTCTCGCCCGCTACGGCGTCAGCGTGCTGCCCGCCCTCCCCGCGCCCGACCCCGGCACCGCCGTCCGCGCCGCCGTGCGGCTCGGCTTCCCGGTCGCGCTCAAGCCCACCGCCCCCCATCTGCGCCACCGCACCGACCTGGGCGGCGTACGGCTCGACCTCGGCAGCGAGGCGGAACTGCGCCGCGCCTACACCGAGTTGACCGACTACCTCGGCCCGCCCGAGGAGCTGGGGCTGGTCGTGCAGCGGATGGCGCCGCGCGGCATCGACACCGTCGTACGGGCCGCCATCGACCCCGCCGCCGGGGCCGTGCTCTCCTTCGGGCTGGCGGGCGCCCCCTCCGAGCTGCTCGGCGACACCGCCCACCGCCTCGTTCCCGCCACCGACCGGGACGCCGCCGGGCTGATCCGGTCCATCCGGACCGCGCCGCTCCTCTTCGGCTGGCGGGGCTCCAAGCCCGTCGACACCGCGGCGCTCGAAGAGCTGCTGCTGCGGGTGTCCCGGCTGGTGGACGACCATCCCGAGGTGGTCGCCGTCCACCTCGAACCGGTCGTCGTCGCCCAGCGGGGCCTGTCCGTGCTCGGCGCGTCCGCGCGCCTCGCGCCGCCGCCCGTGCGCACCGACCTCGGCCCGCGCCACCTGCCCGCCTACTGACAGCGCCCGCAGGCCCGTCCGGACCGTGGCGGGCATGGGCGCCGGTGTCGGTACGGGCCCGTAGGATGGTGCACATGGCGAAGACCGGTACGACGACCCAGGGGCTGCGCGCGGCGATCGAGCGCAGCGGCTATTACCCGGCACTCGTTGCCGAGGCGGTGGAGGCCGCCGTGGGCGGTGAGCCCATCGTGTCGTACCTGGTCCACCAGGAGACCACGTTCGACGCCAACGAGGTCCGCCGCCATGTCACGGTCCTCGTCCTCACCGACCATCGCTTCATCGTCAGCCACACCGACGAGCAGGCCGCGGACGGCACCTCCCCGTCGCCGTACGCCACCACCTCCACCGAGTCCGTGAAGCTCCAGCGGATCTCCTCGGTCGTGCTCAGCCGGGTCGTCGCCAACCCCGAGTCGTACACCCCGGGCACGCTGCCCCGCGAGGTCGTGCTCACCATCGGCTGGGGGGCGGTCAGCCGCCTCGACCTGGAGCCCGCCGCCTGCGGCGACCCCAACTGCGAGGCCGACCACGGCTACACCGGCTCCTCCACCGCCGACGACCTGAGCCTGCGCGTCAGCGAGGCGGGCGACGGCCCCGACAGCGTCCGCCAGACCCTCGTCTTCGCCCAGGCACTCTCCGAGGCCACCGCGGCCACGCCGGACGCCGGCCGCTGATGTCCGGCTCCGCCACCGGCCCCACCGCCACCGGCTCCCTCTGGCCCGAGCCCGCCCTGCTCGACCCCCGTTCCGCCCCCGCACCGCGCTACGGCACCGGGTCGCTCGCCGATCTGCTGCCCGCCGTCGGCACGGGCCAGGAGGTCCCGGGGCTCGCCTCCGGGCTCGCCCTCGCGCCCGCCGACCGCGTCTGCGTCTTCCTGATCGACGGCCTCGGCTGGGAGCTGCTGCGCGCCCACCCCGCCGAGGCGCCCTTTCTGACCTCGCTGCTGCCCAGCTCGCTGAACCGCACGGGGGCGCCGCTCACCGCGGGCTTCCCGTCCACCACCGCGACGTCGCTCGCCTCGGTCGGCACGGGCCTGCCCCCCGGCGCCCACGGCCTGCCCGGCTATACGGTGGTCAATCCCGCCACCGGCGCCCTGATGAACCAGCTGCGCTGGCAGCCCTGGACGGATCCGCACGCCTGGCAGCCGTATCCGACCGTCTTCCAGCGCGCCGACGCCGCGGGCGTGCACACCTGCCAGGTCTCCGCCCCGACCTTCGAGGAGACCCCGCTCACCAAGATCGCGCTGAGCGGCGGCACCTTCCACGGCCGGCTCTCCGGCGAGGAGCGGATGGATCTCGCGGCCGAGCAGCTCGGCGCCGCGGGTCGCTCGCTCGTCTACACGTACTACAGCGAAGTGGACGGCAAGGGTCATCGCTTCGGCGTGGACTCCGAAGAGTGGCGTGACCAACTGCGCTACGTCGACCGGCTGGCCCAGCGGCTCGCCGAGCGCCTCCCGCCCCGCGCCGTGCTCTACGTCACCGCCGACCACGGCATGATCGACATCCCCTTCGACCCCGAGTCGCGCATCGACTTCGACGAGGACTGGGAGCTGCGGGCGGGCGTCGCGCTGCTGGGTGGCGAGGGCCGCGCCCGGCATGTGTACGCGGTCCCCGGCGCCGCCGGCGATGTGCTGGCCGTATGGCGCGAGGTGCTGGGGGAGCGGATGTGGGTGGCGAGCCGTGACGAGGCCATCGAGGCGGGCTGGTTCGGGCGGCCCGGCGGTGGCGACGGCGGCGGCAAGGGCGTGGACGACCGGGTGTACCGGCGGATCGGCGATGTGGTGGCCGCCGCGTGTCAGGACGTCGCGATCGTCGCCTCGGAGACCGAGCCGAAGGAGTCCACGATGGTCGGGCTGCACGGTTCGATGACCCCGGTGGAGCAGCTGGTGCCGCTCCTCGAAGTACGCTCCTGAGCGGTCCCTCCCGCGCCTCTTCCCCTCGCTCCTTCCCCCGTTCCGTACGAAAGGCGCTGCCACCCCCATGCCCGAGCTGGTGTTCTTCTCCGGAACCATGGACTGCGGAAAGAGCACCCTCGCTCTGCAGATCGAGCACAACCGCTCGGCGCGCGGGCTCCAAGGGATGATCTACACCCGGGACGACCGGGCGGGGGAGGGCAAGCTCTCCTCGCGGCTCGGTCTGGTCACCGAGGCGGTCGAGGCGGGCGAGGACCTGGACTTCTATGCCCATGTGGTCGGGGTGCTGACGGCCGGGGGCCGCGCCGACTATGTGATCGTGGACGAGGCGCAGTTCCTCGCCCCGCTCCAGATCGACCAACTCGCCCGCGTCGTGGACGATCTGGACGTGGACGTCTTCGCCTTCGGTATCACCACCGACTTCCGCAGCAAACTCTTCCCGGGCTCACAGCGCCTGGTCGAGCTCGCCGACCGGGTGGAGGTGCTGCAGGTCGAGGCGTTGTGCTGGTGCGGCGCGCGGGCGACGCACAACGCCCGTACCGTCGGCGGCCGGATGGTCGTCGAGGGCGCCCAGGTCGTCGTCGGGGATGTCAACCAGCCGGAGAGCGAGGTCGGTTACGAGGTGCTGTGCCGCCGCCACCACCGGCGCCGGATGACGGCCGCAGGAGCGCACGCCGCCGCCCTGTCACCCGATGTGCTGCCGGTCGACTCGCTCTCCGGCCCGCCGGCCTAGGCCACGCGTCGCCGCGCCGTCATCGGCGACCGGCCTGGACGACGGTGAAGGCGGCGCCCTCCGGGTCCGCCACCGTGGCCGTGCGCCCGGCCCTGCCGTCCGACGGCGGTCGCACCACCCGGCCGCCCGACGAGATCACCCGGCGCACCGCGTCGTCCACGTCCGCCACCGCGAAGTGCGTCATCCAGTGCGGTCCACGGTCGCGCGGCAGGGCGCTGCCCACGCTCTGGAGCGCGCACACCGGCCGCCCGTCCAGACGCAGCGTCCGGCAGCCGGAGTCGGGCGAGGGCGCCGACTCCGCCTGGTAGCCGAAGACCATCCGGTAGAACTTCACGACCCCGGTGGAGTCGCGGGTCATCAACTCGTGCCACACCGGGGTGCCCGGCGCCCCGGACTCGCTCGCCTCCGCGTACTCGCCCTGCTGCCACACCCCGAACACGGCGCCCTCCGGATCGGAGGCGATCAGCATCCGGCCGGACTCGTCCGCGTCCAGCGGGCCCACCGCGACGGTGCCGCCGCAGGCGCGGATCATCTCCGCGGTCTCATCGGCGTCGTCGGACGCCAGATAGGTCATCCAGGCCACCGGCAGGTGGCGTTCCGGAGGCAGCTCGCTCAACCCGGCGACCGGCCGTCCGCCCTGGGCCGCCCGGACGTACGCGCCGAGCTGTTGTGGGCCCGGTGTGAACTCCCAGCCGAACAGGGCGTGATAGAAGTCCTGTGTCGCGGCAAGGCTGTGCACCATGAGACTCGTCCAGCAGGGCGTGCCCGGTGTGCGCCGAGTCGCTGCCTCGGTCATACGTCAATCTCTCCTCGGACCATCATCGTCGTGGCCGTGCGGCCCCGGGCCGGTCGGCGGCGCGGGGCGTCGTGCGGAGGTGCTGCGGGGGGCCCGACAGATATTTGCACCACCTGTCGCACAGCGCGCCCCGGCCGCACCGCAATTCGCGGGTTCCCGCAGGAGAATGCCCGATTTACCACCGCATATCCGTTTCGGCTTCATTGCGGTCGTGTGGCCATCAGCAGTACGTGGGGTGATTGGGTCGTCCAAATGTCGCAAGGATATCTACGTAAGGATGGTTCCCATGAATGCCATCATCACCGCATCCGATCTCATGAGCGAATGGGTGGGGGAGCAGCCCCCGCTCCTGCTTGACGTGCGCTGGCAGCTCGGCGGCCCACCCGGCCGCCCCGCGTACGAGGCGGGGCATCTGCCCGGTGCCGTCTACGTCGACCTCGACACCGAGCTCGCGGGCCCGGCCGGGCCGGCGGGCCGCCATCCGCTGCCCGATCTTTCCGCGTTCGCAGCCGCGATGCGTCGGGCCGGGGTCGGCCGCGAGCGGCGCGTGGTGGCGTACGACGGCGGACAGGGGTGGGCGGCGGCGCGCGCGTGGTGGCTGCTGCGCTGGGCGGGGCATCCGTCCGTACGGGTACTCGACGGAGGTCTGCCCGCCTGGACGGCGAACGGCGGCTCCCTGACCACCGACGCCCCCGCCGAGCCCGAGGGCGACTTCGTCCCGGAGCCCGGGGCCCTTCCGCTGCTGGAAGCGGACGACGCGGCGGCGCTCGCGCGGCGCGGGGTGCTGCTGGACGCACGGGCGGCCGAGCGCTACCGGGGCGACGTCGAGCCGATCGACCGCGTCGCCGGCCATATCCCGGGCGCGGTCTCGGCCCCCACGGTGGACAACGCGACCGGCGACGGTCACTTCCTGCCCGCCGACCGGCTGGCCGAGCGCTTCGCGGCGCTGGGTGCCACCCGGGACGCAGAGGTGGGGGTCTACTGCGGCTCGGGCGTCTCCGCCGCGCATGAGGTGCTGGCGCTGGCCGTCGCGGGCATTCCGGCGGCCCTGTACGTCGGTTCCTGGAGCGAGTGGTCCGCCGCCGGCGGCCGTCCGGTGGCCACGGGCCCCCAGCCGGGCTGAGCGCGTCTGTGGGCCCTGCCAGGAGATGGCAGGGCCCACAGAACGGGATACAGCGAGCGGGAGCGCGCCCGGCGGCTACTCCTGCTTCTTCCGGCGTGTACCGAAGACGATCTCGTCCCAGCTCGGCACCGCCGCCCGGCGGCCCGGACGGACGCCGTCCGCCTCCGCCTGGCGGTCGGTCGTACCGGTCAGCCGGTCGCGGTGGCCCGCAACCGAACGCGGCATCAGCACATCGGCGTACGCCGAACCCGCACTCGCCGCCGGGGCGGGCGGCTCGACGGCCTCAGCTTCCTCGGCGGGCTCGTCCGGCAGAGGCGCCGGTGCGACCGGCGCCTCGGGCACGACCATGTCCCCCCGGAAGTTGGGCACGGCCTCCAGCAGACTGGTGAGCGAGTCCCGCTCGCCGCCGAAACCGTCGTCCATCGCTGCGGACGCCGGCTCGTTCTCGTCGCCGAGGTGCTCGGGCGACGCACGGTCGCGGTCTCTTTCTCTGTCCCGGTCGCGTGGCAGCCGGGCGATGCGCGGCACGAACGGGAAGCTCGGCTCGGGCGTGTCATCGGCCTCGCCGATCAGCGCCCGCGCCTCGTCGTCCACCGCCTGGACCAGCCGCCGGGGCGGGTCGTAGGTCCAGCTCGCCGAGTGCGGCTCACCGGCGACCCGGTAGACCAGCAGCACCTCCCAGGTGCCGTCGTCGCGCCGCCAGGAGTCCCACTGCGCGGTGTCCTTCTCGGCGCCGCGCAGCAGCAGCCGCTCCGCGACGGCCTCGCCGAGCTGCGGTCCGGTGTTCTCGCCGGGGCGGCGCACGGGGGTCTTGCGGGCGCGCTCGGCCATGAAGGCGCGCTCCGCGAGCACCGGGCCCTCGAAGCGGCGCACGCGGTCGACGGGGATGCCCCCCATCTGCGCGACCTCTTCGGCCGTGGCGCCGGCGCGTATACGGGCCTGGATGTCACGGGGCCGCAGATGGCTCTCGACCTCGATCTCGATCTGGCCGAGCCGAGCGCGGTCATTGCGCACCGCGGCGCGCAGTCGCTCGTCGATGGGAAGTGTGTACTCCGTGCTGTCCGCAGCCTTGAGCACCAGCCGTGTGCCGTCGTTGCTGACGGCCACGACACGCAGTTCGGGCATGGGGACCTCCCGGGTGGTGCCTGCCGACGTCACGGTTGCGTCGCTGCTCTCCCGCTAGACGAGTGTGACCTGCCCGGGTGCAGCCTGCCACAACTTTGCCGAGTTGCCCGGGCCGGTTGGTTGCCGCCATTCGGCCCCTCCCGTTGGGTCCGGGCGGCCGGACGGGACAGCGGGACCAGGGCTCGCCACAGTACTCCATTCGGGCCGCCCGGGTGGAGCGGCGCGCCAGCCGAGTTCCCGGGCGGCACGGGGATCGGACGCCCAATCCTTCGAAGTAGCACGCGATGTGGGTGGGAAGTTTCACAGAAACGTCAGAATCGGAACGATCCGCTTCGTTTATCGGTCACTTCCCTCTGCGGGGTGGAACGAATGTCCAAGCAAGGGCGGGAGATGTACGGCAAGTCCGAGAGCGACGGGCAACACACGAACAGGCGGCTGGAGCTGAACGTCCCCCAGGTCGCCGGGAGCGCGCTGGCCGCCGTGGCCGCCGCGGTGCTCGCCTCCAAGCTCGGCGTCTACGGGACGATCATCGGCGCGGGCGTGGTGAGCGTGGTGGCGACCGCGGGCGGCACCGTCTTCCAGCATCTGTTCCGGCGCACCGGTGAGCAGATCAAGGAGGTGCGGGTCCAGACGCGGCCGAAGGGGCGTGGCCGCCGCGGCGCCGCGGCGCCCGCGCCGGGAGCGGAGCCCGTTGCTCCCGGTGAGTACGGCGAGCCGACCACGCACGGCACCCGGCTGCGCGGTGCGAAGCGCCCCATCCTCGGGGCGCTCGCCGTCTTCGCCGTCGCGATGAGCGCGATCACGGGGATCGAGTGGTTCTCCGGCGGTCCGGTCTCCAATGTCTGGGGCGGTGACGGCGGCGGTACGACCGTCAGTGAAAGCGTGACCGGTTCGTCGGGGTCATCGGGCTCGAAGCCCGCCCCGGCCTCCTCGCGCCGGGACTCGACGACGCCGTCCCCGGACTCGTCCCGGAACGGTGACGCCCCGGCCTCGCGCACCTCCCGCGGCGGCGGCGCGTCCGGTACCGCGACCTCGACGCCGAGCCCCTCCGGATCGTCCGGCACCGGCACGGGCTCCGGCGGCGGAAGCGGTGCCACGGACCGGAGCACGCCCGGCACCTCCGCGCCCGCCACCCCGGCCCCGTCCTGGACCCCGTCGGGTGGCGCCACCGACAGTGGTACGGCCGGCACGGGCAGCACCACGCCCCAGCCGGACGTCACCGCCGGGCAGTGAGCCGCCTCAGTCGCCGAGCACCCGGCGCAGATAGTCGTTGGCGAACAGCCGGTCCGGGTCGAGCCGGTCGCGTACCGCCGTGAACTCGCCGAATCGCGGATAGACCCCGGCCAGATAGGCGGCGTCGCGGCTGTGCAGCTTGCCCCAGTGCGGCCGGCCGCCGTGCGCGGTCATGATCTGCTCGGCCGCCGTGAAGTACGCCCGGTGCGGGGTGCCCCGGTAGAGATGGACGGCGATGTACGCGGTGTCCCGGCCGGAGGCGGTGGACAGCGGGATGTCGTCGGCGGGCGCGGTGCGCACCTCCACCGGGAAGCCGACCCGCAGCCCGGACCGCTCGACGGTCGCCTTGAGCTCGCGCAGTGCCGTGACCGCGGCCTCGCGCGGTACCGCGTACTCCATCTCCAGGAAGCGGACCCGGCGCGGGCTGGTGAAGACCTTGTACGGGATGTCCGTATAGCTGCGGGCGGACAGGGCGCGGCTGGAGATCTTGGCGATACCGGGGATGGTGGCGGGGACCGCCCGGCCCACCGAACAGGCCACCTGGAAGATGCCGTTGGAGAGCAGCTCGTCGTCGACCCAGCCGCTGACGCGGCCGACCGGGGCGGCGGGGCCCGTACTACGGTTGTTGCGCTTGGTGTTGCAGTTGCCGGTGTGCGGGAACCAGTAGAACTCGAAGTGCTCGTTCTCGGCCGCGAGTTGCTCGAAGTCCGCCATCACGCGGTCGAAGGGCATGGGCTCCTCGCGCGCCGTGAGCAGGAACTCCCGCTCCACGCCGAAGGTGATCGCGCTGACCACGCCGAGCGCGCCCAGCCCGATCCGGGCGGCCGCGAAGATCTCCGGGTTCTCCCGTGCCGAGCAGCGCAGCACCGAGCCGTCCGCCGTCACCAGCTCGATCCCCCTGATCTGGGCGGCGATCGAGGCGCTGTCGCGGCCGGTCCCATGGGTGCCCGTGGAGGTGGCCCCGGCCACGGTCTGCTCCATGATGTCGCCCATATTGGTGAGCGACAGACCGTGGGCCGCCAGCGTCTCGTTGAGCTGCTTGAGCGGGGTGCCGGCCGCGACGGTCACGGTTCCGGCCTCGCGGTCCAGTTCACGGACGCCCACCAGACGGTCGGGGCGTATCAGCAGACCGTCGGTGGCCGCCGCGGTGGTGAAGGAGTGGCCGGTGCCGGCCGGCTTCACCTTCAGCCCGTCCGCCGCCGCCCGGCGCACCGCCTCGGCCAGCTCCTGGGTGGACGAAGGGGCCACGCTCCGTACCGGCCGGGCGGTCACATTCCCCGCCCAGTTACGCCACACGCTGCTCCGCACGGTCTTTACGGTCCTGACGGCCATCCGCCGACCCCTCCCGCTGTGGCGCCGGCCGGAGCCGGCGGTACCCGGGGAACGCCACCGCCGCCGCGAGCGCCCCGGCCACGGCCGGCACCGCGTACCCCGCGCGGGCTCCGGCGGCGTCGACCACCCAGCCGGCGGCCGACGAGCCGAGCGCCACGCCGACCGCGAGCCCGGTGCTCACCCAGGTCATGCCCTCGGTCAGATGCGCGCGTGGTACGTGCCGTTCGACGAGGGCCATGGTGGTGACCATCGTCGGTGCGACGGACAGGCCCGCGACAAAGAGCGCCACGGCCAGGAACGGCAGATTCCCGACCAGTTGGAGGGGGATCATACTCACGGCGATCGCACAAATACCCAGCAACCACCGGCGGGACACCGATCCCCCGAGGCGCAGCAGCCCGAAGACCGCGCCCGCCAGACACGAGCCCAGCGCGTACACCGCGAGCACCAGACTCGCCGCGGCCTTGTGGCCCTCGTCCTCCGCGAAGGCGACCGTCACCACGTCCACCGCCCCGAAGATCGCGCCGATCGCCACAAAGGTGGCCACCAGCACCCGGAGCCCGCGCGAGCGCAGCGCCGAGCCGCCGGTGTGGTGCTCACGCGGATGCGGCACCGGCTCGGTGGCGCGCTGCGCGGTGAGCGAGAAGACCCCGGCGGCCAGGAAGCAGGCGGCCAGCAGCGGGCCCGCCTCCGGGAACCAGGCCGTGGACAGGCCGATCGAGATGACCGGGCCGAGGATGAAGCACGCCTCGTCGACGATGGACTCCCAGGCGTACGCGGCGTGCAGCTCACGCGGCGCGTCCTGGTGGACCGCCGCCCAGCGGGCCCGCACCATGGAGCCCACGCTCGGCACACAGCCCGCCGAGGCGGCGAAGGCGAACAGCGTCCAGTCCGGCCAGCCCCGGTGCGCGCTCAGCAGCAGCCCGGCGATGGCGGCGAGCGCGACCAGGGTCGCCGGGCGCAGCACCCGGCGCTGGCCGTGCCGGTCGACGAGCCGGGAGAGCTGCGGGCCGATGGCGGCCGCGGAGAGCGCGAGCGTGGCCGACAGCGCGCCCGCGAGCCCGTACCGGCCGGTCAGTTCGGAGACCATCGTGACCAGGCCGATGCCCGTCATCGACAGGGTCATCCGCCCCACGAAACCGGCCGCGGAAAAGGCCTTGGAGCCGGGGGCGGCGAAGATCGCGCGGTAAGGGCCGGGAGTGGACACAGCAGGGCTCCGCCGGTGAGCAGGGTAAGGATCGTAGAAGCTGATACAGCTTACGGGCATCCCGCGGGCCGCGCAGGGCCATTTCCCGCCTGTCAGAGGCTGGTGGCAGGATCGGGAGCATGCCGGATCAGTCAGTACAGCCATCTCCCGCTCCCTACGACGCCCTGCTGCTGCTCTCCTTCGGCGGGCCCGAGGGCCCGGAGGACGTCGTGCCGTTCCTGGAGAACGTGACGCGCGGGCGGGGCATCCCGCGCGAGCGGCTGAAGGAGGTCGGCCGGCACTACTTCCTCTTCGGCGGGGTCAGCCCGATCAACGCCCAGAACCGCGAGCTGCTGCAGGCGCTGCGCAAGGACTTCGCGGAGCACGGCCTGGAGCTGCCGGTCTACTGGGGCAACCGCAACTGGGCGCCTTATCTGACCGACACCCTGCGCGAGATGGTCACCGACGGTCACCGTCGCATCCTGGTGCTGGCCACCAGCGCGTACGCCTCGTACTCCGGCTGCCGTCAGTACCGCGAGAACCTCGCGGACGCGCTGGCCACCCTGGAGGGCGAGGGTCTTCCGCTGCCGCGCGTCGACAAGCTGCGGCACTACTTCAACCACCCCGGCTTCGTACAGCCCATGGTCGACGCGACGCTGGCCGCGCTCGCCGAGCTGCCCGAGGGGCTGCGCGCCGGGGCGCATCTCGCCTTCACCACGCACTCCATCCCGACCGCCGCCGCGGACACCTCCGGCCCCGTGGAGGACCACGGGGAGGGCGGCGCGTATGTGGCCCAGCACCTCGATGTCGCCCGGCTGATCGCCGGCGCGGTGCGCGAGCAGACCGGCGCCGACCACCCCTGGCGCCTCGTCTACCAGTCGCGCAGCGGCGCCCCGCACATCCCCTGGCTGGAGCCGGACATCTGCGATCACCTCGAAGAGCTGCACGGCGAGGGCGCGCCCGCCGCCGTCATGATCCCGATCGGCTTCGTCTCGGACCACATGGAGGTCAAGTACGACCTCGACACCGAGGCCACGGCCAAGGCCGCCGAGCTCGGGCTGCCGGTCGCCCGTGCCTCGACCGTCGGCGCCGATCCGCGGTTCGCTTCGGCGGTGCGCGATCTGGTGCTGGAGCGCGCGACCACCGAGCGCTTCGTCGAGGGCCGGGCGGCCGTCACCCCCGAGCGGTGCGCCCTGGGCTCCCTGGGAGCGAGCCACGACCTCTGCCCGGCGGGCTGCTGCCCGGCCCGGTCGGGGCGGCCCGCCGCCGCGGGTGCCGACTGAGCACGGCCCGCCCCCGTCCCCGGCCCGCCACCGCCGTCGGCGCCGCTCGCATATCCGGGTAATCCGCTAAGGAGCACGATGACCGACCCCCTCACGACCGAACTCCTCGATCTGGCGCTGGAGGTCGCCCGCAGGGCGGGGGACCTGCTGCGCGACGGCCGCCCGGCCGACCTCGGCGTGGCCGCCACCAAGACCAGCCCGATCGACGTCGTCACCGAGATGGACATCGCCGCCGAGAAGCTGATCACCGACTTCCTCGGCCGGCACCGTCCGCACGACGGTCTGCTGGGCGAGGAGGGCGCGGACAGTAAGGGCAGCAGCGGGATCCGCTGGGTGATCGACCCGATCGACGGGACGGTGAACTACCTCTACGGCCTGCCGTCCTGGGCGGTCAGCATCGCCGCCGAGAAGGACGGCGAGACGGTCGTCGGCGTCGTGACGGCCCCGATGCGCGGCGAGACGTACCACGCGGTCCTCGGCCAGGGCGCCCACACCAACGGGGAGCCGGTCCGCTGCCGCCCCGCGCCCGCCCTCGAGCAGTCACTGATCGCCACCGGCTTCGGCTATGTACGAGAGCGGCGCGTCGGCCAGGCCAGGGTCCTCCACGAACTGCTGCCCCAGGTGCGCGACATCCGGCGCGGCGGGTCGGCCGCCATCGATCTGTGCGATGTGGCCTGCGGCCGGCTCGACGCCTACTACGAGCGCGGGATCAATCCGTGGGACTACGCGGCCGGCGCCCTCATAGCCCGCGAGGCGGGCGCGCTCACCGGCGGGCGGCCGGGTGTCCCCGCCTCCGGGGAGCTCACGATCGCCGCACCCCCCGGCCTCTTCGAGCCGCTGCAGCGGCTTCTGGACGACCTGGGCGCCTGGCACGACTGAACCGTCACCCGGCACACGCGAAGCACCCCGGTGTCAGGAGGGCACCGGGGCGCTTCGGCGTGGTGTGACGGGTCGTTCTTCGGAAGAGCGGTCTGGATCCGGACCGGGATCCGAAGTACGAACTACAACTGGATCAAGCGTGGATCAAGCGGCGCTGACTTCGACGCCGTGCTCGGCGGCCAGCCGACGGAGGTCTTCCAGCTCCGCCAGCTCCACGTCGGCGAGGAACTCATCGCCCGTCTCGCGGGCACGAGTGAGGTCGGACTGGGTGGTCTCTATACGCTGCAGAATGCCTGCGGTGAACGCGTCCATGGTGCGCCCCCTCGTCGTGGGTCGGTGGCACGGGGGTGTGCCGACGGCGGGAGCGATCACGTGCGTGATCCCTGAGGGTGGCTGCGGCGTCATGGGATGCCACATACAGGGCGTGATCGCGGGGTGTGCAGTCGTCCTCCCCACCCCGCTCGGAGCGGAAACCTCCGGACCAAAAGAATCCTTAGTGATCATGAAGTCGGTCCCCGGGTCCCTCTTACCGCCGGTTTATGAGACTTCGAGGCAGGATGGAGGCGCCGAACGCTCATCGAGTTTGGCGAGATCACGCCCACTGCGGCAATGAGGGAAGGACTAACGACGTGCGCGTACTCGTCGTCGAGGACGAGCAACTGCTCGCCGATGCGGTGGCCACCGGATTGCGCCGGGAGGCCATGGCCGTCGACGTCGTGTATGACGGAGCCGCCGCCCTGGAGCGCATCGCCGTCAACGACTACGACGTCGTCGTCCTCGACCGGGACCTGCCCCTCGTCCACGGCGACGACGTCTGCCGCAAGATCGTCGAACTCGGCATCCCCACCCGGGTCCTGATGCTCACCGCCGCCGGCGACGTCAGCGACCGGGTCGAGGGCCTGGAGATCGGCGCGGACGACTATCTGCCCAAGCCCTTCGCCTTCAGCGAGCTGATCGCGCGCGTCCGGGCGCTCGGCCGCCGTACCACCGTCGCCCTGCCGCCCGTCCTGGAGCGCGCCGGGATCAAGCTGGACCCCAACCGCCGTGAGGTGTTCCGGGACGGCAAGGAGATTCAGCTGGCGCCGAAGGAGTTCGCGGTCCTCGAAGTGCTCATGCGCAGCGAGGGCGCCGTGGTCTCCGCCGAGCAGCTGCTGGAGAAGGCGTGGGACGAGAACACCGACCCGTTCACCAACGTCGTCCGGGTGACCGTGATGACGCTGCGCCGCAAGCTCGGCGAGCCCGCGGTGATCGTCACCGTCCCCGGCTCGGGCTACCGGATCTGATCCGGCATGGCGACGACTCCGCTTCCGCCGACGGCGCCACCGAAGCCCAGCTGGGATCCGCAGCACGGCTCGCGCCCCAACCCCTGGCTGCGCCCCACCATCCGGATACGGCTGACCCTGCTGTACGGGGGGATGTTCCTGATCGCCGGGGTGATGCTGCTGACGATCATCTATCTGCTGGCCGCGCAGGCCCTGCACGTGGGAAACGAGCTGCCGTTCAAGCTGGTCGGCGGCAGTGTGCAGCCGACCAACAACACCTGTCCCGAGATCATCGGCCAGAGCCGCTCCGACGAGTTCAACGCGGTCCTGAACACCTGCATGAAGGAGCAGCGGCAGCTGGCCCTTGACGGGCTGCTGCGCCGCTCCCTGATAGCCCTTCTGGGCCTGTCCGTCATCGCCTTCGCGTTCGGTTACGCCATGGCCGGGCGGGTGCTCTCGCCGCTCGGCCGGATCACCCGTACGGCGCGCCAGGTGGCGGGGTCGGACCTGTCCCGCCGGATCGAGCTGGACGGCCCGGACGACGAGCTCAAGGAACTGGCCGACACCTTCGACGAGATGCTGGAGCGGCTGGACCGGGCGTTCACCGCCCAGCAGCGGTTCGTCGCCAACGCCTCGCATGAGCTGCGCACCCCGCTGGCGATCAACCGCACGCTGCTGGAGGTGCAGCTCTCCGACCCGCAGGCGCCCCCGGAGCTGGTCCAGCTCGGCAAGACCCTGCTGGCCACCAACGAGCGCAGCGAGCAGCTGGTGGAGGGCCTGCTGCTACTGGCCCGCAGCGACAACGAGATCGTCGACCGCAAGCCGGTCGACCTCGCCGAGGTGGCCTCCCAGGCGCTGGAGCAGCTCCGCGCGGAGGCGGAGGCCAAGGGCGTGGAGGTACGGGGCGTCCGGGGGCCCGCGGTGGTCCAGGGCAATGGCGTCCTGCTGGAGCGGATCGCGCTGAACCTCGTCCAGAACGCGGTGCGCTACAACATCGGGGACGGCGGCTCGGTCGAGGTCACCACCGAGATGCAGCAGGGTCAGGCGGTGCTGGTGGTCTCGAACACCGGTCCGGTGGTTCCCGCCTACGAGATGGAGAACATCTTCGAGCCCTTCCGCAGGCTCCGCACCGAGCGCACCGGCAGCGACAAGGGCGTCGGCCTCGGGCTGTCGATCGCGCGCTCCGTGGCGCGCGCCCACGGCGGCAGGATCGTGGCGGAGCCGCGCGAGGGCGGGGGGCTCGTGATGCGGGTGGTGCTGCCGGTCTGAGGCCAGGAGCCGAGGCCGGGAGCCGGAAGCTGCGGTACCGTCGGGGATGTCTTCGCTTTGGGCGGAATTTTCGTGATCCGCCCACCAGCGGTATCGTGTGTGATCGATCACATGGACGATTTTCCAGCCATATACTCTGCGTGACCGTCACGGTTGACGGAAAGCCGGGAAAATCCGGGTTTTCAGGGGCCGTGATCACGGGAAGTACACGTCATGGCGCGCGCGAGTGCCACATTCGGACCGTGTACGGTCCCGATGGCCATCCAACCCGATCACCTCTTCAGGGGTGCGGTTGGGTGTCGATTGAGTAACAGACCTTGATGTGAGGCAAAATCTCCGCCTCAGGTCGGGCACAAGTCCGGCCTCTCACGCGTTACGTGCGCTGGAGACACCGCAGACACCCAGAGGGGGAGAGGCGACATGGCAACGGATTACGACACTCCACGCAAGACCGATGATGATGTCAACGAGGACAGCATCGAGGAACTGAAGGCCCGGAGGAACGACAAGTCCGCGTCGACCGTCGACGTGGATGAGTTCGAGCAGGCCGAGGGGCTCGAACTGCCCGGTGCGGACCTCTCGAACGAGGAGCTGTCCGTACGGGTGCTGCCCCGCCAAGCGGACGAGTTCACCTGCATGAGCTGCTTCCTGGTCCACCACCGCAGCCAGCTGGCCGCCGAGACCAAGAACGGCCAGCCGATCTGCCGCGACTGCGCGGCATAAGCCGCGGAGCAGGCGTGGAGGCGGAGCACGGCGACGTGAGCGAGGCGCATGTCGAGCGAGGCCGGATGGCCTCGCTCGCGACCGCCATCGGCCGTGGCGTCCGACGGGGTGGTGAGCGTGCGAGAGCGGGGGTTTACGCGGTCGCCGACCGGATCATCGCGAACGCTCCACGCATTCCGGTCCGCGACCTCGCGACCCTGCGCAAGCAGTTCCCCGGACTCGGCCCGGAGGAGATCGCGGACAAGTTGGTGGCCGGTGCCGCGAACGGCACCTCCACCGTGGGTGCGGGCGTCGGTGCCGCGGCGATGCTGCCGGCCCCGCCCGCCATGCCCACCGAGCTGGCCGCCGAGATCGTCGGCGTCGCCACCATAGAGATCAAGCTCATCGCCGAGCTGCACGAGGTCTACGGCCTGCGTGCGCCCGGCACCGTGCGCCAGCGCGCCACGGCCTATCTCGGCGCGTGGGCCGAGGAGCGCGGTATCGACGTCACCGTGCCGGCGACCGTCAACGCCGCCCTGGGCGTCCAGATGAAGCGCGAGCTGCGCCAGCAGGTCCTCAAGCGCAGTTTCCGGAATCTGCCGGTCCTGGCGCCCTTCATGGTCGGCGCGGCCGTCGGCGCCGCGATGAACCGGCGCGACACCAGGAAGCTCGCGGGCAAGGTCCGCAAGGATCTGCGCGTCCAGCAGGTCCCCTGGGGCGCCCTGGGCGCCCTGGAGCCCCCGGCCGAGTGAGCCCCCGGGGGGTTTGACCCCGCTAGGAGCGCACGGCCGCGAGCGCGGCGGCGAGGCCCTCGGGGTCCCGCGTCGAGACATAGACGTACGGGGTCGGGTCCTCGGGATCGGTGACGTCCACCCGCAGCGCGGTCGGGATATAGCTGCGCAGCAGCATGAAGGCCCGCGGATCGGCCTTGTGCGTGCGCCAGGCGGCCGCCTCGGCGGCGTCCAGCACCTCGGAGGTCCCCAGGGCCGACACCGGGATCCGGGCGTCTCCCGCCACCAGCGAGCCCGCCACCACCCGCACCCGTGCCGAGCCGTACGAACTCACCGCGACACTGGCCAGCGCCGCACCGCCGATCAGCCCGCCGAGCATCGGCAGGGTGCCGAACGGCAGCATGATCAACGCCATGGAGACCCCGATCAAAAAGGCGATGAACCACCAGGAACGGGGCGCGGTGAGGCGTTCGTCGTAAGGCTCCATGCGTATCAGCTTGGCATGGCCGCCAACCCGGGCTGTTCGCGCGGGTAAGGTCAGCCGTTGTGAGTGGAAGAACGACAGTGCTGACGCCGCCGGACGGTGCCACGGCACCCGTGCGCCACCCCGGCGCGCCCGCGCCCGGGGAGCTCCTCGACGCGCACAACGACCAGTGCTTCGGATGCGGCGACAGCCAGCCGGACGGTCTGCGCCTGCGGGCGCGGGCGGGCGAGGGCGTGAGCACCACCGCCGAGTTCACGGTGCGCACCGCCCACCAGGGCGCTCCCGGTCTGGCCCACGGCGGAGTGCTGGCCACGGCGCTGGACGAGACGCTCGGGGCGCTGTGCTGGATCCAGCGGGTGATCGCCGTGACCGGGCGGCTGGAGACGGACTTCCTCCGGCCCGTGCCCGTCGGCACGGTGCTGCACCTGGAAGCACGGGTGACCGCCGTGTACGGCCGCAAGATCTACTGCGTGGCCACGGGCCGGACCGGCGGCCCGGACGGCCCGCTCGCGCTGCGTGCACAGGCGCTCTTCATAGAGGTGCGGGTCGACCACATCATCGAGAACGGCCGGTCGGAGGAGATCAACGCGGCGCTCGCCGATCCGGACCAGGTCAAGGTCGCGCGCGCTTTCGAGGTGAAGCCATGAGCCCCGATCCCGTGGATGTGCTGATCCGCAGGGTGGACCCCCAGGTGCCCGTCCCCGCATACGCCCACCCCGGTGACGCCGGCGCCGACCTCGTCACCACGCAGGCCGCGGAACTGGCCCCCGGCGAGCGGGCCGTTCTGCCCACCGGAGTGTCTATCGCGCTCCCGGAGGGGTATGCCGCTTTCGTGCATCCGAGGTCCGGACTCGCCGCCCGCTGCGGGGTAGCCATGGTGAATGCCCCGGGGACCATCGATGCCGGGTACCGTGGAGAGATCAAGGTGATCGTGGTCAATCTCGACCCGCGCGAGAGCGTACGGTTCGAGCGCTTCGACCGCGTCGCCCAATTGGTCGTCCAGCAGGTCGAGAAGGTGCGCTTCCACGAGGTGGCGGAGCTTCCCGGGTCGGCGCGGGCCGAGGGGGGCTTCGGGTCCACCGGCGGTCATGCCGCCGTGGACGGCACAACGGGTGGGAATGGATACGCTTCGGTCGGTTCCGACCGGGAAGGACGATGACGTGTTCGGACGTCGCCGCAAGCGCAGCAAGGAGGACGTCGAGTCGATCGACGTCACCTCCGAGGAGTTGGCCGAGGACGCGGAAGACGCGGCGGACACCGCTGAGGAGGCGGACGCCGGCCGGGTGAGCCTGCCGCCGGCGCCGCGCCCCGACGGCCCATGGGATGTATCCGAGGTGCGCGAGCCCGGCGAGGGCCGGGTGGACCTGGGCGGCCTGTTCGTGCCCGGTGTCGAGGGCATGGAGCTGCGGGTGGAGGTCGCGGGCGACGCGATTGTCGCCGCGACCGTGGTGCTGCGGGACAGCGCCGTGCAGCTCCAGGGGTTCGCCGCACCCAAGAAGGAAGGCATCTGGGCCGAGGTACGGGACGAGATCGCCACCGGCATCACCCAGCAGGGCGGCGTCGTGGACGAGGTCGAGGGCCCGCTCGGCTGGGAGCTGCGGGCCCAGGTGCCGGTGCAGCTGCCGGACGGCACGAACGGTGTGCAGGTGGTTCGCTTCATCGGCGTCGACGGACCGCGCTGGTTCCTGCGCGGAGTGATCTCCGGGCAGGGCGCGGTGCAGCCCGAGACCGGCAGTCTGCTGGAGGCGATCTTCCAGGACACGGTCGTGGTGCGCGGCGAGGGCCCGATGGCCCCGCGCGATCCGATCGTGCTCAAGCTGCCGGACGACGCGCAGATGGTGCCCGACGGGGTGCAGCAGGAGGAGGCGCAGGGCTCGCGGTTCGCGGGCGGCGCCGACCGGCTCCAGCGCGGCCCGGAGATCAGCGAGGTGCGCTGACCCGCTTCCGCGAGGTACGACAGCCAAGGCCCGAAGGGGCCCGGGGCCAAGCCGCCGGGCCCCTTCGGCATTTTTCCCGGGCCGCGTTGAACACTCGGTTCACACGGCCCGTACTGATGGGCGCGAGACCTTGAGCACGCCCGGCGCCGGGGAGCGGGCAGAACAAATACGCCCCCTGTCAGACCTCAATGAGGTGAGTGATCAGATGTCGCGTGGCCTTCCGTTGCAGAACGCCATCCTCGGCCCGCTGAAGGACAGGCGGGTCTCGACGATCGACCGCATCGTCCTCTCCATCTCCCGCCAGGGCTCGACCGCCCCCTCCGGTCTTGACGCCCTGGCGGGCTGCTCGCTCGCATCCGGCTGAGCCCCGGCGCAGGGCCTGGCCTGATACGGGCGTTTACCGGTGGGCCGTACTCTTCTCTGCGGAGTACGGCCCACCGCTGTGCGCAGGTAGGGGGCGTCGGCCTCAGCAATGCGTCAAGAGGGCGCCCATGGCCGTATGGGAGCCGTCAACGCCAGGCCGGGCGCCGTCCGGTCGGGGGTTTCCTGTAGAGGTCCGTTCACCCCCGAGCCTCTAGGAGCACACGATGGCCGACCTGGCCTTCGTCGTCGCCACGATCGCGGTCTTCGCGCTGGTGGCACTCGTCGCCAAAGGGGTGAACGGAAACCCGTTGCCTGGTCGCCATGGCGATCTTCGTGGCGGTGGCCGTCTCCGTGGCCTCCGTCGTCGACCTCGGCGCCCGCCGCACCCACCAGGCCGCCCGGCTGCGCGCCGAGTCCGAGGTGCTGTCCTTCCTCGCGGGCAGTGTGCTGCGCGGCGAGACGATCCTGGAGGCGCTGCTGGAGCGGGTCCGCGAGAC
The DNA here is from genome assembly GCF_040606675.1 of Streptomyces sp. NPDC005393. Lineage (NCBI taxonomy): Bacteria > Bacillati > Actinomycetota > Actinomycetes > Kitasatosporales > Streptomycetaceae > Streptomyces > Streptomyces sp. NPDC005393. The sequence goes on along the minus strand of NZ_JBEXFG010000002.1, from coordinate 348,117 downwards.
CCTCGCCATGGACGCGGTGGCGCTGCTGGAGCGGGAGAGCGACGTCGCCCCCTGGACCTGCGCGGGCGGCGTCGGCGGCCACGGGGGGAGCCCCGCCGCTCGGCGGCCACGGGGGAGCCCCGCCGCCCGAGCGCCCCGAGGACGCGTCAGCTGCGCCGCAAGCTGGAGGCCGACCCCTCCTATCCGCGCCAGCGGGATGGGCTAACGGTTCGAGCGGTGAGCGGCGGGACGGGGTCCTGGCGGGGGCTCACCGGTACGCTGGCCGTATGAGTTCCGTACGCCAGCCCTCCGACAAGGGCGACAAGCCGGCCGGCCGCCTCCGGCGGATATTCGACCGGCTGTCGACTTCCCAAGAGGAGCTTCACTCTGCCGAGCTGCAGCAGGACGCGGAGGCCGCGGGCTGCACCAAGATCGGTGAATGCGGCGACCGTCAGATCGTCAAGGTGACGGGCACGCTGCGCACCGTGACGCTGCGGCCGCGGGCCGGGGTGCCGGCGCTGGAGGCGGAGCTCTTCGACGGCAGCGCCGCGTTGGATGTGGTGTGGCTGGGCCGTCGCTCCATCATCGGGATAGAACCCGGCCGCAAGCTGATCGCCAGCGGCCGGATCTCCATGAGCCACGGGCGCCGGGTGCTGTTCAATCCGAAATACGAACTCCGACCACTCGGACAGGAGTAGCCGGTGACGTCAGACGACACGACGACCCCGACCGATCATCAGGACGCCGCCGCCCACAGCAGAGCGGCGGCGGACACCGCGCTCCTGGAGGCGTTCGGCGGGGTGCGGGGCATGGTGGACACCACCGTCCCCGGTCTGGTCTTCGTCCTGCTGTACACCATCAAGCGCGATATCCACCTCGCCGCGCTCGCCTCGCTCGGGCTCACCGTGCTGCTGGCGGTGGCCCGGCTGGTGCGCAAGGAGACGCTGAAGCACGCCTTCAGCGGGGTCCTCGGGGTCGCGTTCGGCGCGATCTTCGCGATGATGTCCGGCGACGCCAAGAACTTCTATCTGCCGGGCATGCTCTACACCCTGGGCCTGGCGATCGCGTACATCGTCTCGGCGATCTTCCGCTACCCGCTGATCGGTGTGCTGCTCGGGCCGATGCTCAAGGAGAACCTCTCCTGGCGCACCCGCAACCCGGGCCGGTTGCGCGCGTACACCAAGTCCACCTGGGCGTGGGGGCTGATCCTGCTGGCCAAGTCGGCGGTGCTCTTCCCGCTCTACTGGTGGGGGGACGCCACCCAGCTCGGCTGGGTCAAGGTGGCGCTCGGCATTCCGCCGTTCCTGCTCTGCGTCTATCTCACCTGGATCTTCCTCGCCAAGGCCCCGCCGCCGATCGACGTGATCGCGGAGATGGAGGCGGAGGAGAAGGCCGAGCGGGAGCGGGAGCGCACGAAGGCCGAGGCCGAGAGGATCGCCGAGCCGGTGATCGCGGAGTGGACGGACCAGATCGTCAGCGAGGCCCGGACCCGGCCCGACGCCGTCGACCGCCGTCGGCCGCCGCGGCACCGCCGCTGACCGACGATCCGCGTACGCGAGGGCCCCGGGAACCGAAGAGGTTCCTGGGGCCCTCGCCCACGCGGACATCGCGGTGCTCAGCTCTCGGCCGACGCGCGCTTGACGGACAGCAGATCCTCCAGCTGCTCCTCGCGCGCCTGCGCCGCGACGAACAGCAGCTCGTCGCCGGCCTCCAGGACGTCGTCCTTGTTCGGGGTCAGCACACGGGTGCCGCGGATGATGGTGACCAGCGTGGTGTCCTCCGGCCACTCCACATCGCCGACCCGGGTGCCGACCAGCGCCGCCTCCGGCGGCAGCGTCAGCTCCACCAGGTTGGCGTCGCCATGGCTGAAACGCAGCAGCCGCACCAGATCGCCGACGCTCACCGCCTCCTCGACCAGCGCCGACATCAGCCGCGGGGTGGAGACGGCGACATCGACGCCCCAGGCCTCGTTGAACAGCCACTCGTTCTTGGGGTTGTTGACCCGGGCGACCACCCGGGGCACCCCGTACTCGGTCTTGGCGAGCAGCGAGACGACCAGATTGACCTTGTCGTCGCCGGTGGCCGCGATGACCACATTGCAGCGCTGAAGCGCCGCCTCGTCCAGTGAGGTGATCTCGCACGCGTCGGCCAGCAGCCACTCGGCCTGCGGCACCCGCTCCACCGAGATGGCGGTCGGCGCCTTGTCGATGAGGAGCACCTCGTGCCCGTTCTCCAGCAGCTCGCCCGCGATGGAGCGCCCCACGGCGCCCGCTCCGGCAATGGCAACCCTCACGGTGCCTCCTCGTTCGCCCCGCCGCGCCAGCGGCTGATGTCACTGCCGCCCATCCGGCGCACAGGTGCGGCCTTCGCTGTCCTGCGCGGCCCGGCGGCCGTGCGCGCGTCGCTCACCGACTGCCCTCCTCGGGTCCCTTGTCGAAGGCCGCCTCGACCTTTTCGACCTCATCGGTGCGCATCATCACATGCACGAGGTCGCCCTCCTGCAGCACCGTCTGGGAGGTCGGCAGCATTGCCTCGCCGAGCCGGGTCAAAAACGCCACCCGCACCCCGGTCTCCTCCTGGAGCTTGCTGACCTTGTGCCCCACCCACGCGGGGGAGGTGTGCACCTCGGCCAGCTGCACCCCGCCGCTCGGATCCCGCCACAGCGGCTCCGCGCCGGACGGCAGCAGCCGCCGCAGCATCTGGTCGGCGGTCCACCGCACGGTGGCCACGGTGGGGATGCCGAGGCGCTGGTAGACCTCGGCGCGCCGGGGGTCGTAGATACGGGCCGCCACGTTCTCCACGCCGAACATCTCCCGGGCCACCCGGGCCGCGATGATGTTGGAGTTGTCGCCGCTGCTGACCGCGGCGAAGGCCCCGGCCTCCTCGATGCCCGCTTCGCGCAGGGTGTCCTGGTCGAAGCCGACACCGGTGACCCGGCGCCCGCCGAAGCCCGCGCCGAGGCGGCGGAAGGCGGTGGGGTCCTGATCGACCACCGCGACCGTGTGTCCCTGCTGCTCCAGGGTCTGGGCGAGCGCCGCACCCACCCGGCCGCAGCCCATGATCACGATATGCATGCGTCCTACCCCGCACTCCCGACGACCGTGCTGATCTGCACAAACACCCTGTTCACATCTTCCTTCCAGGACCTACGGGGCGACAGCGGGGCGAAGACCCCGGTGGTGCCGGTGCCGCTGGGGACGCCGAAGTCGTCCGCCGCGGCGCCTGTCCCCACCGTATCCGTACCCATGGCGCGGACCTGCGCCCGCGCACGGCGGTCCCGAAATGAACGGGGTGACGTATGACATAGCGGCAAGTTCCCGCGGTGACCGGACTGGGGCCGGGGGTGGTGGAAGACTGATCATTTCCGGATGAGGACGAGACGCGAAAATGCTGTGGACGATCGCCCCAGGCCACTACCGTGGGGTGGCAATGGCGGTCCATCTGTGGTCCCGTTCTTCCATCTTCGCCCGGCATCCAGGACCTTCACTGAATCATCACGGCAAGCACCCCTGGCATCACGTGAGTTCGAACTCGGTTACGGTCGTCGGACACTCGGTCACGACGTGACTAAGATGATCGCTGTATTCCGTTTCCGGACGGGACATCAGGGCACTGAATCGTTCCCTCCGCGCCCGCGTTCTCCTGCACGAGGTTCCTGATGACTGATCACATAACCGAGGCGGTGAGTTGGTGTCTGGCCGTCGTCCTCCTCGTCGTTCTGGTGCTTCTGATACGCCAGCGACAGATCACCGCCGGCGTGCGCAGGCGCAACGCCACGCTCGAGGACAGCCTGCGGGCTCGTGACGAGGAGGTGAAGCACCTTGTCGAGGCGCGCCTTCCGGCGATCGGGGACGCGCTGAGCCAGCCCACCCCGCTGCCGGGGCTGCGCGACGAGAAGCTGGCCGGTACCGCCTACGCGCAGAGCCTGCACGCCGTCATGGAGCTGTTCGCGCGGGCGGTGGACAAGGCCCAGTCGAGGGCCGACGCGTCCGCCAAGGCGGCGCTCAAGGCGTCGATGCGGGCCGTCCAGGGGCTCGCCAACGAGCAGCAGGTGTCCATCTCCCAGATGCAGGACCGGCACGACAACCCCGATGTGCTCCGGGACCTCCTGGAGATCGATCACGCCAACGCGCAGTTCGGCCGCCGTGCCCAGGCCATCGCCGTGCTCTGCGGATCCTGGCCCGGACGCCAGCGGATGGCCTCCTCGCTGACCGATGTCGTCCGCGGTTCGAAGTCGCGCATCCGCGACTACCAGCGCGTCCAGGTGCACAGTCTGATCGACGTCGCCGTGGTGAGCCGGGCCGTGGAGCCCATCGTGCTCGCGGTCGCGGAGCTGCTGGACAACGCCGCCCGCCACTCACAGCCCAACACCAGCGTCGAGGTCAGCCTGCAGCCGGTGCACAACGGCGCCTGCATCGTGATCGACGACGCCGGGGTCGGCATGGACGGCCTGGAGGTCCAGCGGGCCGCCACCCTGCTGTCCGGGCAGCGCGCCGTGGACGTCTCCCGGCTCGGCGACCCGCCGCAGTTCGGCTTCGCCGTCGTGGGTCTGCTCGCCGCGCGGTACGGCTTCAGCGTCTCGGTGGACACCAGGTCCCCGTACGGCGGTGTGCGCGCCGTCCTGTTCCTGCCCAACGCGCTGCTCACGCACATCGACCCGGACATGCCGGGGACCGCCGCGGCCGCCACCGCCCAGGATGCCCAGGGGGCTGCCCCGCTGCGCACCCTCCCCTCCCGGCCGACCCGCGCCCGCCGCGCCGAGGCCCAGGCTCCGGCCCAGGCCCAGGCCCAGGCTCCGGCTCAGGAGCAGGAGCAGGAGCAGGTTCCGGCCCAGGCTCCCGCCTCGGCCCCCGCCCAGCCGGCCGTGGACGAGGACGCCACCCGCGTCCACGGCTCGACGGCGGGCGGTCTGCCCAAGCGCCGCCGCCGACAGCACCCCGCCGCCCCGCCGGTCGACGACTGGCCCACCGCGCCCGGACCGCAGTCCGGCGCGCCCGAACCCGGCACGGGGTCGCACCGTGTCCGCTCGGCCGAGGAAACTGCCCAGCGTATGGGCGCCTTCGCGCGCGGTACGCGCTCCGGACGCGCCCGTAAGCAGGACGCCGCCCCCCACAACGAAGAAGGGAATCGCCAGGCATGAACGACCACATGAACAACGAGCTCGGATGGATGCTCGACGAGGTCGTCAAGATGCCGGAGGCACGCCACGCGATCCTGCTCTCCGCGGACGGGATGCTGCGGGCACACTCCCAGGGCATCCCCCGCGACGAGGCCGAACGCCAGGCCGCCGCGCTCTCCGGGCTTCAGTCGATCAGCCGCAGCACCTCCGAGTTCTGCGACCGCGAGGAAACTCCGTGGCAGCAGACGCTCGTCGAGTTCGTCGGTGGGTATGTCTTCCTGATCGCCGCCGGTCCCGGCGCGTATCTCGCGGTCTCCGCCACCGAGGCGGTGGACATGGAGGGGGTCAGCTACCGGATGCAGAAACTGGTCGACAGGCTCGGCAAGGAGCTCACCAGCCCGCCGCGGCAGGGCATCGCACGGCAGGGCATCGGCAGCCCCGCATGAGTCCGGGGAGGCGCGAACGAGGATTGGTACGGCCGTATGTCGTGACCGACGGCCGTGCCTACCCGACCCGAAACACCTTCGACCTGGTGACGCTGGTCATGGCCCACACCGACCGGCCGCTGTCCGGGCTCAGCCCGGAGAAGCGGCGGGTCATGGAGCTCTGTCTCGGCGGGGCGCTCTCGGTCGCCGAGGTCGCCGGATATCTGGAGCTCCCCGTCAGCGTCACCAAGGTCCTGCTCGGCGATCTCGTGGACAGCGGCCACCTCACCACCCGGTCCCCCATTCCCTCGGCCGACCTGCCCGACACCCAGCTGCTGCAGGAGGTGCTCGATGGACTCCGCGCTCGCCTCTGAGAACGCGGTCTATCTGCCCCGGACCGTGCGAGTGGCGGCGAAGCTCCTGGTCGTCGGGCACTTCGCCGTCGGCAAGACGACCTTCGTCGGCTCGCTGTCCGAGATCCGCCCCCTGCGCACCGAGGAGACGATGACGCAGGCCGGTGCCGACATCGACGACCTCGCGGGCACCGAGGAGAAGACGACCACCACGGTCGCCATGGACTTCGGCCGGCTGACCCTCAGCGAGTCCCTGGTGCTGTATCTGTTCGGCGCCCCCGGACAGCAGCGCTTCACCCGGCTGTGGCGGGACATGACGTGGGGGGCGCTGGGCGCGCTCGTCCTCGCCGACACCCGGCGGCTGGAGCAGTCCTTCCCCGTGATGGCCGTCCTGGAGGAGCACGGACTGCCGTACGCGGTCGCCGTCAACCATTTCGAGGGCGCCCCCCGGTTCGCCGAGGCGGAGGTCAGGGAGGCCCTCGATCTGCTCCCGGAGACCCCGCTGGTGACCTGCGACGCCCGCGACCGGATCTCCTCGACCCACGCCCTGATCGCCCTCGTCCAGTATCTGCAGGCCCGACAGGCCCGCACCGCCCAGGAGAACGTGTGACCCACCGCCCAGTCACCGACACGACCGACCTCGTCCCGCCACAGGGCTGCCCCGCGCACGCGGCGCCGGCCGATGCCTCAGACGGCGCCGGGCCCGGTGCGAGCGTGCCGATGTACGGAGCCGACTTCGCCGCGGACCCGCACGCCGCCTATGAGCGGATGCGCACCCTCTACGGGCCGATCGCGCCGGTCGAGCTCTCGCCCGGGGTGTTCGGCTCGCTCGTCACCAGCTACCCGCTCGGTCTGGAGATCCTGCGCGACACCGAGCGGTTCGCCAAGGACCCGCGCGGCTGGCGGGCGGTGCACGACGGGACCGTCCAGCCGGACAGCCCGGTGGCCCCCATGATGATGTACCGGCCGAACGCCCTGTTCTGCGACGGCGAGGCGCACGCCCGGCTGCGCGGGGCGATCACCGACAGCCTGGACCGGGTGGACCCGCACGCGCTCAGCGAGTACGTCGAGCGCAGCGCGGAGACGCTCATCGACGCCTTCGCCTCCAAGGGCGAGGCCGACCTGCTGAGCGAGTACGCCGCGGTCATCCCGCTGCTCGTCTTCAACCAGCTCTTCGGCGCGCTCGCCGCGGACGGGCCCAAGCTGGTCGAGACCATGGGGAAGCTCTTTGACAGCGGCGAGGACGCCGCGCAGGCCAACGACGAGCTGCTGCGCTGGATCTCGGGCCTCGTGGCGAGCAAGCGCCAGCAGCCCTCGGCCGACGTCACCTCCTGGCTGATCGCTCACCCCTCGCGGCTGGCCGACGACGAGCTGATGCAGCAGATCATCCTGCTGATGGCCGCCGGCACCGACCCCCAGCAGAACCTGATCGCCAACTCGCTGCGGCTGCTGCTGGCGGACGACCGCTTCGCCGGTGAGCTGTCCGGGGGCAGCATGCCCGTACAGGACGCGCTCGACGAGGTCCTGTGGAGCGACCCGCCGCTGGCCAACTTCGGCACCCGGTACCCCCGGTACGACGTCGACCTCGCGGGCGTACGGCTGCGCAAGGGCGAACCGGTGGTCATCAGCTACGCCGCGGCCAACAAAGACGCCGCCCTCACCTCCGACCGCCGCTCCGGCAACCGGGCCCATCTGGCCTGGAGCGCCGGGGCCCACCGCTGCCCCGCGGAGCGGCCGGCCCGGGTGATCGCCTCGGTCGCGATCGAGCGGCTCCTCGACCGCCTCCCGGACATCGAGCTGGCCGTCCCGGTCGAGCAGCTGGTCTGGCGGACCGGCCCCTTCCACCGCGCCCTCGCCGCGCTTCCCGTGCGTTTCCCCGCCCAAGTTGCCACTCCAGCCGAACCGCTCCCAGCATCCGCCTCCGCATCGCACCGATTCGCTGAGACCCCTGGAGACAGCCGATGGAATCCGCCCGCCCCATTGCCCTCGACCCCACCGGCAGGGATATCCACGCCGAGGCAACCAGAGTCCGAGAGTCCGGAGAAGCGACGCCTGTTGAACTCCCTCACGGCGTGGTGGCGTGGGCAATAAGCCGCCAGGCACTGCTCAAACAACTGCTGACCGATCCCCGCGTCTCCAAGGACCCCCGGCAGCACTGGTCCGCGTGGATCAACGGTGAGATCTCGCCCGAGTGGCCCCTGATCACCTGGGTCGCCGTGGAGAACATGTTCACGGCCTACGGCACCGAGCACAAACGGCTGCGCACCCTGGTCTCCAAGGCGTTCACCGCGCGCCGCACCACCGCCTTACGGCCGCGCATCGAGCAGATCTGCGCCGACCTCCTCGACCAGCTGGCGGCCACCCCGCCGGGAGAGGCGGTCGACCTGCGGGAGGGGTACGCGTACCCGCTGCCCATCCAGGTGATCTCCGAGCTCTTCGGACTCTCCGACGAGGCCCTGCGCACGCGGATGCGCCACGTCGTCGACAGCATCTTCCACACCTCCGCCACGCCGGAGGAGGTCACGGCCACCTACGCCGAGATGTACGCCGTCCTCGGGGAGCTGGTCGCCACCAAGCGCGAGCGGCCGGGCGACGACCTGACCAGCGGCCTGATCGCCGTGCAGGAGGAGGAGAGCGACTCCAGGCTGAACGAGAAGGAGCTGGTCGACACCCTCGCCCTGATGCTCAGCGCCGGCCACGAGACCACCGTCAACCTCCTGGACAACGCCATCCACGCGCTGCTCACCCACCCCGAGCAGCTGGAGCATGTGCGGGCCGGCCGGGCCTCGTGGGACGACGTGATCGAGGAAACGCTGCGGTACGCCGCCCCCGTCGCCAACCTGCCGCTGCGGTACGCCGTCGAGGACATCGAGCTCGAGGACGGCACGGTGCTGCGCAAGGGCGACGCCATCCTCGCCGCCTACGCGGCCGCCGGACGCGATCCACAGGTGCACGGCGAGAGCGCCGAGCGCTTCGACATCACCCGGGACCTCAAGAACCATCTTGCCTTCGGCCACGGCGTCCATCTGTGCCTCGGTGCCCCGCTGGGCCGGATGGAGGCCGCCGTCGCGCTCCCGGCGCTGTTCGACCGCTTCCCTCGACTTTCCCTCGCGGTCGGGCAGGACGGGCTGCAGCCCGTTGAATCGTTCATTTCCAACGGTCACCGCACCCTGCCCGCCCGGCTGAGCTGACGGCCTCCCCGCCCGGCCGCCGCCCTGGGGGTAGGCGGCTGGGCGGGGGCCGGACCTACCGCTTACGATCCTCTGCGTGTCCAAACTGACCGACCTCCCGAAACGGATCCTCATCGGGCGGGCGCTGCGCAGCGACAAGCTGGGGGAGACCCTCCTTCCGAAGCGCATCGCACTGCCCGTCTTCGCGTCCGACCCGCTGTCCTCCGTCGCGTATGCGCCGGGGCAGGTGATGATCGTTCTGTCCGTGGCGGGTGCGTCGGCCTACCACTACAGCCCGTGGATCACGATCGCGATCGTCGTGCTGATGTTCACGGTCGTCGCCTCGTACCGCCAGAACGTGCACGCCTACCCCAGCGGAGGCGGTGACTACGAGGTCGCCACCACCAACCTCGGTGCCAAGGCGGGCCTGACCGTCGCCAGCGCCCTGCTGGTCGACTACGTCCTCACGGTCGCCGTGTCCATCTCCTCCGGTGTGGAGAACCTCGGCTCGGCCATCCCCTTCGTCGTCGAGCACAAGACGCTGTGCGCGGTCGGCATCATCGTGCTGCTGACCCTGATGAACCTGCGGGGCGTACGGGAGTCGGGCAAGCTCTTCGCGATCCCCACCTATGTCTTCGTCACCGGCGTCTTCGCGATGATCCTGTGGGGCGCCTACCGCGGGTTCGTCCTGGGCGACGACATGAAGGCCCCCACCGCCGGGTACGAGGTCCACGCCGAGCACACCGGGCTGGCCGGCTTCGCGCTCGTCTTCCTGCTGCTGCGCGCCTTCTCCGACGGCTGTGCCGCGCTGACCGGCGTCGAGGCGATCAGCAACGGCGTGCCCGCCTTCCGCAAGCCCAAGAGCCGGAACGCCGCCACCACGCTGGCGCTGATGGGCGGTCTCGCCGTCGCCATGTTCTGCGGCATCATCACGCTGGCCCTCGCCACCGACGTGAAGATGGCCGAGAACCCGGCGCGGGACCTCCTGGACAAGGGAGTGGCGCTCGGCGCCGACTACACCCAGAACCCGGTGATCTCGCAGGTCGCGGCCGCGGTCTTCGGCGACGGCTCGTTCATGTTCGTGCTGCTCGCCGCGGCCACCGCACTGGTCCTCTTCCTGGCCGCCAACACCGCGTACAACGGCTTCCCGCTGCTCGGCTCGATCCTCGCCCAGGACCGCTATCTGCCCCGGCAGCTGCACACCCGCGGCGACCGCCTCGCCTTCTCCAACGGCATCGTGCTGCTCGCCTCGGCCGCCGCCGTCCTCGTCTACCTCTACGGCGCGGACTCGACCCGGCTGATCCAGCTCTACATCGTCGGCGTCTTCGTCTCCTTCACCCTCAGCCAGACCGGCATGGTGCGGCACTGGAACCGCCATCTGGCGACCGAGCGCGACCCTGCCGTGCGCCGCCATATGGTCCGCTCCCGCGCCATCAACGCCTTCGGCGCCTTCTTCACCGGTCTGGTGCTGGTCGTGGTGCTGCTCACGAAGCTCACCCACGGCGCCTGGGTGGCCCTGCTCGGTATGGTCATCTTCTACGCCACCATGACGGCCATCCGGCGCCACTACGACGGCGTCTCGGAGGAGCTCGCGGCGGCCACCGAGGAGCCCGACGAGGAGGAGGTGCGCCCCTCCCGGGTGCACTCCATCGTCCTGGTCTCCAAGATCCACAAGCCCACGCTGCGGGCCCTGGCCTACGCCAAGCTGATGCGGTCCCACCGGCTGGAGGCGCTGAGCATCAGCGTCGACCCCGTCGAGACCAAGGCGCTGCGGGAGGAGTGGACCGAGCGCGGCATCGACGTCCCGCTGAAGATCCTCGACTCGCCCTACCGCGAGATCACCCGGCCGGTCATCGACTACGTCAAGGGGCTGCGCCGGGAGAGCCCGCGCGATGTGGTCTCCGTCTACATCCCCGAGTACGTGGTCGGCCACTGGTACGAGCATCTGCTGCACAACCAGAGCGCGCTGCGGCTCAAGGGCCGGCTGCTGTTCACCCCGGGCGTGATGGTGACGTCCGTGCCCTGGCAGCTGGACTCCTCGGAGCCGGCGCGGCAGCGGGCGCGCAAGCGGGCCGAGTGGAACGCGCCCGGCGCGGTGCGGCGCGGCCCGGTGACCCCGGTGAAGCGCGAGAAGCAGGGCGTCAAGTCGCAGGTTCCGGGCCGGTAGGCCCCGGAACCCGGCCGGGACGGGGTGAGGGCCGCGGCACGTAGACTGGTGGGCTGTTGTCCCCTCACCCCCTCACCCCTCTGGAGCCGAGCCCGCCATGCACAGTGAATCCAAGGCGTCGCTGGTCGGCGAGGAGTACGAGGTCGAGGTCGGCCCGGTGGCGCACGGCGGCCACTGCGTCGCCCGCACCGCCGAGGGCCAGGTGCTGTTCGTACGGCACGCGCTGCCCGGGGAGCGGATCGTCGCCAAGGTGACCGAGGGCGAGGAGGGCGCGCGCTTCCTGCGCGCCGACGCGGTGCGGGTGCTGGATGCCTCCAAGGACCGGGTCGAGGCGCCGTGCCCGTTCGCCGGACCCGGCAAATGCGGCGGCTGCGACTGGCAGCACGCGGCCCCGGGCGCCCAGCGCAGGCTGAAGGCCGACGTGATCACCGAACAGCTGAGCCGGCTCGCCGGCCTCACCCCCGAGGCGGCGGGCTGGGACGGCACGGTCGAGCCCGCGCCCGGCGACAAGGTGTCCCGCGGCGAGGTCCCGGCGTGGCGCACCCGGGTGCAGTACGCGGTGGACGAGCAGGGGCGGCCGGGGCTGCGCCGCCACCGCTCCCACGAGGTCGAACCGGTCGACCACTGTCTGATCGCCGCCCCCGGCGTCACCGAACTCGGCATCGAGAAGCGTGAATGGCCGCAGATCGCCTCAGTGGAGGCGATCGCCGCCACCGGCTCCCTGGACCGGCAGGTCGTCCTCACTCCGCGCCCCGGCGGCCGGCTGCCGATCGTGGAGCTGGACCGGCCGGTCTCCGTACTACGGGTCGGCGAACCGCGCGGCCGTGAGCGTGCCCGGACCGTGCACCGCGTCCACGGCCGCCCCTTCGTCCGCGAGCGCGCCGCGGGCCGCACCTGGCGGGTCGGCGAGGGAGGCTTCTGGCAGGTCCACCTCAAGGCGGCGGATCTGCTGGTCGAAGCCGTCATGCAGGGCCTGATGCCGCGCAAGGGCGAGACCGCCCTCGATCTGTACTGCGGGGTCGGGCTCTTCGCGGGGGCGCTCGGCGAGCGGGTCGGGGAGCGCGGCGCGGTGCTGGGCATCGAGTCCGGCAAGCGCGCGGCCGAGGACGCCCGGCACAACCTCCAGGACCTCGACCGGGTCCGGATCGAGCACGGCAAGGTCGAGCAGGTGCTGCCCCGTACCGGCATCACCGAGGCCGATCTGATCGTCCTGGACCCGCCCCGCGCGGGGGCGGGCAAGGAGACCGTCACCCGGCTGGCCGGCCTGGGCGCACGCCGTATCGCCTACGTCGCCTGCGACCCGGCGGCGCTCGCCCGCGATCTGGCGTACTTCCGGGAGGCGGGCTACTCCCCGCGGCGGCTGCGCGCCTTCGACCTCTTCCCGGTGACGCATCACGTGGAGTGCGTGGCGATTCTGGAGCCAGCCGCGAAGGGGGTCTGACCTGCGGTTTTGGGGGAAGTGATGATCGCTTTGACATGTTTCCCGAGCAACATCAGGTGGACTGGGGCGAAGATTATCGAGAACCGCGTGACCAGCTGCTTCCTTCAGCACGGGGGATGAAGAGCAGGTGCGTGTCCCGTGTTCGTCGGCTTGCGACTGACCACCCTGACGCTCTTTCGACGCTGGTGCTGACGGTGGATCAGGTCGAACCCGCACACCGCTTCCCTGGACGCAATCGCTTGCTACCGGTGACCCGATTTGAGTGGAGCCTTCGGTGCGAAGGCGATGAGGCAGCGCGCTTGAGTGCGAGTAGAGCAGTGAGGGTGGCCGGGTACCTATGTGCCGCTCGATATGGAATTCACCAGATTTCATGCCCCCTTATTCGGTTGGATGACACTGCCAGGTCTGGCTTCTGGCGGGCACAGGGCTGTGCACGAACGAGGGGGAACAGCCATGACATCGATGTGGGATGCCGCGGAGAGCGACGGATTCCGGGCGGCCGTACTCGCTCTGACCCGGCGGCGAGTCGAGATCTACCGGGACGCCGGCGAGACGTGGCGCTTCGCTGAGAGCCTGAAGTCCGTCAGCGAGGACACCGCCCAGGAGTATGAGGGCCGCACGATCCTCGAACTCGTCCAGAACGGCCACGACGCACTCGGTCAGGCCGCCCCGGGAAGGATCGCCGTCCTGGCGGTCGCCCGGGAGGAGGGCGGCGTCCTCTACGTCGCCAACGAAGGGGCGATGTTCGCCGAGGAGAACTTCCGCGCCATCACTGAGCTGGCCCTGTCGAGCAAGGCGGCGGGTGAGGGGATCGGCAACAAGGGCCTCGGCTTCCGCAGCGTGCTGCAACTGACGGACTGGCCGGAGATCTACTCGAAGTCCTCACCCGATTCCCCGGTGTTCGACGGCTACTGCTTCCGCTTCGCCAGGCCCGAGGACGTGCGCACCCTGGTGGACGACCCGGCACTCGCGGCCCGGGTGATCGAGGACGTCTCCCCGCTGGCACTACCGGTACCGGCCGACGTCACCGACCCCGTACTCAAGGAACTCGCCGAGGACGGGTACTCCACGGTCGTACGGCTGCCGCTGCGCGACCGGCACGCCTGGGGACGCGCCGTGGCGCAGGCGCAGGACATGGTGAACGGCGAAGCGCCGCTCCTGCTCTTCCTCGACCGGGTGGCCGAACTCCTCGTCGAGATGCGCGACGGCTCCGACACCGCTTTCCGGCAGGCCCTCTCGCGTACCGAGCGCACATCGGACCTGGTCACCGCAGGCGACAACGACTGGGTACGGGAGGTCGACCTCGCCGGGGCGGGCCGCTACCTGCTGGCGCGTCGCACGCTCGATCCCGAGGCCCTGAGCGGAGCGATCAGCCGCAGTGTCCAGGCGCGCGAGATCGACGCCGCCTGGGAGAACTGGGACGCCGAGGCCTGGGTGGCGGTCGCGCTGCGCCTCGACGCACCGCTCCCCAACGGCCGCATGTACACCTTCCTGCCGATGGCCGACGGCGTCCACGCCCCCTTCCCCGGCCACGCCCATGCCCCGTTCTTCACCAAACTGGCCCGCCTCGACATCAGCGAGACGGTGGCCCTCAACGCCTTCCTCCTCGACCAGCTCGCCGTACTGACATGCGAACTGAGCAGGCGCATCCGCTCGGAGACCCCGCACCTTCTCGCCGCGGACCTCGTGCTCGACCTCACGTGCTGGGACGTACCGGACCGGCTGGACGCGGCCCTGGACGGAAGGCTCGCCGCCGAACCGATCGTGCCCCTGCACGGCAGGGAGGCGTGGGGCTCGTTGCAGGACTCCTACGGATGGCCCGACGGCAAGCGTTCCTGGCGCGTCCTCACCGCCGAGGCGCTCACGAGGGCCGGAGCCGACCTGCTGACCCCGTCCGTCGGCCCTGTCCGCCACACGCGCCTGGACAAGCTGTGCAGAGCCGTCACCTCCAGGGCCTTCCGTCCGCCGCCGCTCCTGGCCGCCGAGTGGACCGAAACCGTGGCCCGGTCACTGCTCGGCGGCACCGAACCGGCAGGACAGGTATGGGCGGACTTCTACAGCGACCTGTCCCATGCGTTCGCCCGGGACCAAGGCGTGTTGCGGGGCCGACGCATCATTCTCGACCAGGACATGCGGCTGAGAAGCGCCCTCGGCGGCCGGACCGAGTCCGGCAGGCAGGACGCGACCGTCTTCTTCCACCCCGAGCCCGACGACATCGCGGACGGCGACGCTGCCGCCCGGGTCCCGGGTGACCTCAAGGCGCTCCGGCGCCGTATCTCCTTCACTCACCCGGCGATCGCCTGGGACAGCGCCGGGCGCGGATTCCTCGAGCGCAACGAACTGGTGCGCCCCTACCAACTGGACCGCGTCTTCGACGCCCTGGACGACCTGCTCTCCGGCCATCCCTCGGAGGCGCTCGGCCGCGACGCCCTCACCTTCGCCTTCCGGCAGTACTCACTGCTCACCCAGGCCCAGCGTCGGCGGCTGGCCCGTATCCCCTTCCGGCTGCCGCTGGCCGACACCGGCCGGTGGGGCAGAGCCGCACGCTGCTCCTTCTCACCCGCCTGGGGCACCGAGGGGGCGCGGCGACTGGAGCGGTTCCTCGCCGAGGGAGGATCCCGGATCCCGGCTCTGGCCGCGCAGCGGGACCAGTGGATCAGTGTCCCCGACGACTGGCCCGCGCCGGTACGGGACCGGGCGGCCTACACCGAGTTCCTGGAATCCCTCGGTGTGTGCGACGGCCTGAGGCCGGGAGCCGTCGGGGAACGACTCGGAGCCCGCCAGGGACACGAACTGCGGCTCGCGGGACTCGCCGCGGGCTTCGGGCTCGGGGACACGCTCGCCGATGCCTGGTGTGCCGATGTCAGGAGCGGATGGACCAAATTCCAACACCCTTACACGCTCTATGAGTTCACGCACCCGCCTGCCCACCTGGCGGGAGCGGCCGAAGTGGCCGGGCTCGGCCCGGCCGCTCGACGCGAGTTCGCCGAGCTGTTGATGCACGGGCTGCGCACCTGGGGTGAGGAGGTCTTCACCGTCATCGTGCACAGGCCCACCTACACCTTCAAGGACGCGCACACCTGGCCCACTCCTCTCGCCTCCTACCTCCGAGACATGGCCTGGCTTCCCGTGGAGGAGCCGGACGGCCCGTCCTGCGTCGCACCCCGGCGGGCCTGGTTCAGCACCGACGGTGAACTCCCGGCCTTCGTCCCCGCGTTGCCCTTGTCGACGCGCCGCCTGCTCACCGACAGGGGTGTCGTCGAGCGGATGCTCCGGCTGGGCCTCCGCAGGTGGGAAGATCCGCAGCACGCAGGGGCGGCGGTGAAACAGCTGGCTGACGTGCTCGACAAGGGCGACGTGCCCGAGTACCTCAGTGTCTCCTTCAAACGGCATTACGAGCGGGCGTGGTCGAACATCGCGCGGACCGGCCGGTGGCCCTGGGCGCCGGGTGAGCAGGTCCGTCTCGCGGTCAGCCGCACCAACGTGCTCGGCGCCTTCAGCCCGTCGTCCGACGAGGTGCCGGTCATCGTCTGCGACGAGGCGGACCCCTTGAAGGAAGCGCTCATCGAGCCGGCGGGGCATCCTGTCCTCGTCGCCCCGGCGGAGTCCGGTGACGTCGTCGTCCGCCTGGCCGAGGCGAACGGGCTGAGGGCGCAGCGCACGTCGGCCACCCACGTGCAGGTACGTCATCGTGACGGCGCCCCCATCACGCCGTCGGGTCAGGCGGCGGTGTTCATCAGGGGGCGGGAGTGGCTGGTCACCGTGGTCGCGCTGGCCATGGAGCTCAAGTCCGGGGCGTTCGTGCGCCGCAGCGAGCGCGGTGTGCGCGCCGCACTCGAACGGCTTCGCGCCCTCCGCGTCGTACACGCCGACGACGTGGAGATCACCGTCTCCGGGACGCCGGCCGAACCGCCGTCGTCGACGCGAGCCCTGCCGCTGCCGGACGACGAGCACCCCACGGTGGTCGTCTGGAGGAGCGACGAGGGCTGGGACGAGCTACAGGCGGCGACGCCCGCCGTCGCACAGCTGCTGGGCAGGCCGTGGCTGCAGGATGCGCTGGAACTGGTCCTCGTCAAACTCGAGCGGAGCTTCGGCGGCAACAGCCCGGCGCTCATCGACGACAGCACCCTCGCGGCGGCGCTGGACACGACCGAGGCCAAGGTCACCGAGATCCGGCGCAACCTCACCGGTGACGTGCAGGACACGGTGAGGCTGCTCCGGCCAGTGCTGACGTGCCTGGCCGCCGACGCCTGGAGCGAGGAGGCCGCCCACCTCCTCGGCCGCGCGGCCGGCGAGCGCGAACTCGCCGGGTTAATTGACCGGTTCGCGCCCGGTCTGCCGCTGCCGTCGGCGGAACTGGTGGCACTGGCCCGCTCCTGCACCAAGCCGGCGGAACTCAGGGACGAACTGGGGATCGACTTCCAGCAGTTCAACGCCGCACTGGCCGCCCTCGGCCCCGGGTACGCCCCGGAGTACTACCCCGACCGCCATGAACAGGTTTTCGGCGACTTCGTGCGTGCTCGTTCCGGGAGCCTCCTCGACCGGCTCCGCGAGCGGTACGCCGTCGCCGCGCAGCGGGGCGAGGACATCTCCGGCTACGCCACGGCCCGCGGTCTGCACGACCTCCAGCCGGACCCGGACTGGCTTCCTCGCTTCATCACCCCGCCCGAGGAGGCGATGCGCGAAAGGGTCCGGGAATGGCTTCGGGGGCACGGAGCCGACGACGACTTCGAGCGGCCCACCGAACTGGAGCCCGTTGACCGGCTCCGCGCACGCAACGCGGCCGCACTCGACGCGCTTGTGCCGACACTGGCCCCCCTGGTGACCGCCTGGTGCCGCCGTCACGGCGTCCAGGTGCCCGGGGGGTGGCACGGGGCGGTGCTGCTGGAATGCAGGAGCCTCATCGAGGGAACCGGGCTCGGCGACCTGCTGCCGTTGAGCGAGGAGCAACTGCTCGACGCGGTGGAACGTGCCGTAGGGTGGCCCGCCGGAATGCCGCACGCCGCGGATCCCGCGGCGCTGGGCCTCACCGACAAGGACCTCGCGCAGACGGCGGCACGGGCCCGGGACTCCGGTGGGTCCGCCGTCGCCGCTCCGCGCACGATCACCATCGGGGAGGCCGAGGTCAGGGTCGGAAACGACCAGCTCTCCACCATCGCAGACATCGCCTCCAAGACCATCGACGAGGCATTCCTCGCCCAGTCGGGCAGGGTGCGCCTCGACACCGTGGGCGGTGTTCCCCGGCCACGAACCGGAGGTGGTTCCTCCGCCAAGCCGCGCATCGTCGTCGCGAAGACGAAGCGGACCAGCGAGGACCAGCGGTCCGCCATCGGCCTGGTCGGAGAGGTGTCGGCGCGCGCCTGGCTCCAACGCCACTACGCCGACGTGAGGTGGGTCTCGGGCTACGCGGCCGTCGTCAACCGTGACGGTGAGGCGTCCGACTCCCTGGGTTACGACTTCGAGGTCGCGTGGCAGGACACCACCCGCCTGTACGAGGTGAAGGCGTTGAGTGAGCCGTACGCCGAGCGGGTGGAGTTCGAACTCGGACCGTCCGAGGTGGACGCGGCCCGCCGCCACGCCCGGGGCAACCGCTACCGCATCCTGTTGATCACCTCGGCGCTCGTCCCGGAGGGACGGCGCGTGTTCGACCTGCCGAACCCGTTCTCCACCCAGGGGCGTGACCGTTTCAGGATGGTGAGCCGGGGGGTGCGCTATCAGTGCTCGCCCTTGGGGAAGGGGTAGCGCGCGGACCGGCACAGGCAAGGCTCAGTCGGCCGGCGAACGGCCGCTGCATCCGGGAATGGGCATGGCCTTCCGGGTGGTGCCGCCCCCCGGGGTGCTGGCCTGGGTGACCGTTCGCCGGCAGCGTCTCACGCAGATGGCAGCGACTTCGCGCAGCGCCTCCATGAGGAACATCGGTGGCTGCGCGAGCAGCCACCGAACGCGTGACAGTGGCGAACTCGGTGGTAGACACTCAGCGTAAGCCGGATCTCACCTATCCCGGGCAGACGAAGCGGCCGTCTCGACGCACCCTCGGCACTGGACCCATGTGACGGCGACTTTCAGCCCGGCCCGGCTACCCACATGTGACGTTGCGTCAAGTACCTGTTGACGGCGCAAGTTTCCCTTGGTGCAATGCCTTGTCCGCGAAGACGCGAGGGTGGGGAACGGGGCACGTGGCAGGGCTGGACAGTGCAAATCTCAAGACGCTTCTCGGTGACGTCGCCTCAGGAAGGCTTCAACTCCCCGACTTCCAGAGGGATTGGAAGTGGGACGACGACCGCATCAGGGCCATCATCGCGACCGTGACGCTCGATTACCCCCTGGGTGTCACGATGACGCTGGAGACCGGTGGTGCCTCCCGCTTCCGTACCAGGCCGCTCACGGGTGCGGAGTCGGTCGCCGAGCGGGATCCCAGTCTCCTGCTGCTGGACGGCCAGCAGCGTCTGACGTCCCTCTTCCAAGCTCTGCACGTGGCAGATACGCCAGTCCGGACCGTGGACACACGGGGTAAGTCGGTCCGCCGCTGGTACTACGTCGACATAGCGAAGGCGACCGGTTCACCGTCCGACCGCGACGAGGCGATCGTCTCTGTGCCGGAGGACCGCATCCTGCGCAGGGATTTCGGGCGCAAGGTCGTGCACGACCTCAGCGACACCGCGGGTGAATGCGCTGCGGGGCTGTTCCCCCTGCGGATCGTCTTCGACACCCAGAGGGTCAATGCATGGCGTCGCGAGTACGAGAGGGCGGACGAGGCGCAGAACTTCGATCTGTGGATCAAGTTCGAGGACCAGGTGCTGCACCCCGTCAGGTCGTTCCAGGTGCCGATGATCAATCTGTCCTCGTCGACGTCCATGGACGCCGTTTGTGCTGTCTTCGAACGAGTCAACACCGGAGGCGTCCCGCTCAACGTCTTCGAATTGCTGACTGCTACCTATGCCGGTGATCGTGGGTACACGAGTCGCACGGGGGATTACTACGACCTACCCTCCGTATGGCGTTCGATCAAGGAGCATGTGGCGGAGCGGTACCCCGTGCTCGGCCGCCTGGAGGTGGACCTCGACGACGGTCTGACCAACAGCGACTTTCTCCAGGCAGTGGCCCTGGTGCGGACGTGGAACCGCAAGCTGCTCGATTCCACGGTGGGCGTCTCCTGCAAGCGGCGCGATCTATTGGAGCTCCCACTGGAGGACTTCCAGGAGCTCGCCCCCCGTCTTCGAGATGCTTTCGAATGGGTCGGGGAGTTTCTGTTCACACAGTGCATCGTCCAGGCCGCGGACCTGCCGTACCGGACGCAGGTGGTTCCACTGGCCGCGGTCCGGGCGATCCTCGGTGAAGAACTCGACAACCCGGGCGCGACTCAGAAGATCACACAGTGGTACTGGTGCGGCGTTCTCGGTGAGATGTACGGCGGCTCGACGGAGACCCGGTTCACCCGTGACGTGGAGCAACTGATCGCGTGGGTCCGTGACGACGGCGAAGTCCCCGACACGATCACCGACTCCTTCTTCGTCCCTGAGCGCCTGTTCAGCCTCAAGACCCGCAACAGTGCCGCGTACAAGGGCATTTTCGCGCTCCTGATCCGCCAGGGTGCTGTGGACTGGCACTACACCGAGAGCCCGATGGCTCCGGGCCGGCTGGTGGAGTACGGCGTCGACGTGCACCAGATCTTCCCGAAGAACTGGGTGCGCCGGAATCTCGACGAGCGCTTCCCGGCCAGCTCCATCATCAACAAAACGCCGTTGTCACTTCGGGCAGCCCAGGCCCTCAGTGGTGCCCCGGCTGCGTACTTGGAGCCCCTTGCGGCGGCGGCCGACATGCGCTCCGAGTGGTTCGACGACGTGATCTCGACCCATCTCATCGATGCCAAGGCGCTGCGGGCCAACGACTACGTCGCGTTCTTCGAGGCGCGCGCCTCTGCGCTGGAGGACCTGGTCTTCCAGGCCATGGGCAAGCGCACCACGGTCGTCCGCGGCACTGCTGACGAAGAGGGGGAGCGCTGATGAAGAAGCCGACGACGGCAGAGCTGATCGCCCTCAAGGGGGCGGAACTCGCGCTCTCCGACCTGCTGGCCTTGTACGAAGTGCGGGTGCGGCAGACCGGCATCATCCGGGAGATGAACGAGTCACTGGCAGCTGCCGGACTGACGACGCTTCCCGACTTCTCCACCTGTCCGACCCTCGCCCGGGTGCGGCTCGTGCCGGTCGCGGCCACCACGACTGTGGCACCCGAGGAAGATCCCGCCGTGCCGGCTGATCCGCTGCCGCCGGGAGCGCTGCCGCAGCGCCTGCTGCTGGGGGAACTGCCCTCGGCCGTGGTCGGTCTCGAGTGCGTCCCCCCTGGTGCCGAGCTGAGCCAGGCCACCTATCTCATGCGCTACGAGGGTTACAACCAGATCCCCGTGGTCAGCAACATGACCGAGCTCCACGGAGTGGTCACCTGGAAGTCGATCGCCCTCATGTACGAGAACGGCTGGGAGACGACTCTGGAGAACGCCATGCAGCAGGAGTCCCTGCCGGTGTTCGACAGCAGGGAGGATCTGTTCAGCTGTCTGCCCATGCTCGTCGATCAAGGGTACGTGCTGGTGCGAGGGCAGGACGGCCGAATATCCGGCATTGTCACGTATCAGGAGATCGTCCGCCGGTTCCAGAACACCGCCCGGCCGTTCTTCCTTCTCGGTGAGATCGAGTCGCTGCTCCGTCGCTGGCTGGGTGCCCGTCTGGACGCAGAAGCGGTCATCGCCGTGCAGGCGACCAACCGTAAGCCGGAGCACCGCACCGGCAAGGTGGAGGACCTTATGTTCGGCGACTACGTCCTGCTCCTGGACGGCACTCAGAGAAGGACCGCACTGGCTCAGCGTGCCGACGCCAACTGGCTCGCCCTGGGCCGCCCTGCACTGGACCGCGGCCAGTTCGTCCACCATCTCCAGCGTGTGCAGATCATCAGGAACAGGATCGCTCACTTCGACGACGATCCGCTGCCGCGGGAGGACATGAGGGACCTGACCTCGTTCGCCCGGCAGCTTCGGGACTGCGTACGGTGAGCAGTGGTTCGAAAACGGGCGCCGTTCCTGGCCGGCTCCGCGTTCGCCGATGTCAGAGCCCGCGAACCCGATGACGGCACTCCGGCCGCAGCGATAAGGTGAACCTTCGGTGAAAGTGTGACGTGCCGGGACAGGTGGGCACGAGAGGGTGACGCGGCAGAGATGACTGAGGTGCCCGCGCAGATCGGCCGGTACACGGTTGAGCGCGAGCTGGGCGCGGGGGGCATGGGACAGGTCTATCTGGCCTACTCGCCCGGCGGCGACCCGGTCGCGGTGAAGGTGATCAGGAACGACAGACTCGATCAGGCGACCCGAGCGCGGTTCGAGAGAGAGGCGCTGATCGCCCGGACGGTCGTCGGAACCAACCGGGTGGCCCGTTTCCTTGACGCCGACCCTTACGCCGACGAGCCGTGGATGGCCGTCGAGTATGTGCCCGGGCTGACCGTCCACGAGCAGGTGGAGAGGGCAGGGACCCTCCCGGTGCCGCTGGTCGCCAGCCTCGGCGCGCTGCTCGCCGAGGGACTGGAGGCGGTGCACGCCGTCGATCTGCTGCACCGCGACCTCAAGCCGCAGAACGTGATGCTCGGCGAGTACGGCCCGATCCTGATCGACTTCGGGCTGGGCGCGTTCCTGGACGCGGGCAAGGACACCCTCACGCACGACGGCATGATCATCGGCACGGTCCGCTGCATGCCGCCGGAGCAGGCACTCGGCCGTTCCCGGGTGAGGACGCCGGCCGACGTGTACGGCCTGGGCACGGTCCTGCTGTACGCCGCGACCGGCCACTACCCGTACGACGGCCGCGGCTGGCCGGCGATCGTCGCCCAGGTGACCGACGAGACCCAGCCGCCGGACCTCTCAGGGCTGCCCAAGGCGCTCGTCCAGTTGGTCACGGCGATGCTCGCCCACGCTCCGGAGAACCGGCCCGCGCTCGCGGAGGTCGCGGACCGGTGCGTGGCGCTGATGAAGGACGCGGGGTTCACCCCTGTCGAGGCGCGATACGCACTGATCGACGTAGCGGCTCCCTCCGGCGGAGGGGACGGTCGCGCCGGGCCCTCGCCATCGGTGTGGGAGCGCATCGCAGTCCAGTACGGCGATGCGCCCGACGTGCACACCCAGGTCGTGGACGAGGACGGCGTTGACAGCCCGTTGGACCGCCCTGCCCGCCCCGACGCCGCCGAGGACGGGGCGGAACCCGAGTCCTCCGGTGCGGCAGGGGTGGACGAGACCCACACCGGGTCCGCGGTCGTGCCGTCGGACGCCAGTGCGGATCGTGGGGACGCCGCCTCCCGTCCTGCCGAGCGGGCGCCTGTCGAGCCGCCCCGCAGGCCCGGCCGGAAACCGGCGTCGCAGAAGGTGGCCGAGGAACTGAGAGCCCGGTACGCGATGCAACCGGCCCTGTGACATGCGGTGAGCAGGCAGGGCGGTTCACAGGAGTGCCGAGGCGGCGCGTCAGCACCGGCGGCGGGCGAGAACACCGGAAAGCGGCAGTGAGAACGGTATGCGGGACGTCAGGGACGACGAGGGAACGGAGCGGTTCGTGAGCGGTGCGGGGGCGGGCGACGGCACGACGGTTACGGGTCAGGGGACCTTCGATTCGGTGGACGGCTCGACGGTCCGTGAGCGGACCGCACCGGACGCCCCGTCCGAGGCCGGGCCGCGCTCGCGCCGTCCCAGGTTCGCCCCCGGTTCCCAGGTCGTGGTGCGCAACGAGCAGTGGCTGGTCAAGAAGGTTGCCGACACCAAATACGACGGCTGGATGGTCGAGGTCACCGGCGTCTCCTCCCTGGTGCGCGGCATGGACGCCGTCTTCTACGAGAAGCTGGACCACATCGAGCCGATCGACCCGGACAAGACCCGTCTGGTTTCCGACGCCTCGCCGAACCACCGCAAGGCGCGCCTCTACCTGGAGGCGGTGATCCGCAAGACCGCGCTGCCGCAGACCGAGCACGGGCTCGCGCTGGTCGGCAACTTCCTCATGGACCAGCAGACGCACCAGCTCCGCCCCGCCGAGCTGGCCCTGTCGAAGGACAACCCCCAGCCGCGTGTGCTCATCGCGGACGTGGTGGGTCTCGGCAAGACCCTGGAGATCGGCGTCCTCCTCGCCGAGCTGATCCGCCGGGGCCGCGGTGAGCGCATCCTCGTGGTCACCCCCGCGCACGTCCTGGAGCAGTTCCAGCGTGAGCTGTGGACCCGTTTCTCCATCCCGCTCGTCCGCCTCGACTCCACCGGCATCCAGCGCATCCAGCAGGACATCCCGGCCGGCCGGAACCCGTTCGCCTACTTCAAGCGGGCGATCATCTCCGTGGACACCCTCAAGAGCGACGTCTACGCCCACCACCTGGAGAACACCGAGTGGGACGCCGTCGTCATCGACGAGTCGCACAACCTGGTCAACCGGAACACGAAGAACAACGGCCTGGCCCGGCTCCTCGCCCGCCGCAGCGACGCCTTCGTGCTGGCCTCCGCCACCCCCCACAACGGGGACGGCGAGTCCTTCGCCGAACTGATCGGCATGCTGGACGACGCGGCGATCGCCGACTCCTCGTCGTACGACGTGAAGGACCTCAAGCACCTGTACATCCGCCGCACCAAGACGGACCGTGAGGTGCGCGACTCCCTCAAGGGCGAATGGGCGGACCGCGGTCCGTCCAAGCCGGTGTTCGCCGAGGCGACCGAGAAGGAAGAGGCAGTCCTGGCGGAGCTGGCCGCGCGTTGGATCCCGCGCGACCCGGCGGCCTCCTCCGTGTGCGTGGACTCGATGGTCGCCTACAACCTGCTGAAGGCGTTCCTCTCCTCCCACCGCGCCTTCCAGGTCTCCGTCGCTGCCCGGACCAAGACCCTTGAGAAGCCCCTGAAGGGCCGCAAGGGCCAGGACCCGGCCCAGCTGGAGGCGGCGCGGCAGATCGAGCGGAAGGCGATCGTCGACCTGGCCCGCCTCGCCGACGACCTCGTCGACGACGACTCGTCCAAGCTCGAAGCCCTGGTCAAGGTCCTGGAGGACATCGGTGTCGGTCCCGGTTCGGACACCCGTGTCGTGGTCTTCTCCGAGCGCATCCCCACCCTGAAATGGCTGGCCGAGACCGTCCCGGCCCGGCTCGGATTCCCGCGGGCGAAGCAGTCGGACCAGGGCGAGAAGGAATCCAAGCCCTGGAAGGCGTACGGCGGGGTCGTCGAGGTCATGCACGGCGACGCCACCGGCGAGCAGGAGCAGCAGCGCATCGTCGAGGAGTTCGGCCTGGCCACGAAGCACGTCCGGCTGCTGTTCACCGGCGACGTGGCCTCCGAGGGCGTCAACCTGCACCAGCAGTGCCACGAGCTGATCCACTACGACCTTCCCTGGTCGCTGATCCGCATCGAGCAGCGCAACGGCCGCATCGACCGCTACGGGCAGAAGAAGAATCCCCGGTTCCGGGCCCTGGTGCTCACCAGCGACGTGGAGTGGCGCACCGACGACGCGACCGGTGAGCCCCTGCCGCTCGACGACCGCCTCGTCGGCGCGAAGCTGCTCGCCCGCGAGGAGGAGGCCCACCGCATCGAGGGCACCGCGGAAGCGGTCACCGGGATCTACAAGGCGAAGGAGGAGGAGGACCGGCTCACCCGCGACCTCATCGCCGGACGCACCGTCGAGGAGTCGATCGAGCAGTCGTCGTCGACGTCGGGCGGCGGAGCGAAGGCCATGCTGGCCAGGGCGATGGGCAACGTCGGAGCGAAGAAGCCGACGGACGACGTGCCGCGCGCCACCGTGCCCAGCCTGTTCGGCACGGTCGGCAGCGCCACCGCCACCTCCGACTACTTCGACGAGGCCCTCCGCCAGGTCTGCCACCCCATCAGCCCCGACATCGCCCTCAAGCTCCGGCGCGAAGGTGACGGAACCCTCGCCTTCCAGCCGCCGCCGGACCTCCTCCACCGTCTGAAGGCCCTGCCCAAGTCCTATCTGGCCGAGCAGGAGATCCTCCCCACGGCGAACAAGGAGGCGCGCATCCGCCTCACGTTCGACAAGGGCCTCGCCGGCAAGCGACTGAAGGTGGCCCGCGAGGAGTCCGACAGCCAGTGGCCGAACGTCAGTTACGTCTCCGATGTGCACCCTGTGCTGGACTGGGTCACCGACAAGGCGCTCGCCGCGCTCCGCCACGACGAGGCCTTCGTGCTCGCCTTCGACCCGGACCGTGACAAGGCAGCGGACATCGATCCGGAGCTGCCCGCCGCGCTCGACGGCCCGGTCTACCTCCTCCAGGGCATCTACTCGAACAAGGCCGGACGTCCCACCGTCGTCGAGTGGATGGCCGTCACCGGCCTGCCCGACGCCCCGCGCACCTACCGCATGGACAACGCCTTCCTCGCCGTCTGCCGGGTCGGCCCGAGCATGCCGGGGCGTGGCGCTCCGGTGAACAAGGACGTGCTCCAGCGCGGGGTGCCGTCCGCGGTCGCCGAGGCGCGGCGCTTCCTGGAGGGGCGCGAAGCCGAGTACGCGCAGCAGATCGAGGCCGTGCTCGCACCGTTCGAGAAGCGCGTCACCGAGTGGAAGCAGGCCGCGCTGTTCACCGCGGAGGCCCGCCGCTCCCAGAAGAAGAAGAACGACGTGAACCTCACGGCCGACCGGCGCCGGACGCTGATCCGCTCCCTGCGGACCTCCGGCGCCCCGCTGCTGCGGCTTCTCGCCGTCCTCGAACCGCTCGCCGCCACTCCCGTACCGCCCACCGCCGGGTCCGCCGCGACCGACCTGCCCGACGCCGGAGAGGCGACCGCCCGATGAGCACCGACTTCGACTCCTTCTCCAACCGCGGCGAGTACCTGTCCGCGCACTACTTCGCCGAGCAGCTCGCCGACGGCCTGAAGAAGGGCGTGTTCGCGGCCTGGACGTACCGCGAGTCCGACGAGAACGACAAGCGCATCACACCGCGCGTCGCCCTGCGCGGTCTGCGCTCCGTCTACCTCGACGAGAAGTTCCGGGGGTTCTTCGCCGAGCAGGCCAAGGCGGACGCCGAGGACGACGAGCACCCCGACAAGGAGGGCTTCGAGGAGCGCCTCAACACCTACGAGGACGAGGAGTGGTGCGGGCGCGTCGCCGCATGGCACCGCAAGGTGCTCGCCGCCCTCGGCTACCCGGGTGCCGACGCCGCGGACGGTCCGCTCGAACTTCCCGTCCACCGCGCCGGACGCGACCACACGGTCAAGGTCGCCTGGCACGGAGACGGCATCGTCGCCGTCGACTGCGGCTGGTCCGCGAGCAACGACACCGCCCTGGACGCCGACGGCTACGGCCGTCTGCTCCACCCGCTGAGGACGGTGGGCAACGGCGAGACCTACGAGTCCGGCCACGCGCTCGCCACCTGGCTGTTCCAGAGCGAACTGGGCGGCGAGGGCGGCAGCGCCCCGCGCTTCGTCCTGCTGCTCTGCGGCGGCGTGATCGTCCTCGCCGACCGGCAGGCATGGGGCGAGGGCCGCTACCTCGCCGCCAATGTCGACGCCGCCCTGGAGCGCTACGACCGCCGCCAGACCGGCGAACTCGCCACCATCGCCGGCCTGTTCAGCCACGACGCCCTCGTGCCGGCCGAGGACGGCAAGGGCCCCGCCATCGACGCCCTGGTCAAGGCGTCCCGGGACAACGCGGTCGGGGTCTCCGGCGAGCTGCGCCAGGGGCTCCAGAAGTCCGTCGAGATCATCGCCAACGAGGTCCTGGCCCGGCTGGAGAAAGCCGGTCTCGAACCGCGCGACCTCGAAAAGCCGGGGGAGCCCTTCGCCCGGCAGCTCACCCGCGAGGCACTGCGCTACCTCTACCGCATCCTGTTCCTCCTGTACGCCGAGGCCCGCCCCGAACTGGGCATCCTCCCCGCCGACGACGGCACCTACGAGGCCGGCTACTCGGTGGCGCGGCTCCGGGAGATCGTCGAGCGGGACGCCCAGCTCACGGACGAGACCGCCCGCAACGGCACCCACCTGCACGACTCCCTCGACCTCCTCTTCAACAAGGTCAACTACGGGCACCGCGAGTACGGCACCGAACCGTGGGACGAGCGCGACGGCGACGACGCCGAGACCCGCAAGAAGAAGGCCAAGCAGCGCAGCGAGGGCCGCGGCCTGCGCTTCGAACCGCTGCGCAGCGAGCTCTTCGAACCGGCGGCGGTACGGCTCATCGGCCGCGGCACCCGCGACCCCCGCCACGACGAGGACAGCCCCGACGGCCCGGTCTGGCTCGACCTGTGCCTGCGCAACAGCGCCCTGCACGAGGTGCTGCGCCTGCTCACCATGAAGAAAGCCAAGCGGCGCGGTGAGCGCGGCGGCTTCATCTCGTACCGCAACCTCGGCATCAACCAGCTCGGCGCGGTCTACGAGGGCCTGATGTCGTACACCGGCATCATCGCCGAGGAGGAGCTGTCGGAGGTCGCCAAGGGTGGCGACCCGGAGAAGGGGTCGTGGCTCGTCCCCGCCCACCGGCTCAAGGAGTACGACGAGAAGACCTGGGTCCTGTACGACGAGGGGGACCGCGAGCAGAAGGGCCTACGCGGGCCGAAGAAGTACCCGGCGGGGACGTTCGTCTACCGCCTCGCCGGACGTGACCGGGAGACCTCCGCCTCCTACTACACCCCCGAATCGCTGACGAAGGTCACCGTCGAACTGGCCCTGAAGCACCGCCTCGACCAGGAGAAGGACGAGGCGGGAAACGTCGTCAAGACCCGCGCCTCCGAGCTGCTGAAGTACCGCATCTGCGAGCCGGCGCTCGGCTCCGGGGCGTTCCTCAACGAGGCGATCAACCAGGTCGCCGAGGAGTATCTGCGGCGGCGGCAGGACGAGCTGGGCCGCTCGATCCCGACCTCGCAAGCGCTGACGGAGAAGCAGAAGGTCAAGGCGTACGTCGCCCTGCACAACGCGTACGGCGTCGACCTGAACCGGACGGGCGTCGAGCTGGCGGAGGTCTCGCTGTGGCTCAACACCATGCACCCCGGGATGCGGGCGCCGTGGTTCGGGCTGCACCTGCGGCGCGGCAACTCGCTGATCGGCGGGCGGCGGGCGGTGTACGCGGCGGGGGACGTGGCGCCGCACAAGGGCAAGCCCAGGTGGCTGATGGACAACGGCACCCAGGCGCCGACGCGGCTGCCGTTCCGGGACAACGAGGCGGGCGGACAGTGGTTGCCGCTGCCGGACGGGGCGGTGCACCAGTTCCTGCTGCCGACACCGGGCTGGGCCGCGGTGACACGGGCGGGCGGTGATGCGAAGAAGCTGCTGGGGCAGCTGGCCGGGGACGGCGTCGAGCAGCTGAAGGACTGGAAGAAGGGCGTCCTCCAGAAGCCGGAGCGGAAGTACACGCAGGCCGGTACGCCGAGGATCGACCGGAAGACCGGTGACGAGGCCGCCTCCCAGTACACGCGGCTGCGGGACGCGTCACGGCGCGCGGAGTTCCTGTGGAAGCTCGTCGTCAGGCGGATGGAGCTGTCCGAGCGGGAGATCGCCCGCAGCATCGACGTATGGGAAGCCGACCCGGCGGACGACGAGTTCGGGTTCCTGCGCCGGGCCGAGAACGGTGCCGGTGCGACGCGGCTGTCCAAGGAGAAGGTCTACGCGGACCTCTTCAACGCCGTGGACACGCCGTACTGGCGGCTCAAGCAGGTGATGGACGCCTGGTGCGCGCTGTGGTTCTGGCCGGTGGACAAGGCCGGTCTGCTCGACGGCACGGACGGGGAGTACGCGACGGAGTCCGTCGACGTGGAGGAGTTGCTGGGCGGGTTCGGGGAGTTGCAGACGCCCCAGGTGGCGCCAGAGGAGGCGCGGCCGAGCAGCGAACCTGCGCCTGCTCCTGCGGCGAGCGGGCCCGCGCCCCGGTTCGCTCAGGCGGGCCTGCTCTTCCAGATGGTCGGTGACCAGCCCTCCCTCGACGATGCGGACATGGAGGCGGAGGGTGACTACTTCTACGAGGTGCAGAAGTCAGGCGGCGTACCGAAGCAGCGGAGGAAGCCGACCGGTCCGGCTCCGAAGCGCCGCCGCCCTGTCATTCCGCTCAAGGACCTGAACGACTGGCTGGACTTCCTGGAGTCCATGCTCGGGGTGGGCTCGGTCCCCGACGGCAGTATTGGATCTGACCTCGACAACCTCAAAGATTTGGGAGAGTACGAGAAGCTGCTCCTGGACGAGATGTGGATGGACCGCACCGACCCGGAGGCACGCTACCCCTGGATGGGGGTCGTGAGGGAAATTGCGGAGGAACAGGGTTTCCTGCACTGGGAGTTGGACTTCGCGCTCGCCTTCGCGGAGGGGGGCGGGTTCGATCTTCAGGTGGGGAACCCGCCCTGGGTTCAGCCGCGGTGGAAGGAGAACGCGGTCCTCGCGGAGTTCGAGCCATGGTTCATGCTCACGGAGAAGCCCCCAGCGACCGAGAAGTATCGGCGGCGTATAGCTGAGCTGGCCAGGGCGGAAGTGGTGGCGTACACACTGGCGGAGCTGACGGCCACGGCAACGCTGGCTGACTACCTGGCGGCGCCGCAGGTGTATCCGCTTGTTTCGGGTGGTCAGCCAGACCTGTACCGGGCTTTCATGTGCCAGGCGTGGGACCACACGGCAGCGTTCGGTAGCGCTGGCTTGGTCCACCCGGATACCCACTTCAACGGGGACACGGAGGCCGCGCTTCGTGAGGCCGCTTATCGCAGACTGCGGATGCACGGTGACTTCGTTAATGCGGGCAACCGATTCTTTCCGCCACCCGTCGGCCGGTCCAGCCACTTCGGCGTACACATCTACGGCACGCGTGGGGAGATCGACTTCCAGCACCTGTCCTGGCTCTTCTCCGTTGACGCATTCCGCCTGTCAGCGGCGCACGACGGCAAGGGGGACGCGCCTGGTGTGAAGTTCGACGGCGACTGGGACGAGCGACCCCACGGTAAGCGTGTCGTTCGGGTTACCAACGACACCTTGGCGCGCTGGCAGAGGCTCTCGGGGGAGCAGGATGTGCCCGTCGAACGAGCGCATTTGTTGACGCCGGTCAGCACGGCCGAGAACCTGGCTATCGACGCACTTGCGGAGCATCCGCTGCGCTTTGGCGCGCTCTCTCCACAGATCACACGCGGATTTGATGAGAGTGGAGCCAAGAAGCCTATCTATGGGCCTGATGAAGACACGCCGCTTATCGACTACAACAAGGACCTTAGGGATCGCGATGACTACCGGGCGGACACCTGGGAGGACGTCGTTCTCAAGGGACCGCAGATCGGCGTCGCCAACCCGTTCTTCAAGCAGCCCAGTCAGGGCGGTGGAGAAGTGCGCGGGCTGAACCACCTCGCGCTGCCGTCAGACGCGGTCCCAGAGTCGGAGTACCGGCGGGTCGCGGACAGGGCCGCGTATCGGAGTGAGCAGCGACGGTGGCTGGACCGTGAGGAATTGGAGCGACTGCGGGCTTCAGGTCAGGAGATCTGGGCCGTGAAAGCAGTACTTGCGAAGAAACTGGGATGCCAGCCCAGGGAAGTCTCGTACGAGTCGGTGGATGAAATCTTCGCAGCGCGGTCCATGAAACCGTATACGGCGTTCTATAGGCTTGCCTGGCGCCGTCAGATTGCTCCTGACACGGAACGGGCGCTCTATGCGGCTATTATTCCTCCGCGTGCCGCTCACGTAGAGGGCCTCCGGAGCGCCGTATCCAACAGCACCCTCAGCACCTCTTTGGTGGCTGGGATGTGGTCGTCCTTGCCGCTGGACTATTTTCTCCGTACAAGTGGTACGTCGGACTTGCATGAAAATCGATCCCACGCGCTTCCCGCTCCGCCGTCGTCACACCCCCTAGCCCCCGCCCTCCTCCTCCGCACCCTCCGCCTCAACTGCCTCACCACCGCCTACGCCGACCTCTGGAAGGAACTCCACGACCCCACATGGGCCGACAAGGAGCCCTGGGCGCGTCCCTGGCCCCTGATGTCTACGCGACTTAACGACACCACCCCCACCTGGCAGCGCGACACCCCCCTCCGCACGGAGTACTCCCGCCGTGCCGCCCTCGTCGAGATCGACGCCCTCGTGGCCGTATGGCTCGGCATCGATGCCGACACGCTCATCACCATGTACCGGGCCCGCTTCCCGATCATGCAGGACTTCGACCGCGTGACCTGGTTCGACGCCACCGAGCGCAAGATCGCCGGTGACCGCTATACCTACGGCCACGGCCAGGACAAGGACCACTGGAAGCAGTTCGAGAAGTACCAGGCCGACCCCGCCTTCAAAGCCCACCAGGCCGACCCCGCCAACAACCCCGCCCCCCAAACCCCCATCCCCGACGGCTACACCGCCCCCTTCTACAAAGCCGACCGCGAGACCGAGATGCGCGAAGCTCACGCCTACTTCCAGAAGCGGCTGGATGATGCCGTCGCCGCCGGTGAGTGGGACCCGGTCAAGCAGGAGGTGCCGAAGCCGTGAGGCCGACGCTCGAAGCAGAGGGGTTGAAGGAGAGCCTGCTCCAGTACCTCTCCACCACCTACGCGCTGACCGACGAGGGCGCGCGGAAGGCGCTGCACCGGTTCCTGGGGGACGACAACTCCGGCATGTTCCGGGGGCCGTTTCTCCGACTGCGCACGCCCTTCGTCCCGGCGGACCCCTCGTGGGAGCAGTACCTCGACTGGCGACGCACGGACGGCTGGACGCCGTACGCCCACCAGGCTGTGGCCTTCGAGCGACTGTCCTCCGCAGGCGGCCGGACCCCTCGGCCGACCCTCGTCACCACCGGTACCGGCTCCGGTAAGACGGAGTCGTTTCTCTACCCGGTACTCGACCACTGCGCCCGCGAGAGGGCGGCCGGGCGCGGCGGCGTCAAAGCCGTGTTCCTGTACCCCATGAACGCCCTCGCCACCGACCAGGCGCAGCGCATCAACGGGCTTCTCACCGACCACCCGGAGCTGAGCAAGGTCCGGGCCGGTCTCTACATCGGTGAGCGCGCGGCCACCCGGTACGGGCGGGTGCTCACCGACCGGTACGACATGCAGGTCACGCCGCCGGACATCCTGATCACCAACTACAAGATGCTGGACCTGCTGCTCCAGCGCGCCGACGACGCGGCGATGTGGGCGGGCTCCGACATCCGGTACGTCGTCGTCGACGAGTTCCACACCTACGACGGTGCCCAGGGCACCGACGTGGCGATGCTCCTGCGTCGGCTCGCCTCCGCCGTCGGTGCCTCGGAGAAGGGACGGCCGCTCGGTCGTATCTGCCCGGTCGCCACCTCGGCGACCCTCGCCTCCGGGACGGACGCCGACGGAGCGCGGCAGTTGCTCGACGTGGCGACCCAGGTGTTCGGCACCGAGTTCACCGCCGACGCCATCGTCGGCGAACAGCGGTTGACCGTGGACGAGTTCGTGCCCAGCGGCGACTTCGATCCGATTCTGCCCGTGCCCACCCCCGACGAACTGGCGGCCCTGCCCGACCCCACGCTCGGCGAGGAGGAGTTCGCCGCTCTCGCCGAGGTCGTCACCGGCAGTCGGGACACCGATCCGTTCGCGCTCGGCCTGGTGCTGAAGCGGCATCCGCTGACCGCCGCCGTGCTGCACGCCCTGGACGGGCAGGTGCGTTCCATGCCGGAGGTCCTGGACCTAATGTGGCGCCGGGGCGCCCAGGCGTGGGGCCGGACCATCACCCTGCGCCCCGAGGTGGCGGCGAAGGCACTCGCCCGCTTCGTCGCGTTGCTCTCGGTGGCCCGTGATCCGGCGTCCACGCCCAAGGAACCGCGTCCCTTCGTGCAGGTCGAGGTCCACCAGTGGGCCCGGTCGGTGTCCCGCCTGGTACGAGGTGTACTGCCGTGGCCCAAGGCCGAGTTCCAGTGGGACACAGCCGGCGCGCCCGAGACTTCCGAGGAGGCGGCGGCGCGCACCGCGCCCGTCACCACGGCGACCGAGGGGCAGTCGGCGAACCTGTTCCTGCCCGCCGTCTACTGCCGTGACTGTGGGCGTTCCGGGTGGGCGGTCTTCACCCCGGAGTCCGACGACCTGGACGTCGAGGTCGACACGCACAAGATCCGGCGGGCTTCGGTCAGCCAGGACAAGATGCGGGTGCGCAATCTCATCGCCGCCACCGACGGCGAGGCCCGGGAAGGTTCCGGAGCCGCGCCCATGGAAGGGGCAGGTCGCGCTGCCCAACGTGCCGACGCCAACGCGCTCAGTGTGGCCGGAGCGGGCCAGCTCCGCGTCCTGGACGGGCCGAAGCGCAGGCTGCGGCTGCCCGACCCGGTGGCCGACTACGAACCGGAGACCGGGAGCCCTCGGCTGGCCGGCGCCGACTCGGCGTTCGTCCTCGTCTACCTGGGGGAGACCGCGACCACCGCTGCCGAGGAGGACTGGTGTCCGGCCTGCGGCTCGCGCAACACGATCCGCTTCCTCGGTACCGGCGCCGCCGCGCTCGCCGCCGCCTCCGTCACCCAGTTGTTCACGGGCGGGGAACTGGATGAGAAGCAGGGCGAGACGAAGACCCTGATGTTCAACGACTCGGTGCAGGACGCCGCGCACCGCGCCGGCTTCGTCGCCAGCCGGTCGTACACGTTCTCCCTGCGCGCCCTGTTCAAGAGCCACCTCTCCGAGGACGCCCCGACAGCGCTGAACGACCTGATCGCCGACGTGGTCGCCGCGACCACCGACCGGACGACGCTCGCCGCCGTCGTCCCCACCGACCTGCACGACATCAAGGGCGTCAAAAAGCTCCTCTCGGGTCAGGGCCGGGGAGGGGACTACAAGACCTGGCAGTTGATCGGCGAGCGGTTCGCGTTCGAGGCGCTGATGGAGTTCGGGTTCCGCTCCCGCAACGGCCGCACCCTCGAACTCACCCGCACCGCTGCCGCCCAGGTCCGCATAGCCGACCCGACGGCCGCTGTCGGCATCGTCCGCACCGCGCACACCGCCCCCTACGGCAAGGGCGGCCAACTGCCCGTCCCCGACGCACTGGACGACGACCGGTACCTCGGGTTCCTCCGGATCTTCCTGGAGCGGCTGCGGACCCGCGGCGCCATCGGCCACCGCTGGCTGGACGGCTACCTGAAGGAAGCCGGCACCAGCCGCTACTTCATCTGGGGCAGGCGGCCCGTCGGCATGAGGGCCTTCCCCAAGGGCATAGCCGCGCCCGTCTTCCTGCTGAGCGCGCCGAAGTCGAGGAGCGAGTTCGACTTCGCCACCGGACGCCTCTCCTGGTACGAGCGGTGGGCACAGCGCAGCCTCGGCCTGCCCCGCGAGCAGGCCGCCGAGTTCTGGTCCCGGCTGCTGCCCGAACTCGTCGCCGCCGGACTGCTCGCCGCACGCACGCCCGAGGACAGCAGCCTGAGGATCTACGGGCTCAAGCCGGGTGCCGTCGACGTCCAGCTTCTGAAGGACGGCGAGGTCAACGAGGCGTTCGTCCGCTGCCCGTACTGCTTCTGGGAGCAGACCGTTCACCCGTCCCTGCTCGGCCAGTGGGACGGCCAGAAGTGCCCCGCCTACCGCTGCCGCACCGGCCGTCTCGTCGCCGGAACCCGGCCGGAAGGGCTCGGGCGGCACCAGCGCGACCGGGACCACCGCGAGGACTACTACCGGAGGTTGTACCGCAAGGCCGGCACCTACCAGGTGATCACCGCCGAGCACACCGGCATGCTCACCCGCCCGGAACGCGAACGGGTCGAGGCGGCGTTCCGGGACGGCAGCGGGTTCAAGGATCCCAACGTGCTGTCCTGCACGCCCACCCTGGAGATGGGCATCGACATCGGCGACCTGTCGGCCGTCGTGCTGGCCGCGCTGCCCCGCCGCGCCGCCAACTACGTCCAGCAGGTCGGCCGTGCGGGACGGCGTACGGGCAACGCCTTCCTCCTCACCATCCCCGACCGCAGTCGCCGGGACCTGTACTACCTCGACCAGCCCCGCGAGATGATCGCCGGGCAGATCGTGCCGCCGGGCAGCTACCTGTCGGCCATCGAGATCCTGCGCCGGCAGTACCTCGCCCACCTTCTCGACCTCGCCGCGCAGGGCCGGCTGAAGCGCGCCGACGGGCGGACGCTCGCCGCGATCCCCCGTGAAGCGCCCGCCCTCTTCGGCCCCACCGGATACCTCGAAGACCTCGTGGAGGCCGCCCTCGCCGGTGCCGCCGAGCACGTGGAGGCCTTCCTCGGTCTCTTCCCCACCGGCGTCAGCCCCCAGGCCGCCGACGAACTGCGCGCCTACGCCCGGCGCGAGTTGCGCGGCACCGTCGAGGAGGCCGCACGGCAGTGGAAGCGCGGGGAGGAGGAACTGCGGCGCAGGCTCACCTTCATCGACGAGGCCGTCCGCGAACTGCACGAGGACGACGACGAGCAGCGCGTCCGCAAGGCCGAACTCGAGGCGGAGCACCGGGCCGTCGGCCGACGCCTGATGAAGCGCGGCAACGTGACCGCCCAGCAGGCCCTCTGCGACCTCGGCCTGCTGCCGAACTACGCGCTCCTCGACGCCGTCACCACGCTCAACGGCACGCTGTACTGGTTCGACGGCCCCGACCCGAAGACGGGGCGGGAACGCTTCGACTCCAAGGTGCGCCCGTACGAGCGGCCCCAGCGCTACGCCCTGTCCGAACTCGCGCCTGGCAACACGTTCTACGTCAACGGCTACAAGCACCAGATCACCGGCATCGAGATCGGCAGCTCCACCCGACCCGACTGGACGCCCTGGCGCTTCTGCCGAGAGTGCGGCTACGTCCGCACCGAGGACGCCGCCGAGGACCGCAGCCCGTGCCCGCGCTGCCACAGCACCGGCATCGCCGACGACGGCTCCTGCCTCCACCACGTGATCGAACCGACCGTCGTCACCTCCCGCGACAAGCGCGACGACGCCCGCATCGGAGACGACAAGGACGACCGCGAGCAGCGCTTCTACACCGTCATCGACGCGGTCGACTTCCCGGCGGAGCACATCCAGGCCAAAGCGTCCTGGCGGCACACCCGTGAGACCTTCGGCGTCGACTACTCCCGCAAGGCGGTCATCCGGAGGATCAACGTCGGCCCGATGCGGTTCGACGCCCGCGCCGAGGAGGAACTGGCCGGACACGACGTCCGGCTGGCGCCCTTCCATGTCTGCACCGCCTGCGGGGCGGCGAGCGCCGACGGCAAGCCCGTCTTCGACCACGACACCGACGCCCTCGACACCTCCGCCGTACGCAACCCCGCCGTCAAACACCACCAGCCCTGGTGCCCGCTGCGCCGGGGCAAGAGGGGGCCGGACGCGCCGAAGCAGGAACCGGTGCTTCTCGCCCACCAGCTCACCACCGAGGCCCTGCGCATCCTGCTCCCGGCCGCGACCGTCCTCGTCGACGAGAAGGTCCACTCCTTCCGGGCCGCGCTACGGCTCGGCGTCGACCGGCACTTCGGCGGCGACCCCGTCCACCTGGACACCACCCTCGCCACGATGCCCGACGCGGCCACCGGCGAGAGGCGGCACTTCCTCGTCCTGTACGACCGGCTCCCCGGCGGCACCGGCTACCTGGACCGGCTCAAGAAGCCCGACGCCTTCCGTGACACCCTCGCCGAAGCGCGAGAGATGCTGATGGCCTGCCCCTGCAAGGAAGAGGGGCGGCGCGCCTGTCACCGCTGCCTGCACCGGCACGCGGAGGAGCGGTACCAGGACGCGGTCTCGCGCAAGGACGCGCTGGAGATCATCAACAGCCTGCTCGGTCCCGTCGACGAGGACGGCCGTCCGCTCACCGACGACGAGGGAAACCCGGTCAGCCACTGGGCCACCAAGGAAATTCCGACGACCGCGGCGATCGGCCTGGACCGGCAGGTCGAGTCCGACCTGGAGGCCCGCTTCCTCGCCGCCCTGCGTACCTGGAGCGCCGGTCAGGACGACGCCGCTCTGGAGGAGAGCGGCGCGCACAGCGGCCTCCTGCGGTTCGCAGGGACCGCGGCATGGCGCATGACAGCCCAGCGCGACGAGGAGTTCACCCGGACCGACTTCACCTTCGAGAGGACCGACGGCACACCCCAGAAGGTGCACGTCTTCCTCGACGGTCACCGCTTCCACGCGACCCGCACGCACAACCGGATCGCTTCCGACTGCAGGAAGCGGGACGAGCTGCGAGCCGGTGGAGCCCTCGTCTTCCAGGTCACCTGGGACGACCTCGAACTCTTCGAGAAGGGTGAACGCGCCAAGGGCCGCCCGGTATGGCCGCCTTACCGGCGCACCGGCCAGGACACCGCCAAGGACTGGTACGAGGAACTCGGCGGCGACCGCGCCGACCTCGCCGACGCCGTCTTCGCCAACCCCATCGACACGCTCCTCGGCTACCTCCGCGACCCCTCCCGCGCCCGCTGGGGGCGGCGGGCCCAGGCGCTGGTCGGCGGACTCCTCAGCGCGCCCGAACCGCTGGCCCAGAACGTCGACCCCGCGCAGGCCCGCGCAACCCTGCGCAGTGCCCTGGGCTCCCTCGCGAAGGGCGGGAACCCGGCGGCCGGCGTCGAACCCGTCACCGGAAACGGCGAGATCCTCGTCCTGTCGGCCACCGACGAACACGGCCTGCCGCTGCTCTACACCGTCGACCCGTCCGGCGGACCGGACGGCACCGCCGGGGTCGGCTGGGGCGCCCTCGCCGTACTCGACGACCAGGACGGCGACCAGCTCGGGACCGCCGCACACAAACTCCGCTGGCGGTCCTGGCTCTACTGGTCCAACCTCCTCCAGTTCCTGGCCTTCACGGGCGGCGACGGCGTGCAGCTGGCCAGCAGCCTGGCCGCCGACTTCGCCGTGGAGGCACTGCGGGTCGGAGGCGGTCCCGGGGAACTGGAGACGCTCATCGCGCGGCTGCACCCCGAGACGCCCCCGACGGGGCCATCGGCGGACGGTACGACGGCCGCGGCGGAGAGCACCGGGCCAGCAGTGGTGCCGGACCGGGCCACGGCCTCCTCCTCGCTGGAGCAGGCGGTCGAAGGGCTGCTCCGCGACGCGGTCTGGGACGAGGACATCCTCGAACTCCTCGAAGAGGACGAGCCCGACTCCGACCTCACCCGGCTGGCCAAGGCACTCGCCGCACGGGGCAAGAAAGCCCCGGTCTTCGGCCATGAGCTCGGCGACCGCGGCTGGCAGGCCGACTTCGCCTGGCCCGGCGCCACCAAGGTGGCGGTGTTCGTGGACTCCGACGCCCACGACGGCGAGGAACGCCAGAAGCGGGACGACGCGTACACCGGCGACGGCTGGACCGTGCGCACGGCAGCCGACTGGCTCGACCACCTCGACACCCTGCTCACCCTGCTCCCGGACACGGAAGGCGCCACCCACCGATGACCGCACGGCTCAGCCTGTACGAGAAGGCCGAACAGGAGCTGTACAAGCTCGACCGCTCGGTCAAGGGCAAGTTCTACGACTTCTGCCACCGCTTCCGGCAGAACCCCGACCACCCCGGTCTCGACCTCAAGCCGCTCAAGGGCGACGGCCGCGTCTA
Source organism: Streptomyces sp. NPDC005393 (assembly GCF_040606675.1). NCBI lineage: Bacteria > Bacillati > Actinomycetota > Actinomycetes > Kitasatosporales > Streptomycetaceae > Streptomyces > Streptomyces sp. NPDC005393. The sequence continues at coordinate 309,038 of NZ_JBEXFG010000002.1, read as the reverse complement.
CCGCGCCAAGATCGACCAGTCCTACCGTGCGCTCCTCGCCAAGATCGGCATCGACGGTGCGGGCCGCGAGAAGTGGCTGGTCGTCGCCGTCCGACACCGCAAGCACGTCTACGAAGAACTCTCCGTCGCGATCAACCGCATCACCGGAGAGATCGAGTTCGTCGACCTCTCCGTGGTGGGCCAGAGCGTTCTGCAGCGGGCCGGGATGACGCTCACCCCGGCCGAGCAGCTGGAAGCCGCGGACGAGCCGGAGACGTCCGCCGCCGTACCGGCCACCGCCGAACCCGCGGACGGCACGATCGCCGTTCCCAAGGCCGAGCCGCTTCTCGCCGACGTCACCGCCGAAGACCTCCGTGGCCTCGGTGTCGCCGAACAGCTCATCGATCTCGCCCTCGCGGTCACCGAGAGCACCGAACTCGACGCTCTCGTCTCCGGTGCCCCCCTCCTCACCAAGGACATCCTGTACGGCCTCGCCGCGGGCCTGTCCATCGCGGACGTGCGCAAGGAGATCACCGCTCCCGTCGACGTCGAACTCGACGAATCCGAGCGGCACGACCTGGACGCGGCGCTCGCCCGCACCACGGTCACCACCATCGACGACGCCCTCAAGGACATCATCGAAGAGGGCGACTTCCGTGCCTGGAAGGTTTTCCTCCACCCCGCCCAGGCCAAGCTCGTGGACCGCCGCTGCAGCGGCCCGTTCAGGGTGTCCGGCGGCCCCGGCACCGGCAAGACCATCGTCGCCCTGCACCGCGTCAAGCACCTCGCCGAACAGCTGCCCCCCGGCCACAACAAGCCGATCCTGCTCACCACCTTCACCAAGAACCTCACCACCGACCTGCGGGCCCGCCTGGCGTCCCTGCTCGAACCCGAGCAGTTGGCCCGCGTCGACATCACGCACATCGACCAGCTCGCCGCCCGCGTCCTCAACGAGAACACCGTCGCCGGCGCCGGAAAGCAGCGCATCTACGACAACGTCGCGCTGGGCACGCTCCGCCAGGTTCTTCTGGAACTCGACGAGAAGCGTTGGGACGCGGAGTTCCTCTACGAGGAATGGGAGCAGGTGATCCTCGGTCAGTCCCTCGGCACGCGCAAGGCGTACTTCGACGCCCGTCGAGCCGGACGGGGGCGGTCCGTCAGCCGACCCGACCGCGCGCAGATCTGGAAGATCCTGGAGCAGTTCACCACCCGTCTCGACAAGGAGGGCCGCGAAACCTGGGGCCAGGCCGCCGAGCGCGCCGCCCGCTTCGAGATGCAGCGTGCCGTCAAGATCGAGCAACGGCAGGAGTACAAGGACGCGATCGGCGGCAAGGACCTCATCCACCGCGACGACAGCTCCGGCATGTACCACCTGGGCCACCGGTACAAGCACGTCGTCGTCGACGAGGCGCAGGACCTCAGGCCCGCCCACTGGAAGATGCTCCGTGCCATGGTCGCGCCCGGTGAGGACGACATGTTCATCGCCGGCGACACCCACCAGCGCATCTACGACCAACAGGTCACCCTGGGGACCGTCGGCGTCAACATCCGCGGTCGCGCGGCCCGCCTCACCCTCAGCTACCGCACCACCCGCGAGATCCTGAACCGGGCCATGGAAGTGGTGAACCCCAAGAGCGACCAGATCACCTTCGACGACCTCGACGACGGCACCGACACCCTCGACGGCTACCGCTCGGTTCTGCGTGGTCCGGCCCCCGAGCTCGTCCGTTGCGAGAGCTGGGACGACGAACTCGCCCAGCTCGCCACCACCCTGCGAGCCTGGCGCCAGGAACTCGCCACCGGCGGAGCCGACGGCAAGGTCCGCGATCCCCGCGGCACCATCGCGGTGTGCGTCGCCGACCGCGAAGCCGTCAACCAGGTCATGTACCACCTGGCTACCGAGGCCGAGCTGACCGTCGCCGAACTCACCAAGGAGGGAGCCAAGGGAGACGGCGACATCCACGTCGGCACCATGCACCGCTTCAAGGGCCTCGAATACCAGAGGCTCGCCATCGTCGGTGCCCGCGACGGCGTCATCCCCCGCGCGTCCGTCGTCCAGCGCTACCGCGACACGGACCCTCGGCGCCTCGCCCGCGAGGAACTGAAGGCCCGGTCACTGCTGTTCGTCGCGGCCACCCGCGCCCGCGACACCCTGCGGATCAGCTGGTACGGCAAACCGAGCCCGTACCTGCCCAAGTAGAGGTGTGCGGGAGCCCTGCCGTCCTTGATCGGGCGGCAGGGCTCCCGCTGGACGTACGACCGTCAGGCCTCCCCGACGAACCCCGCCCATGCCTCACGTGACACCCGGATGACGGGTCCGGCCGCCGTCTTGGAGTCGCGGATGTGCACAACTCCCGTGTCCGCAGCTACCTCGACGCACTGACCGCCTTCGGTTCCGCTGTAGCTGCTCTTGAACCAAGCGAGGTCGGACGCGACGGTTGAGGACTCAGCGTTGCTCATAGCGATCCCAACAACCCTTCGATCAACTTCAGCGACTCTCGCGGAGTGAGAGCCTGCGATCGGATAATCCCATAACGGGCGGCGGCGAGAACCGTCTGCTCCGAGTCGGTCTCGAGGGTGCTGGTCGCATGTGCCTCGGAGTACACGAACCTCTTGCTGTCCTTATACGTGAGGACCGTGAACGGTCCGTTCACACCCGCGTTGTCCTCGCAATCGACCGGCATGACTTGGATCTCCACGTTCCGCTTGTCGCCGATCAGTAGAAGGTGCCCCAACTGCCCCCGTAGTACGTCCTTGCCTCCGTAGCGGTGTCGCAACACCGCCTCGTCCATCACGAAGCTCAGCAAGGGTGCGGGCCGACGGTCGAAGATGTCCTGCCGGGCCAGTCGGGCGGTCACCCGCTGCTCGATCGTTTCCTGGTCAAGGGGATGCCGCATGGCGAGTAGGGCCCTCATGTACTCCTCGGTCTGCAGCAGGCCGTTGACGACATGGGTGTCGTACATAAGCAGCTCCAGAGCCCCCTTCTCCAGCGTCGCCATCCCCTGGAAGAACACCGGATACTGAGCCCGCTCCACCTGCTCCTTCCACACCGTCAGCAACCCGCCCGCGTCCAGGACCTCGTCCGCCCGCTCGATGGTCCTGGGTGAGGGGATCCGTCGTCCCTGCTCGTACGACGCGACCGTGGACGCCGAGTATCCGATCCGCCGTCCGAAGTCCTCGCGCTCCAGGCCCGCCCGCACCCGCAGCGTCTTCATCGTCTGGCCGAACGCGATGACCACAGCCTGACCGGACGTGTCCGCCGTCGCCCGTCCCGCGTCGTCCGCCACCACGGTCTCGGCCCCCTCGTCCGTACCCTCGGTCATCGCTACCGCCTCCCTGGCTCAACGCCGTCCCGGCGGCCTCGTCATGCCGCGCACCTCGTACACGTTCCGACACGACGCGTACAACCGGTCGCGTCGGTGCGTCACCGCTGGTCTCGCTACGCGACCGCGGACACCGTTGTCGGCATGACGAGCCAACTCGCCAGCCCCATCAGCGTCTCCCAACCCGTGTGCCCCAGCGACGACTTGAGTCGCACCTTCGAAATGTGTTTCACCTCCACTCCGCGGGGCGCCCGCCTCGCCCGCCGACTGGCCGCGTGCCGGCTGGACACCTGGGGCATCCCGTACGGCACCGGCCCGCACGATGAGATCGTGCTGGTCCTCGGCGAGCTGACCGCCAACGCCGTACGGCACGGCCACGTCCCCAGCCGGGACTTCCATCTGCTCCTGCACGTCAGCGAACCCGCCCACACGGTCAGAATCGAGGTCACCGACACCCGTACCGAGCGCACGCCGCCTCAGCCGGAAGCGCTGCCCGCCCCCGGCTCAGAGGCCACCAGCGGCCGAGGGCTGCTACTGGTCGCGGGTCTCGCCACCCGCTGGGGCTGGCATCTCCGGCCCGGAGGCCCGGGCAAGACCGCCCCCCTCTACCGTCAGGTGATGCGGGCCTTCCTCGCCGCCAAGGAGCGATTCGCGGTGCATCTGCGGCCGGAGGACGTGCACGCCGCCCTGGAAGTGGGGGACCGGCCCGCCGACCTCGAAGCGGTGACGCAGGCGCTGGACAAGCTCGTGGAGTGGGGCAATCTGCGGGCCGACCCGGACCACGCGCACGTCACGACGGTCGAGGACTTCTACCGCAGGCGGTTCATCTACCAGCTCACCCGGGCCGGTGAGGCCGCCGAGGCGGCGCTGGGGACGTATGACGAGGTGCTGGGGCGGCACGGCGAACTCCAGGCGGTCGCGCTGCACGACATCGTCACGCAACTGCGGGCGCTCCTCGTGATCGCCGCCGAGGACGAGCCCGACCCGGCCAAGACGTACGTCGCGCTGTCCGTGCTGACGGCGCGGTTCACCGACCTCGCCGACAACGCCCGCGCCTTCATGGGCTCGCTCCAGCGCACCATCGACCTGCACGACATCGAGGTCGAGGCGTTCCTCGCCTACAAGGACCGGCTGATCCAGTACCTGGAGCGCTTCATTCAGGACCTCATCACCCTCGGCGGGCGGGTCGCCCTGCTGATCGGGGAGCTGGAGGAGCAGCAACGGGTCGGTCCGCTGCTGCGGCTGGCCGCCGCCCGCGAGGCCACCGACGCCGCTCCCGAGGACGCCGAGCGGGCGGAGGCGGTGGCGTACGCGCGGTGGTCCGCGCGGTGGTCCGGGCTCGCCGAATGGTTCGTGTCGGGGGAGGGACGGGAGTCGCAGGCCAGACTGCTGCGCGGGCGGGCGCTCAATTCGATCCCGCAGCTCCTGGCCGTCGTGCGGCAGCTCAACGAGCGGCGGGCCGGACGCTCGGACCGTTCGGCCGACTTCCGCACCCTGGCGCGCTGGTTCGCCCAGGCGCCGGACGATGCGGCACGGCACAGGCTGTGGCGGGTGGCGTTCGGGCTGCACTCCTCCCGGCACCTCACCGTCGACGCCGACACCCTCACCGAGCGGGCGGCCTCACCGGAGCCGGCCTCGACGCCGTGGGGCGGGGCACGGCCGCTGCGGATCAGCCCGCAGCTGCGCCGGACCGGCAGCTACGAACGGCGCGGCAAGCCACGCAAGGTGGCGGACCGGGGCGAGGCGAAACGCAGACTCGCCGAAATCGCCGCCCGGCAGATGGAGGAGACCAGGCGGGCCCGGGACCGCCTCGTGACGGGCGGACCGGTGAGGCTGTCCCGGCTCGGCGAACTCGACCCGATCGCCTTCCAGTTGTTCCTGCGGCTGCTCGGCGACGCACTCGCCGCCTGGCGGCCGGGCACGACCACCACCGCGGTTACCAGCGGGGACGGTTCGATGGAGATCCGGCTGACCGCCCTCGACGACGGATCGACGGCCGAAGTGCACACCCCTGACGGCGTGTTCAGCGGCCCCGACCACCTGATCGACATCGTCGACCTCACGTCGGGGCACGGCGACCGCGCCGAACCGGCACCCGTCCCCATCCCCGTCCCCGTCCCCGTCCCGCGACGGGACACCGCTCCCCAGCTCACGGAGGACCGATGAGCGGCCCCCTCGCCGAGGTTTTGGACGGCCAGCGGCAGGCCGATCTTCAGAAGGCCGCACGCGCCCTGCTGAAGGAGCCGCTGCTCACCGCCGACGGACCGTACGCCGACGAGTTCCGGCTGGTGCGCCGGCACACCGCCGAGCTGCGGGAGTGGTTCGAACGCAACGTCGGCTGGACGCTGCGCACGGACGCCGACGCCGCACGGCTGCGCAAGACGCCGGGCACCCTCACCGACGCCACGCACCCGGCGCGCGAGGCCGCCCGCAGCGCCCTGCCCTTCACCCGCCGCCGCTACGTCCTGCTCTGCCTGGCCCTGGCCGCGCTGGAACGGGGCGAGTCGCAGGTGGCGCTCGGACGCCTCGCCGAGCAGGTCGTTCTGGCCGCCGCGGATCCCGAACTCGTCGCCGCCGGGATCACGTTCACCCTGGAGCGGCGCGAAGAGCGCCTCGACCTCGCGGCCGTCGTCCGCCTGCTGCTGCGGCTCGGGGTGCTGCGGCGGGTGGCCGGCGACGAGGACGCCTACGTCAGCGGATCGGGCGACGTGCTGTACGACGTACGGCGGCGCGTGCTGGCCGGGATGCCGGCGTCCCTGCGGGGCCCCTCCATCGTCGAGGCCGAGGGCTTCGAGGAGCGCCTGGTGGAGATGACCGCGTGGTCCGCGCTCGACAGCGACGAGCTCAGGTTCCGGGCGGTCCGCTGGAAGCTGACCCGCATCCTCCTGGACGACCCGGTGCTGTACTACGACGACCTGACCGACGAAGAACTGGCCTACCTCACCCGGCAGCGCGGCTTCATCACCGCCCGCATCAACGAACTGACGGGACTCGTCCCGGAGGTCCGGGCCGAGGGCATCGCCAAGGTCGACCCGATGGACCACCTGACGGACGCGCGCATGCCGGAACAGGGCACCCACGGCCACATCACCCTGCTGCTGGCGGGGCACCTGGCCCGGGCGGCCGGGCCCGTCGAACCGGCGGAGCTGGCGGCCCGCGTACGGGAACTGGCCGCGGAGCACGGCGGGTTCTGGTCCAAGACGGCGAGGGAACCGGGAGCGGAACCCGAACTCGTCGAGCAGGCGCTGACCAAGCTGGTGGCGCTCGGACTCGCCCAGCGCACCGAACGGGGCGTCGTCCCGCGGCCGGCCCTCGCGCGGTACGCGGTCGGCGAGCCCGCCGTCAGGGAACCCGGACGGGGCCGCCGGCCCACCACGACCGAGCAACCCGTGCCACTCGTGCAGCCCGTGCAGCCCGTGCAGGACGAAAGGTGAACCCCTCCGTGACCGCGCTCTCCCGCCCCGAGCTGCCCGGCCCCGCGCTCCCCGCTCCCGCGCCCGGCCGGTGGCGGCCCCTGCGCATCGGACTCGTTGACCTCTTCCACTACGACATCGAGGAGTTCTGGTTCCGCGACGGCCGGCTGCTGCTGCGCGGCAACAACGGCACCGGCAAGTCGAAGGTGCTCGCCCTCACCCTCCCGTTCCTCCTGGACGGCGACCTCTCCGCCCGCCGCGTGGAACCCGACGGCGACCCGGGCAAGCGCATGGAGTGGAACCTGCTCCTGAACGGCGCGCACCCGCACCCCGAACGGCTCGGCTACACCTGGATCGAGTTCGGACGGCTCGACGGCACCACGGGCGAGGCGCACTTCCGCACGCTGCTGTGCGGACTGAAGGCGGTCGCCGGACGCGGTATCGCCCGCCACTGGTTCGCGGTCACCGACCAGCGGATCGGCGCCGGCCTCGACCTGCTGGACGCGACCGGCACGGCACTGTCCCGGGACCGGCTCGCCGAAGCGGTCGGCGGTCACGGCCTGGTGTACGACACGGCGAAGGCCTACCGCAGGGCGGTCGACGAAGCCCTCTTCGGGCTCGGGGAGCGGCGCTACGGCGCCCTCGTCGACCTCCTGATCCAGCTGCGCCAGCCCCAGCTGTCCAAGCGCCCCAGCGAGGCCGCCCTGTCCCGGGCACTGACCGAGGCGCTGCCGCCGATGGACCAGGCGGTCGTCGCCGACGCGGCGGAGGCGTTCCGCTCGCTTGACGAGGAGAAGGAGGAACTGCGGGCGGCCCGCGAGGCCGACCAGGCGTCCTCGGCGTTCCTCGACCACTACCGCCGCTACGCCCGCCTCGCCTCCCGGCGCCGCGCCCGCCTGCCCCGCCGCGAACACGCCCGGTACGAGAACCTGCAACGGGAGCTCGCCCGGGCGCAGGCGGACCGGGACCGGGCTGCGGCGGACCGCGAGGAGGCCCGGGCGAGGGGCGCCTCGCTCGACGAGCGGGCCGCGCGGCTGGCCGCCCAGGACGCCGCGCTGCGGGCCCGGCCCGAGATGCGCGACGCCCGCGCGCTCGACCGGGCGGCGGACGACGCCTCCCGCACGGCCGGGGAGCTGAAGCGGGCCGAGGCGGACCGGCGTACGGCGGCCGAGGCGCACACCCGGGCCCTGGGCCGGATCGCCACCGCGGACAACCGGCTCACGGCCGCCCGGGAGGCTCTGGACGGCATCCGGGACCGGGTGGCCGAGAGCGCCGCGGCCGCCCGGCTCGACGCCCCCAGGACCGAGGGAGCCCCCGACGCGGTCCTGCGCCGGGAGGCCGACGAGGCGACGGCGAGCAGGCGGCGCGCCGTCGAGCACGTGACGGAACTCGCCGCGCAGGCCGAGCGGGCCGGGGAACAGCACCGGGCCGCCCGGCTGCGCGCCGACGAGGCCGACGAGGAGGTCGTACACGCAGAGGAGCGGCTGACCGAGGCGGAGGAGGCCGTCGCCGGGGCGGGGCGCGCGCTGGTCACGACCGTGCGGGAGCACCTCTCCGGGTGCGCGGAGCTGCGGGTGCCCGGGCTGCCGGGGGTCCTGGACGCCGTACAGGACTGGGTGGGCTCTCTGGACGGCCCGATGCCGGCCCGTACGGCGGCGACCGAGGCGCATCGTGCCGCCACCTCACGGCTGGCCGACCGGGCGGCCTTGCTGGCTCACCGCGAGGAGGCGATGGCGGAGCGGCAGCGACTGGCGGCGGAGGAACTGACCGCCCTCGAAACGGGCGGGGAGCGCGGGCCGTCGGCCCCTCGCACGCGCACACCCGGCGTGCGGGACCGGGATTTCGGTGCTCCGCTGTGGCGGTTGGTCGACTTCCGACCGCACGTCGCCGAGGCCGACCGCGCGGGACTGGAAGCCGCGTTGGAGGCGTCGGGGCTCCTGGACGCCTGGGTGCGGCCGGACGGCTCCGTGGCAGCGGCGTACGGCCACGACGTGCTGCTCGACCCGGTCGGGCTGCTGGGCGGGACCGGCCTCGACCGCGCGCTGTGCCCGGCGGTCGACCCCGCGGACGCCGCGGCCGCCGCCGTGGGGGAGGAGACGGTGGCACGTCTGCTCGCGTCGATCGGGCTGGCCACGGGCGACGACGGGCCGGCGGAGGGCTCCTGGGACGCCGGCGGCCACGACACCTGGGTCTGTGCGGACGGCCGCTTCCGCGTCGGGGCGCTCACCGGTAGCTGGGCCAAGGACAGCGCCCAGTACGTGGGAGAAGGAGCACGGGAACAGGCGCGTCGCGTCCGGGTCGGGGAACTGCGCGCCGAGATCGACGACTTGACGGCGGAACGGGGACGGCTGACCGAGGAGTTCCGCACCGTGGCCGAGCGCCGCGCTGTGCTGGACGCCGAACTCGACACACTGGAGGAGGTCGACGACGACCTGCGGCACGCCCACGCACGCGTCACCGCCGCGGCCGAGACGGTCCGCCGCGCCCGCGTCCGGAGCGACGAACGGGCTGCGGAACTCGCTCCGGCGACGTCGAGCGCCGAGCGCGCGGCGGCCGAACTGGCCGACACGGCGGCCGTCCTGAACCTCCCCACCGACCACACGGCACTGGGCGCCGTTCGCCAGGCGCTCGCCGACCACACCGCCCTCCTGGCGGCCCTGTGGCCCGCGCTGCGCGAGCGCGCGGCAGCCGAGCGCGCGGTGTCCGGCGAGCGGGAGGAGACCCGTCGGACCGAACTCCTCGTGTCCGAACTCGCCAAGCGCGCCGCGGAGGCAGCCCGGACCGCCGCGGCGGCGGACGAACACCTGGCGACGCTCCGCTCCACCGTCGGGGCGGCCGTCGCCGAACTCCAGCGGCAGTTGGAGGAGACGTCCCAGGCGGCCCAGGTCTGCGAGGACGAACAGGAACAGGCCCGGGCGGAGTACGGTGACGCAGACCGGCGGGCCAGCCGCGCCGAGGGACGCATCGAGCGCCTCGCCGAGGACGTCACCGAGGCGACCGCCGCGCGTGAGGAAGCCGTCGCGGCGCTCCAGCGGTTCGCCGCGACGGGGCTGCTCGCCGTCGCGCTGCCCGACATCGATGTACCGGACGACGGCGGAGCGACGTGGGCGGCGACCCCCGCCATCGCCCTCGCGCGAGCGGTGGAGTCCCGGCTCTCCTCGATCGACGACACCGACGCGGCCTGGGAGCGCGTGCAGAAGCAGCTGAGCGAGGAGTTCGGCAGGCTCCAGGACGCGCTGTCGCGGCACGGCCACACCGCCACCGCCCGCCCGAGCGAGGACGGCATGCGGGTCGACATCGTCTACCAGGGCCGGGAACGGGCCGTGCCCGAACTCGCCGAGGCACTGGCCGTGGAGGTCGCGGAACTGACCCGCATCCTGTCCGCACGCGAGCGCGAGATCCTCCAGACCCATCTGATCACCGAGGTCGCCGGGACGCTCCAGGACCTGATCGGGGCGGCCGAACGGCAGGTGGCCGCCATGAACAGGGAGCTGGAGGAGCGCCCGACCTCCACGGGCATGAAGCTGCGGCTGGTGTGGAGAGCGTCCCGCCGGGCCCCGCAGGGACTGGCCCAGGCCCGCGAGCGGCTGCGTCAGTCCGCTGACGCATGGTCGCCCGAGGACCGGGCCGCGGTCGGCGCGTTCCTCCAGGAGCAGATCGCCCACCGGCAGGCCGACGACAGCGCCGGCAGCTGGCTGGAGGACCTCACCGCCGCCCTCGACTACCGGTCCTGGCACGAGTTCGGCGTCGAACGCCACCAGCACGGCAAGTGGGTGCCGGCCACCGGACCCGCCTCGGGCGGGGAGCGGGTGCTGGCCGCGTCCGTGCCCCTGTTCGCCGCCGCGTCCTCGCACTACGCGAGCGCGGGCGGCGCGCACGCCCCGCGCCTGGTCACCCTGGACGAGGCGTTCGCCGGCGTCGACGACGATTCACGCGCCAAGTGCCTCGGTCTGCTAAGCGCCTTCGACCTCGACGTCGTCATGACCAGCGAACGCGAATGGGCCTGCTACCCCCAGGTGCCGGGCATCGCCATCGCCCAGCTCTCCCGCGTCGACGACATCGACGCCGTACTGGTGACGCGGTGGGAATGGGACGGCGGCGAACGGCGGCGCGCCACGGAGCCCGGAGCCTGGCCGGACGTGCTCGGGGCGGCTGCCGGTGTCGGTGACCCCCGCGAGGGGGCCGACGGGCCGGTGGGCCCATTCGGTGCGCCCGGGCGGACCGCCGTCGTCGACAGCGCCGGCGGGCAGGGGTCCCCGTGGACGTGAACCATGCGACGACCCCGCCTGACCGTGACGGAGGCCGGGCGGCGGCCGGACGCACGACACCGCCGGACGCCACCACGGACGCGGCGCCGACTGCGCAGCCACCGGGAGAAGCCCAGACCGACGTCGACGCCGAGCGCCTCGGACGATTGCTCGGAGATCCCGGCCTTGCCTGGTTCGTGGACCGCGTGCGGCAGCGCATGGCACGCGGCCGGCCGCTCACCGGCTCCGTCGCCTTGTCCGGCCCCGAGGAATTCCAACGCCGCGCCGCCGATCGCCTGCTGGGACGGGCGCCACGATCCAGCGGCTCCCTCAGCATTCGCCTCGCCGGCGTGGAGGAGATCCTGCGTCGCTCCGGTGTCAGCCCCCACGGACTGGCGGTGGCCGTCGTTGCCCTCACCGGCCCGGTCATACTCCTCGCCGAGACGCGGAACAGAGAGGAACGGGCCTGGGAGGAGGCGTACGCCCCCCTCGGCATCCTCGACGCGGAGCTGGCCCGCTGGGCCGAGCGCATCCGCAGCGACGGTCTCGTACGGCGTCTCGCCCGTACACCGGAGGCCGCGGGCCCCCTGGTGGAGGCTGCCGTGCGCGCGTTGCGTGCGCTGCCCGCGTCACCTCCGACATCGCGGGCGACGTTCGCTGCACGGTACCTCTGGGGCGCCCATGCCCTGGACGAGGGGACGCCGCTCGCCACTCTCGTCCTGTCCGGCATCCGTTGCCTCACCGGCTACCCCGACGGCTCCGGTGCGCAATGGCGGAGGGAGGCGTGGGCCTCGGCGGGCTTGCTCAAGGACGACCTGTCATCGACCGTCCTCACCCTCAACCTGCGCGGTACTCCACCCCTCGACTGGATGGCCGACGCGGGGGAGCCGGCGGTGCTGACGCTCCGCTCCCTCACCCGACGCGTACCGGTTGCCTCCGTTGCCACGACGGGAACCGTTTACATCTGCGAGAACCCGGCCGTGCTGTCCGCCGCCGCCGACACCCTCGGCCCGGCGTGCCCGCCCATGGTGTGCCTCCAGGGGCAACCGTCGGCCGCCGCGCTCACGTTGCTGCGCGACCTGTCCATGCGGGGAGGCCGCCTTCTCTACCACGGCGATTTCGACTGGGGCGGTGTGCGCATCGCCGCAGTACTGGCGCGAAGCGTCCCTTGGCGGCCGTGGCGCTACACGGCCGCCGATTACCGAGCAGCAGTGACCGCAGCCGGCGAAGCCCCGGACCTGGCGGGCCCGCCCGCCGCCACTCCCTGGGACCCTGCCCTGGCCGTCGCACTCGCCGAGTGCGGTGTCCGGGTCGAGGAAGAAATGGTGCTGGACGACTTGCTCACGGACCTGGGACCGGGGTCCCGCTGAGGCGCATCCCGAGAGCGCGGCGGGCGCAGATCCGACGAGTACCTAGCCATTGGCGAGCAGAGCTCTGTCGTCCTGGATGTCATGACGCTCGTTCGACGCTCCAGGACCTCAGCAGCCCACTCGAAGGAGCGATGAACGCCCTCTGAACCGGTACTTTCTCCACTCCCTCGTCATGCGACATCTTTTCGGTGACCTCGCACGTGGAGTGTGTGGCGATTTTGGAGCCGACTGAAAAGGTCCGCTGACCTGCGGTTATAAGATTTCGGTAGTTCGGCCTTTCTCCGGACAACCATCACGTGGACTGCACCGGATGCTCTGGATGAGCCGTCTGACCTGGTGCTTCGTTCCACGTGCGCGTCGAGCGGCCGGTGCGTCTCCCCTGCTTGCCAGGCGGCTGGGCGGCCTTGACGCTCGTTCGACGCTGGTACTGATGGCGTGTCAGGCAATGAGGTGCGCTTCCAGAAGTGGTCCTGGTGCGCTCGGCGCGTCCGGTCTGCAGACGTGGGCGGGCTCCGCCGCCCCTGGGGGGAGCGGCGGAGCCCGAGGCGGATGGTGCGGTCAGTGCAGTGCAGTGCGCTGACTTCGGTCGCTGCCAGGGCTCGCGGGTAGACGTGGACGTCGGCCACGGAGCCGGGGAAGGCCAGGTACGGGGTCGCGGCTGAGGCGCTGTTGACCCAGCCGCCGATGGTCAGAGGGAGGGAGGAGCTGTACAGGGGGACGACGCCGGTGCTGCTGCCGTCGCAGGACGCCGTGCCGGCGCCGGCGTTGACCGTGTCCGGTGGCGTACGCGGGGAGCACTGACCGGGGCCCGGGACCTGGTTCCGGGCCACGACCGCGGACAGTCCCGGGCACCGGTCAGTGAGGGATACGGACGAGCTTCTTGTTGGCGAACTCGTTGATGCCGTACCTGGCGAGCTCGCGCCCCACACCTGAGCGCTTGACGCCACCGAAGGGGAGGTCCGGGGCGCTTCTGCTGACGCCGTTGATCCAGACCATGCCGGTCTCCAGGCGCTCGGCCACTTCCCGGGCCTGCCCGAGGTCCGAGGTGAACACGGAGGCCGCCAACCCGTAGGGGGAGCTGTTCGCGAGGGCGACGGCCTCCTCCGCCGAAGCGACCTTGTGGACGACGGCGACAGGGCCGAATAGCTCTTCGGAGTAGGCGCGCATGCCGGGGGTCACCCCGGCCAGGACGGTCGCCTCGAAGAAGGCGCCCGCGCCCTCGATCCGATGACCGCCGGTGAGCAGTGCGGCTCCCTTGGCGACCGCGTCCTCGACCTGTTCGGCCAGCTCGTCCACCGCGCTGTGCGAGGCGAGCGGTCCGAACCCGGTCGCCGGGTCGGTCGGGTCACCGGGCTCGCACTGCCGCATGGCCTCGACGAACCGGTCCAGGAAGGCGTCGTGGACGTCCTCCAGCACGATGAAGCGCTTGGAGGCGGTGCATGCCTGCCCCGCGTTGTACATACGGTTCTTGACGGCGGCGGCGACGGTCCGTTCGAGATTGTCGGCGTCGAGGACGATGAACGGGTCGGAGCCGCCGAGTTCGAGCACGTACTTCTTCATGTGGCGACCGGCGATCTCGCCGATCGCCGAACCGGCGCGCTCGGACCCGGTCAGCGACACTCCCTGTACCCGCGGGTCCGCGATCATCCGGGAGATCTGCCGGTTGTCGGCGAACACGTTGGTGTACACGCCGTCGGGCAGTCCTGCCTCGGCCAGCGCCGCCTCGGTCGCGAGGGCCGACTGCGGGCAGTTCCGGGAGTGCTTGAGGACGATCGTGTTGCCGAGCGCGATGTTCGGCGCGGCGAAGCGGGCCACCTGGTAGTAGGGGAAGTTCCACGGCATGATCCCGACGAGGACCCCGATGGGCTCCGTCCGTACGACCGCCTCGCCGCCGCCGGCGATCTGCAGCTGCTCGTCCTCGAGGAACTTCGGGGCGTTCTCGGCGTAGTACTCGTAGATGGAGGCGACCAGGGCGACCTCACCCCGTGCCTCGGCGATCGGCTTCCCCATCTCCAGCGTCAGCAGCCGGGCGAGATCGTCCGCGCGCTTCCTGTGCAGCTCGGCCACGCGGCGCAGCGCGTCGGTGCGCTGCCGGAGCGGTGTCCTGCGCCAGTCGCGGTAAGCGGAGTGGGCGCGGGTCAGGGTGTTCTCGACCTCCTCGTCGGAGGCGACGGGGTACTCGTTGACGCGCTCCCCGGTTGCTGGGTTCACGGTGGCGTAGTAGCTCATGCCTTCCTCACTGGTTCGCATGGTGGCGTGCTGGTGCGGAGGCCCGGCAGGGTCCCCGGCGACCCGGCCGGACGGTGTGGCCATGGCGATTCCGAGTGCCGTGATCGTGCTACTGCGCGGCGGCGAGGCTCCCGGAGGCGGGCTCGTCGGCCGGGACGGAGCGCCTGGTGTACCGGAATCCCCGATAGCCGTCGCTTGCGACGTCCTCCAGGACGGCCCGGTAGCTCTTCAGCCCGGCCAGGTAGAACATCACCGTGTTGGTCTTGCCCGGGATGTTCGCACCGAAGATCCACGACTGGGCCTTGGGAAACAGGGTCATGTCGGCGATCTCCTTGCAGGTGGCCGTCCAGCCGTCCTCCGCCTCCCGGGTCGCTTCCACGCTCGCGGCGTCGCCCTGTTCCGCGTCCTTGACCAGGTCGGAGATCCACTCGACCTGGGTCTCGATGCTCGGAGGCAGGTTGGTGAAGGGCCCGTTCGGTCCCAGGATCATGAACATGTTGGGGAAGCCCGCCGTGGCGACTCCGAGATAGCTGGTGGGCCCGGTGCGCCACTGCTCGGTGATGTGCCGGCCATCCCGCCCGCGCAGGTTCATCCGGGTGTAGTTGCCGTCCACGGCGTCGAATCCGGTCGCGAAGACCAGGACGTCCAGTTCGTGTTCGGCGCCGTCCGCGGTCCGCACGCCCTTGGGCGTGATCTCGGTGATCGGGTGCTCCTTGATGTCGACCAGCGAGACGTTGTCACGGTTGAACGTCTCGAAGTAGTCCTTGTTGCACAGAGGGCGCTTGGCGTAGAGATCGGTCGGGGTGAGCTTGCGCGCGGTCTCGGGGTCCTTGACGATCTCGGCGATCTTCGAGCGGATGAACGAGGCCGCGGCCTCGTTCGCCTCGGGGTGTGTCGCGATGTCGGAGAAGGTCCCGAACATGAAGCGGAAGCCGCCGCCGATTTCCCAGTTCTCCTGGAACACGCGCCGGCGCTCCTCCTCGGAGATGCTCATCGCCGGAACGTCGCTCTCCTTGAACCCGAAGGCGACGGCCGAGTTGCGCACGTCCTGCCAGATCCGGTCGTAGTTCGCCTTGATCTCGTCGATCTCGGCGGCGCTGACCGGACGGTTGCCGGAGGGCACGCTGTACTGGGCCGAGCGCTGGAAGACCGTCAGGTGCTCCACCACGGGGGCGACGCCGCAGATGAACTGCGTTCCGGTGGAACCGGTGCCGATCACGCCGACCCGCTTGCCCGCGAGGTCGAGCCCCTCGGGCCAGGCGCCGGTGTGGACCAACTCGCCGGTGAACGTGTCGCGCCCCGGGATGTCGGGGAGGTTGGTCTTCGACAGCAGCCCGAGCGCGGTCACCAGGTAACGCGCGGTGAAGGTCTCGCCGGTGTCGGTACGGAGCTCCCACACTGCGCGGGCTTCGTCGTACACGGCGTCCTCGACGGCGGTGTTGAGCTGGATGTCGCGGCGCAGGTCGTAGCGCTCCACGACGTCCTCGAAGTACGCGAGGATCTCCGGCTGGGTCAGGTAGCTGCGGCGCCAGCTCCCCTCCTGGAGCAGATCCTTGTCGAAGGAGTAGCGGTACACGAAGCTCTCGGTGTCCGACAGGGCGCCGGGGTACCGGTTCCAGTACCAGGTGCCGCCGACGCCTCCCGCCTTGTCGAAGACCCGGACGTTGAGCCCGAGCTCGTCGCGCAGTTTGAGCAGCGTGTGGAGGCCGCCGAATCCGGCGCCGATGACGGCCGCGTCGAGATCGGTTCCTGCCTGGGTGTCAGTCACGGAGCAACTCCTCTGTTCTGGTTCGGTTCTCGTCGGAAGGCAGGCGTCAGCCGCGGTACCACTGGGCGATGCGCTGGATCTCGGCGTCGGCCTCGGGCGCGCGGCCGGCGAGGATGGGGAAGACGTGCTGCATCCCGTCGACGACGGAGAGAGTGACGTCCACGCCGGCGGCCCGGGCCCGGTCGGCGAGGCGGGTCGCGTTGTCCACCAGGCACTCGACGGAGCCGGCGTCGATGTAGAGCTTGGGGAAACCGGTGAAGTCCGCGTACAGCGGGTTGGCCAACGGCGTGGTCGGGCCGACCTTGTCGCCGAGCACGCCGGCGATCATGCCGGAGAGCAGCTCGGGGGTGATCAGCGCGTCGGTGGCCTGGTTGGTGATCAGAGTGTCGCCGGAGTTCTCCATGTCCAGCCACGGCGAGAAGGCGATGACACGGCCGGGCAGCGGCTGCCCCTGCTCGCGCAGGGCGAGCGGGATGGCGACGGCCAGGTTGCCGCCCGCGGAGTCACCGATGGTGGTGATGTCCCGCGGTGCGATGCCGCGTTCCAGCAGCGCCCGGAAGACGGCGACTCCGTCTTCGATCTGCGCCGGGTGCGGATGCTCCGGGGCGCGGCGGTAGTCCAGGACGAACGACACCGCGCCCAGGGCCTTGGCCACGTGGCCGGCGAGCTTGCGGTGGCTGGCCGCGGAGCCGACGGCGAAGCCGCCACCATGGGTGAACAGCAGCACCTTCGCCGGATCGGCATCGACGGGCAGGGCCCAGATGCCCGGAACGCCGCCGACGACCTCCTTCCGGTAGGTCACGCCTTCGGGCTCGCGGGTCGGCTGGTGCCACTCGTCGAAGAGACTGCGGAGCAGCCGGACGGACATGTCGGGCGTGCTCTCCATGAGCTGCGCCCAGTCCGCGTAGAGGACCTGTAGGGCGCTGGACTCGGATGACACGGCGGGTGCGGCGGAAGCGGAGGTGGTCACCTCAATACCCCTTCGTACGAGGACGGAACCGGAAGGACCGCGGAGGTCAGAACCCGCCGGCGGTCCCCCTGAGAGCCCGGGGGCCTCGGCGGGGCACCTGACGGCCGGTGGCGTCCAGCGTGGGGGTGAGCGCGGCCCGATGGAGTGTTCCGAAGTGAAACACCGTGGACACGCGCTGTTAACTACGCTGAATTCAGGCGTCGAGGGAACGACGGTTCAGCGAAGCGCTCGCCGCGGCGGCCCGGTTCCCCGCGCTCGTCCGGCCGAGGGGCACGGGACAGCGGGGCCCGGCGTGCTCGCGGTCCGGCACCTGCCTTCCACACCCTGGGCGGCAGTCGGGGATCACATCGTCCCCAAAGTATGAAAAGCGGTTCACAACTCGCGTTTCCTGAATTCTTCCTGCCCGCGTCGTAGGCCCTCGACATGCAGGGCGGCTGCGCGGCAGGCCGAGGCGGAGGAGAGACATGCACGCGTTCGCGGTCCCCGAGGACAGCTCGGCTGTCATCGACATCGAGTTGCCGACACCGAAGCCCGTGGGTGCCCAGGTGCTGCTGAAGGTGCTCCGTTCCGGTGTCTGCCACACCGACACCCACCTGCGCGAGGGTGGTTACGACCTCGGCAGCCGCGGCAGCATGCGGTTGGCGGACCGGGGTGTGACCTACCCCCTCGTCATGGGCCACGAGGTCGTCGGCGTGGTCGACCAGGTGGGCGACGGAGTCGTCGGACACGCCCCAGGCGATGTGCGCCTGGTCTATCCGTGGATCGGATGCGGTCAGTGCCCGCAGTGCCGCACCGGGCGGGACAACCACTGCCCGAACGGCAAGAACCTCGGAGTCGCCCGCCACGGCGGCTATGCCGATCACATCCTCGTCCCCGACGAGGAGTACCTGGTGGACATCGGCGGGCTTGATCTGTCCTGGGCGGCCACCCTTGCCTGCTCCGGTCTGACTGCCTACAGTGCGGTGAGCAAGGTGCTGCCGCAGTCCCCGGACGACCCTGTGGTGGTCATGGGCGCAGGCGGAGTCGGTCTCACCGCGGTCGCCACGCTCAAGGCCCTCGGCCACCGGGCGACCTGCGCAGTGGACGTCTCACAACGCAACCTGGATGTGGCTCGTGAACTCGGTGCCACAACGACAGTCCTGTCCACCGAGGACGGAGTGAGCAAGAAGATCATCGAAACCTGCGGCGGCCCGGTCCCGGCGGTGATCGACTTCGTCAACAACAGCGCGACCGCGCAGGCGGCCTTCGACGCCCTGCAGAAGGCCGGCCAGCTGGTCCAGGTGGGCCTGTTCGGCGGCGAACTGACCGTGCCGACCGCCCTGATGGCCCTCAAGATGCTGACCGTCCGCGGCAGCTTCGTCGGCTCCCCGGAGGAACTCCGGTCGCTGGTGGAACTGGCCAAGCGGGATGAACTGCCGCGCATCCCGATCATCGACGCGGTGCTCAGCGCCGAGTCGGTGCAGTCCTCCCTGGACCGTCTGACACAGGGCGGCGTATCGGGCCGCATCGTGCTGAGCGCAAGGAACGTGGAGGTGCCTGCCTGATGAACCCGGCTCCAGCCCCCGTCTCGGACGCAACCGTTCGCCTGGCCCGCGAGACCTTGATGAGTTCCGGACTGCATACGGCGGTGGAGCTGCAGGTGCCCGCGGAGATCGAGAGCAGCTGGCGCCGGTCCATCTGCCACGCCGCAGCGAACCAGGGCCTGCCCTCCCGTCGCACCAACGCCATCGATCCGGAGAGCGAGCTGCTGCGCGCCGCCCGGCCGATCCTGGACCGGTGGCAGCAGCGGCTGGGCGACATGCGGGTCGCCGTCTTCCTGAGCGACAAGTGCGGCCACATCGTCGACCGCCGCATCAGCGATCCCACCGAACGGAACAGGTTCGACAGCGCCTCGGCGGCCGAGGGCTTCGACTTCTCCGAGGTCGCCATCGGGACCAACGGCCTGGGCACGGTCATCGAGGCCAGGCAGCCTCTGTTCGTGCGGGGGAGCGAGCACTTCAACGACGCGTTGGCGAACCTCGCCTGCGCCGGCGCGCCCATCCGGCACCCGTTCACCGGGCGGCCCGTCGGGTCGCTCGCCCTGGCCAGCCTGCTGAAGGTCTCCCACCCGCTGATGCTCAGCATGGCGCGGGAGGCGGCCGCCCAGATCGAACAGCACCTCACCGAGACGGCGGGCTCCCGGGAGATCGCGCTGACCATGTCGTACTTCCGGCACCGGTCCACGCGCAACCCCATGTTCGTCCTCGACCGGGACACCGTGCTGGCGAACGTCGCCGGCCTGTCCTTCCTCAGCGGCGATGTGCACGCCCTACTCTGGGAAGCACTGCGTGACGCGGAACTGAGCCCGGGCCAGCAACATCTGGACGTCGACTTCCCGACGTTCAAAGGACCGGTACTGGCCCGACGCATCGACGGACTCGGGGACGGCTCGGCGTTCCTCGTGGAGGTGCCGACCGAGTCCGGGAAGAAGCGGATATCCGAAGCGCGTCGGCCCGGAGGCGACCGAACTGCCACGAGCCCTGCGCCGGTGTCCTGGGAAGCGGCTCTGGAAGGCGCGATCGAGCACGCCGCGCACGGCACCGGAACCGTCGCGCTGACCGGACCGGGCGGCGCCGGCAAGCTGTTCGCCGCCCGGTCCTGGATCCGCCGGCACGACCCGGAGCGTGAGCCGCTCGTCGTGGACGCTGCCCTGCTCCCCGACCCCGGCACGGGCGTTCGCAGACTGGGAGAGACCCTCGATGCCCTCCGGGAAGGTCGCAGCGTGATCGTGCGGCATCTGGAGAGCCTTCCCGGCGAGGAGGTCAACCGGATCAAGGCCCTGGACTCCTTCGTCCGTGAAGCCGTCGCCACGGCGGGCCCTGTGCATCCGCGGCCCCGGCTCGTACTCACCCTCGATCCGGAGGCATGTCCGCCGGCGGTCGCCGACCTCGTCTCCCAGATCGCCGCATGCGTGGAAGTCCCGGCGCTGGCCGTCACCCCGGACAGAATCCCGGAGCTGATCCGCTCCCTTCTCGAATCGTCGTCTGGCCCCGAGCACCGCTGCATGCTGTCCTCCGCGGCCCTGCAGGCCTTCCTGCGCTGGAACTGGCCCGGTAACGTGGCCGAGTTGCGAAGGACCTTGACGGGGGTGGCGCGGCAGCGTCCCGGCCAGGTGATCCAGCACGAACATCTGCCACCGCACCTGCGCACGGCTGTGCAACGCCGACGACTCACACGGATCGAATCCATGGAGCGCGAGGCCATCCTGGGCGCGCTGGCCGAAGCGGGGGGCAACCGGTCCCGGGCCGCGGAACTGCTGGGGATGGGCCGGACCACGCTCTACCGGAAACTGCGCGCGCTCGGTATCGACGTCCCGGAGCAGATGGCGCCGTGAGGGCATCCCTTGCTTCCTCGCCCGGGACCGACCGGACGTGCGGGCACGTGCCGGGTGGACCGTACCGCAAGCGGTACGGTCCACCCGGCACTGCTCGTAGGACAGTCACGGCACCGGGGTCTTGACGGAGCCCAGCAAGAGTTGGGCGACGTCGACGACCTGGACCCTCTTCCCGCCGAAGGGCCGCTGAGCCACTCACCCGTGCACCCCTCGGCACGACGCGATGGTGGGTGTCAGTTCCGCCGGGCCCGGACTTCGGCGAGGAGCTGGGGCAGCACGTCGAAGAGGTCACCGACGACGCCATAGTCCGCCAGGTCGAAGATCGGTGCCTCGGCGTCCTTGTTGATCGCGACGATGGTCCTCGACGTCTGCATGCCCGCCCGGTGCTGGATGGCGCCGGAGATGCCGGCCGCGACGTACAGCTGGGGGCTGACCTGCTTGCCGGTCTGCCCGATCTGGTTGCCGTGCGGATACCAGCCGGCGTCGACCGCGGCGCGGGACGCTCCCACGGCGGCGCCCATCGCGTCCGCGAGTTCCTCAATCAGCCGGAAGCCCTCGGCCGACCCCAGGCCGCGGCCACCGGAGACGACGACGGCGGCCTCGGTGGGGTCGGGCCGGCCGGAGGTCACGCGTTCGGTGCGTGAGACGACCTCGGCGGCCGAGTCGCTCGGGTAAAACTCAACGGTGACCGGCACCACCATGCCGGCGGCCTGCGCGGGTTCCGGGCTGGCGGAATTCGGCTTGACCGCGATGACGGGAATCTGGCGCCGGACAACGGATTTCACCGCATACGCCCCGGCGAAGGCGGACTGCGTGGCCGGGCCGTGCTCGCCGGCCTCCAGGTCGACGGCGTCCGTGATGAGGCCCGACCCCAGCCGGAGGGCAGCGCGTGCGGCGATCTCCTTGTTCTCGACCGTGGAGGTCACGAGGACGGCGTCCGCCGCGGAGCTGGAACTCCTGACTCTGGCCCGTCGTCTGGGCACCCCCCCGCCGTGCCGTCCGAGGACTCCCGATCGGTGGTCATGTCCGCCGTGAAGCCCCGTTCGCCGCCCGCATCGGGGACGTGCTTCACGCAGACGACAATGCTCAAGCCCATGATGCGCGTCCTTGATCACTGGTTCCGGTCTCCGAAGGGGTGGCCCGGCCGCGCCGGCGGGGTCACACCATGGCGTTCACCCCGGTCAGGGCGCGGCCGATGATGAGCTTCTGGACCTGGCTGGTGCCCTCGTAGAGGGTGAGGACACGGGCGTCACGGACGTACTTGCCGAGCGGGTACTCGTCGATGTATCCGTAACCGCCGAACACCTGGAGGCAGTTGTTGCTCACACGGACGGCGGTCTCACTGGCGTGGTACTTCGCGACGGAGGCGTCCACCGCGTACTCCTTGGGGCCGGCTCCGGCGTCGGCTATGCGGGCGACCTGGTGGGTCAGCAGCCGGGAGGCACGTACGTCGACCGCGGAGTCGGCGAGCAGTTCCTGTACCAGTTGGAAGGAGGCGATGGGCCTGCCGAACTGGGTGCGCTCGGTGGAGTAGCGCACGGCCGCGTCCAGCGCCGCCTGCGCGACGCCCACGGCCCCGGCGGCCACGGAGACGCGGCCGCGTGACAGCGCGCCCAGGGCGATGCCCATGCCCTTTTCGACCTGGCCCAGTCGTGTGGAATCCGGCACGCGTACGGAGTCGTAGGTGAGCTCGGCGGTCGCCTGCCCCCGCAGACCGAGCTTGCCGTGGATCTCGGTGGCCGTGAAGCCGGGGGTGTCGGTCGGCACCAGGAAGGCGGTGACGCCCTCGTCGGTGCGCGCGAACGTCAGGGCGACCTTTGCCCAGGTGCCGTTCGTGATGAACATCTTGCTGCCGTCGATCACCCAGTCGCCGCCCGACCGCACCGCACGCGTGGCCAGGGATCCCGCGTCCGAGCCGGTTCCGGGCTCCGTCAGGGCGAAACAGCCCAGGGCGTCACCGCTGACCAGTTGCGGCAACCATTGCTGCTTCTGCTCTTCCGAGCCGTGCGCGGCGATGGTCTTGGTGACCAGTCCCAGCGAGACGGAGACGATTCCGCGGACCGAGGAGTCACCGCGCCCCAGTTCCTCGGTGACCAGCGTGTACGACAGCATGTCGGCGTCCACGCCGCCGTACTGCTCCGGCACCGTCAGCCCCAGGAAGCCGAGCTCACCGAGCCTCTTCACGATCACGGGGTCGACCTGCTCGGCCCGGTCCCATGCGCGGGCGTGCGGGGCGATCTCCGTATCGACGAATTCGGCGGCCATGGCCTTGATGTCGCGTTGCGTCTCGGTGAGGCCGAAGTCCTGGGGGTACATCGCTGGTTCTCCTTGGGAGGGTACGGAGCACGGGGCGTGCGTCAGACGAGGTCGCCGGGGGCGACGGCGGGCCGCGTGAGCGGCAGTGCGAGCTGGGCCCGCTCGGTGAGCCAGCGGGTGGGCCGGTACCGCGGGTCGCCGGTCGTGGCGTACAGCCGCCGCTGCAGGGTGAGCAGGTGGGAAGGGCCGATCCGGTCGCCCCACTCCAGCGGGCCCACGGGGTAGCCGAGGCCCGCCACGACCGCCGTGTCGATGGCGTCCGGGGTGGCGATGCCCTGTTCGGCGATGGAGGCCGCCACCGAGGTGATGGACGCCAGGAGCCGTTGGGCGACCGATCCGGCGGTGTCGCAGACCACGGACACACTGCGCGGATCGCCGCCTTCCCCGCGGTCGCCTCCCGCGAGGACGGCGCGCGCGTGCCGGATCGCCTGGCGCTCCGCCGCGGGGGTCACGGCCAGGACGCGCCGGCCCGTGGTGACGGACAGGGGATCGACCCCGAACGTGCGCTGGGCGGGCAGTCCCTCGCGCTCCACCGCGTCGGCGACGGTCGTGCCCCAGGTGGGCACGAGCACCACCGCTTCGGGCGGGATCTGCCCGGGCCCGGTCCGCAGGTCCGCGCCCTGCCCGGCCAGGGCCCGCCGCAGCAGGTCGGCGTCCGGTCCGTCACCGGCGACCCGGACGGGGCGCCGGGCGTCTCCGGTGACCGGCGGCTCGGCCGGGATCACGGCGCGGCCGTCGGTGTAGGGGTGGAAACCGCGTCCGGTCTTGCGCCCGTGCAGGCCGGCGACCACCCGGTTGGGGGTGAGGTACGAGGGGCGCAGCCGTTCCGAGTGCTGGAAACCCTGCCAGATGGAGTCGATGACGGCGGATGTGACGTCCAGGCCCGTGAGGTCCATCAGCTCGAACGGGCCCATGCGCAGGCCGAGTACGTCGCGGGCGATCCGGTCGATGCCCACCGCGTCGGACACGGACTCCTCCAGCAGGGCCAGTGCCTCGGTGACGAGTCCGCGGCCCGCGTGGTTGATCAGGAAGCCGGGGGTGTCCGCCACGACGACGGCCTTGTGTCCGGTGGCGCGGACGAGGTCGGCCAGCCGCGGCGGGATGTCCGGCCGGGTCAGCGCTCCCGGGACGACTTCCACGATCCTCATCAGCGGCACCGGGTTGAAGAAGTGCAGCCCCACCAGCCGGGACGGATCGGTCAGGCCGGCGGCGATGCGGGTGACCGGCAGCGAAGACGTGTTGGTGGCGAAGACGGTCCCGGCCGGCATGGTGCGCTCGAGTCGGCGGAAGAGCTCGGTCTTCGTCTCCAGGTCCTCGCGGACCGCCTCGATGACGAGGTCCACCTTCTCGCCGTCCGAGGTGGGCGGGTCCACAGCCACAATCCGACGTTCGGCGGCCCGGGCCTCGTCGTCGGTCAGCCGCCGCTTGTCCACCGCCCGGCGGAGCATGTCCCGGATGAAGGCGAGCGCGTCGTCCACCGACTCCGGGCGGGCGTCGCACAGTTCCACGTCGTGGCCCGCGGTCGCGGCCCACTGGGCGATGCCACGGCCCATGACGCCGGCACCGATGATCCTGATACGCATGGGAGGTCCTCGTTTCTTCAGCGCAGATAGACACGACGGGGATCGACGTCCTCGCGCAGCAGGCGGAGTTCGGCCTCGGTCGGAGGCTCGACGGTGTCCACGGCCTCGGCGACCCGCAGGTCCCAACCGGTGGCCGCCCGGACCTGGTCGACGGTGACCCCAGGGTGCACGGCCACGAGCCGCAGTTCCTCCCCGATGCCTTCCCTCGCGAGGATGCCCAGATCAGTGATCACCCGGGTCACCCCGGCCCCTCGTGGCCGGATGCCGTCGGCCTGCGCGCGGTCCGGTCCCGGAGAGGTACAGAAGTCGAGTTCGGCGGGGAACGACCGCACCTCGTGCCGTCGCATCACCACGAAGACCTCGCGCGAGTTGGCCATGACCTCCATGGCGCCGCCCGACCCGGGGAGCCGGACCGCGGGCCGGTGCCAGTCCCCGATGACCGAGGAGTTGAGGTTGCCCCACCGGTCGATCTGCGCCGCCCCGAGGAATCCGACGTCGATGTGGCCTCCCTGGAGGACATAGCCAAAGAGCGCGGGAATGGAGAGGACCGCTTCGGCGTCGGTGATCAGGACCGAGTCGGCGATGGTCTCCGGCAGGTGGGAGGGGTGCGCGCCGCACACGCCGGACTCGTACACGATCTCCAGCCCGGGGGCCACGGTGAGATGCGCGAGCGAGGCCGCGAGGGTGGGGAGGCCGATGCCCGCGAAGACGGTCCGTCTGCCGGCGAGTTCGCGCGAGGCGATGACGGACAGCAACTCCGAGGACGTGATGTCCGCGGTGACGGCCCGGTGCGGTGCGGCGGTCACGTCGCATTCCTCCTTCTCGTGCCGTGCACGTCGGGGCGGGCACGGCTGCTTGTACGGAGCGTGTTCCTGGTGGAGTTCATCGGCGGCGTCCGTAGTTCACCGGGAGGCTGAGCGCCTCGCCGACGGCCAGGCGGGAACGCAGCCCGGCGCCGAGCTTCGCGACGTATTCGGCGTGGTCACGGGTGCCGAGGATCCACTCCGCGATCCACGACCGCAGACGGCCGGGATCCCTGCTGATCTCCGACCAGGTCCGGTAGAAGTCGTTGTCCCGGTCGTAGTAGCCCTGGGCGAACGAAGGGTGCGCGCCCCAGGGGCAGGCGACGACGGCGTCCACGGCGTGGGCCGGGATGATGGTGCGGTTCGGGTCCGAGCGCACGACCTCGTCGGGCACGACCTCTTCTACGACGACGACGGCTCGCCGGGCCGCGAAGACGGCTTCCGCCTGGACTCCGGTCAGTCCCCAGACCTGGGTGTTGCCCAGCCGGTCGGCGCGCTGTGCGTGGACGATCGTCACGTCCGGATGAATGGGCGGCACGACGTAGAGCGCTTCGGGCTCCCCTCCCTCCGCCGCGTACGGTGACATCACCTTGCGGATGGCGGGGTTGACGGAAGGCAGATCGCTGCCGGCGTAGGAGCGCAGGGGATAGAAGGGCAGCCGCTGGGCCCCCGCCAGGTAGCGGCCCACCATCCCGTAGTGGCTGTACTCCTCGAACTCGAGCGGCTCCGGCACGCCCTTCTCGACGCGCCGGCGCAGCTCGCCCAGCGATCCGGCGGAGGAGTTGCCGACGAAGGACGAGACCAGCTTGGTGACGCAGCCGGCGGCGAGCATCTGGTCGACCACGATGTCGGCGGTCATCCGGACGACCGTGAGGTGCCTGCGCCGCTGCCGGATGATCTCGTGGCCCGCGGCCGTCGGGATGAGGTGGGTGAACCCCTCGATGCAGACCGTGTCTCCGTCGTGGACGTAGGCGGCGATGGCCTCGCGCATCGTCATGACCTTGTCCCCGGCGGGACGGTGGGGTTCGGCGGGCTGACTCTCCGGAACGACCGGTCCCATGCGTGCTCCTCCGGCGGGCTCGAGGTTGACGCCTTCACCGTGGCACTGGTCATTGAGTAGAGTCCAATACCGAATTTGCGTTGAACTAAGACGTCTGATTAATGAGAACCGGCGCCCGGCGCCAGAAACGGAGCCGTCGATGGAACTGCGTCATCTCGTCGCCTTCATCACCGTGGCGGAGGAACTGCACTTCGGCCGCGCCGCCCAGCGGCTGCAGATGGCCCAGCCGCCGCTCAGTCAGCAGGTCCGCAGGCTGGAAAAGGAGCTGGGCGTCCAGCTCTTCGAGCGCAACACCCGATCGGTACGGCTGACCAGCGCCGGCCGCTCGTTCCTGGAGCCGGCCCGGACCGTCCTCCAGGACCTCGACCAGGCACGTCGTGCGGCCAAGGCGGCCGGTCGGGGCGAATACGGCCGGGTCAGCGTGGGCTTCGCGGGGGCGTCCAGCCACGAAACCCTGCCGCGGCTGACCAGGGCGCTGCGCGCCGCGCACCCGGGGATCGAGCTCGTCCTGGAGGGGCAGACCTACGCCAATGTCGCCCTGTCCCGGGTCGCCGACGGCTCACTCGACCTGGGCTTCGTGCGTCTGCCGGTCACCCAGCCGGGCGTGGCCACCCGCGTCATCGGCGAGGAGGAACTGGTGAGCGCGCTCCCCCTGGACCATCCGCTCGCGGACCGCGAAACCATCACGATCGAAGCGCTGAAGGACGAGCCGTTCGTGAGCTTTCCCGCGAACGCGGGATCTTCGCTGCGCGACGCCACCTTCCGGGCATGTGAGGACGTGGGATTCACGCCCCGCGTCGTGCAGGAGGCGCCGGACTCCTACACCATTCTCGCCCTGGTCGCCGCCGGGGTCGGTGTGACCCTGACCCTCACGTCCTGCCAGCACATCCAGCAGACCGGGCTGGTGTACCGACCCCTGGCCGGCAGTCCCGTCCGGCTGCAGGCCGCCCTGGCGTGGCGCAGGGACAATCCGTCGGCGACGCTGCGGACAGTCCTCGCGGTGGCCGAGCAGGCGCTGCCCACCCCCGCGCAGCGGACCGGCCAGGACTGAGACGAATCACATATCGGCTCACCTCTGATTGAGTATTGGACGTTCTCAGTCGCCTCATGTGAAGGTCGAGACACCCCCCGCCGCCACCCGGGAAGGTCCTCGACATGCCCGCACTGCCCGACGTCGTCATCACCGAGCCGCTGCGCACCCCCATCGGCCGCTTCGGAGGCGTGTTCGCCGGCCGGCGGCCGGCCGCGCTCGCCGCCACGGTCATCGCCGAGATCGTGCGCCGTACGGGCATCGATCCGAGCCGGATCGACGAAGTGATCCTCGGTCACGCCTACCCGACCTCCGACGCCCCGGCGATCGGGCGGGTCGCCGCCCTCGACGCGGGTCTGCCCGACTCGGTCACGGGGACCCAGGTCGACCGCCGTTGCGGTTCCGGACTGCAGGCCATCCTGGACGCGGCCATGCAGATCAGCACCGGGTTCAGCGACGTGGTGATCGCCGGCGGCGTGGACGTCATGAGCTCCGCGCCCTTCTACACGCACGAGGGCCGCTGGGGCATCAGGACCCCCTCGCTGCACCTGCACGATGCACTGGCACGCGGACGCACCACCGCCGGAGGAGCGAACCACCCGATCCCGGGCGGCATGATCGAGACCGCCGAGAACCTGCGCCGCCGTTACGGCATCTCCCGCGAGGCCCAGGACGCGCTCGCCCTGCGCTCGCAGCAGCGCACCGTGCAGGCGATGGAGGCCGGCCGGTTCGCGCAGGAGATCGTCCCGGTCGACGTGACCGGCCGGAAGGGTACGGTCACGGTCCGGACCGACGAGCACCCGCGTCCCGAGACCACGGCCCAGAAGCTGGCGGCCCTGCGCCCCGTCCTGCTCGACACCGACCCGGAGGCGACCGTCACCGCCGGCAACGCGAGCGGGCAGAACGACGCGGCCGCCGCGTGTCTGGTGACCAGCGCGTCCACCGCGGCGGCCCTGGGCCTCGCACCGCTGGTCCGCCTCGTCTCGTGCGCCCGGACCGGTGTGGCGCCGGAGACGATGGGACTGGGGCCGGTGGCCGCCACGCGGACCGCGCTGGCCCGGGTGGACCTCGATCTGTCGGAGGTGGACCTCATCGAGATCAATGAGGCCTTCGCCGCGCAGGTGCTCGCCTGCACCCAGGAACTCGGCCTCACCGACGCCGACCACGACCGCATCAACGTCAACGGCTCCGGCATCTCGCTGGGTCATCCGGTGGGGGCCACGGGAGCCAGGATCACGGCCACGCTGGCTCACGAGATGTGCCGCAGGCAGGCGCGCTACGGACTCGCGACGATGTGCATCGGCGGTGGCCAGGGGCTCGCGGCCGTCTTCGAGCGCATCACCCCGTGACCCCGCCCGAACACCTGGAGCCCTTGGCTTCCGGCCGTCGCACGCAACCATCGAAGAAGGAGCTGCCACCATGCCCTTGACCGTCAACGGCATTCCCGAGATCACCGCGCTCGCGGGGCGCGACCTCGGCCGCTCCGCATGGAAGGAGGTGACGCAGCCACTGATCGACGCCTTCGCCGACGTGTCCGGCGATCACCAGTGGATCCACACGGACGTCGACCGGGCCGCACAGGGCCCGTTCGGGCGAACCATCGCCCACGGTTACATGATCCTCAGCTGGGGCGTCCCGATGTTCGCCGAGTTGCTGAGAGTCACCGGGGTCGGCATGGCGCTCAACTACGGTGTTAACAAGGTCCGTTTCCCGGCTCCCGTCCCCATCGGCAGCAGGGTGCGTCTGCACGCCGTGGTGTCGGAGGTGCGCGAAGTCAGCCGGGGCGGTGTGCAGATGCACCGTCAGTTCACCTTCGAACTCGAAGGTTCCGAAAAGCCGGCGTGCGCGGCGGAGTCGCTCACGCATTTCTACCCCTGACGAGTGAACCGTTCCGGCTTCGGTAAGGACTCGATTGGTGGCGGCGCGGTGCTGGCCGGGGCATCGCGATCAGGCGGTGCTTTCTGCTGGCCTTCCGCTGGTTTTGTGTGTGCAGTCGGTGATGTGGCCGAGCACGTCGCAGGAGTGCTCGGCTTCCTCCGTCAGCCGGACGGCTTCTGCCAGGAGGATGCTGTAGGGGCGGGAGGGGTCGTGCAAGGCGAGTGAGGTGTTCTGGGCACGGTCGACCAGCCGCTCACGCTTGTCTTGGACCGTCTTGGCGGCTTCGCACAGCTCTTCTGCCTGGCGGGGCAGCCGCTTCTCGTCGATCTCGATGAAGGGGCGGGTGAACTGGGCGAACGCTTCGAGCAGGTCGGCATAGTCACGCAGGAAACTGACGCACTCGTTTCCTTCTTCGCTCTGTGGCCACTGGTGGAGGGTGCGGGTGAGGGAAGCGAGCTGGTGGGTGACGCGTTCCAGCGCGTCGATGACGTCCCGGTAGCCGGAGAAGTCCTTGTGCCAGTTGTTGCCGGGAAGCAGTCGGCGGGGGTTGTAGTAACGGCTCTCGACCGCGGTGTGCAGTGCTGTGCGGGCCTGGCTGACCAGCCAGGCGATTTCGGCGGCGCGTTGCCGCCACTGCTGGGCCCGCTCTTTGTCGAAGCCATGCTCGCGCAAGGCGGGGTGGATGTCCGCCAGGAGGTCGGACAGGTCCTGTGCGAGGGTGTGGATACCGGTCTCGGCGCTGCGGCAGCGCATCGGCGGCCACAGCAGGAGGTTGACCGCCACGCCGATCGTGCAGCCGATCGCGACCAGCAGGATGATCTGGCCGAGTTGCTCGGCGCTTTGCCGCATGCCGGCAGAGGCCGAATAGGTGGAGAAGGCGAAGAACGCCGCCGTCGCCACCTGGGCCCCCTGGGCTCCCAGGTGCCGCCACCGGCCGATAGCCAGCGCGATGAGCGCCACGAGCACGAACGTGGTCAGGCCGGGCCCAGCGACGAAGCCCAGCCCGGCCTGCACGAAGACCCCGGCGCAGACCGCAGCCAGATAGCGCAACGCCTGCAGCAGAGACTGGTAGACGGTCACCTGCATGATCAGCACAGCCGAGAACGGCGCGAAGGCGGGGGTCTGCGCCGCCACCAGGTCATGTGCCACATACCACGAGGCGCTCGCCGCCAGAGTGCTCTTGCCGATCAACTCCAGGGCCTGCAGGGTAAGTCCCCCCGGGAATTTGGCCCGTCCCAGCCACTGCCGCCCCCGCGCCCACCTCTCATGCGGCACCATGATCTCCTCTCGCGTTGTCACCTGCAGTGCTCGCCGACCGGTGAACGCCGAGATACGCGGGCCCTCCCGATCGCATGCCCCAGTTCCCCATTTCGTGGTTGTTGCACCGAACGAGAGCCGAAGCACCGTCCTTGAGCGCTGCCGGGCTGACTCGGTGACTGCGCGATGCCTAGGCCGGCCGGGCGCGAGCCACGCCGACGACCACCCTGCGGCGCTTCGCGCGCGGCCTCCGGCCGCCCAGCGCCGCAACGCAGGCCGCTCCGTCGATCGCAGGGTCTTCGTTCTTGCTCGTCGCCCTGCTGGGGATGCTCCTCCGTAAACCGGTGCGGCGTTATAGGGGCACCCTGGAGCGCCCCGGACCACTCGGCAGGGGGCTCCTGGGTACCAGAGGGCTCTGAGTGCCGTGTCGTACTGCCATTCACCCGGCTTGCGGCTCCGATGCGATGGCAGATCCGGGAGAAGTTGCCAAGAGCTGAAAGACAACGGTTTGACGTCAGTGTGCTGGGCTAGAAGAGTCAGTGACTGAGGTGCTTCGGAAAGCAGGCACACCTGGCGGGAGCCACGCGTACGCGTAGTGGGCCCCAGATGTGCCGTGCTGGCTCCCGCCGCTGCTGGACAGCAACGAGCAGGGAGCAGAGATGACACCGATGAGCGCCGCACCCGCCCGCCACCGTCACGACGACGCCCCTGACACCGCGGCCGACTTCGAGCGGCTGGCCGTGGCGTCCGATGGGCCCGAGCGGGAGGTCCTGGTCGAGGAGCTAGTCGCCGCGTGGCTGCCAATGGCCCACCGCCTCGCCAGCCGCTACCGCAACCGCGGAGAGAACCTGGATGACCTGAAACAGGTGGCGGCTGTGGGCCTGGTGAAGGCCGTAGAGCGCTACGAGCCGCAGCGCGGAGGCGCGTTCGAGTCGTTTGCCGTCCCCACGATCGTGGGGGAGCTGAGGCGGTACTTCCGTGACTGCAGCTGGGATGTGCACGTGCCCCGGCGGGTTCAGGAGCTGCGGAACAAGGTCCGCGCCACCATTCATGAGCTGGCCAACGCGGAAGGCGCCGACCGTTCCCCGACCGTGGCGCAGGTCGCCGAAGCCGCCGGTATGGACGAAGAGGACGTACTCGTCGGCATGGAAGCCATGGACAGTTACCGTTCCCTGTCCCTGGATGCCGAGTTGACCGGTGCGGACGATGGCTACTCGCTGGCCGACACTCTCGGCCGGCCCGAGGCCCGCTACGAGACGGTCATCGCCCGGGAAGCGGTCAAGCCCTGCCTGCACCGGCTGCCGGAGCGGGAGCAGCACATCCTGTACCTGCGATTCTTCCGCGACATGACCCAAGCCGATATCGGCGAGGAGCTGGGCATCTCCCAGATGCATGTCTCCCGCCTCATCTCCCGCAGCTGCCGCACCATCCGCGAACAGGTCGAGGCCGAGCCGCAGCCCCAGCGGCTCCCGGCCGCCGCTTGACGCCTCGCGCCCCGCGCCGCGGCGCCCGACGGCACAGCGCCGCGCGCACGCCACGTGCGCAGTGGGCGGTCGAGCGGGATTCCGCGCTGCTCCATTGGGTTGAACGGCATGCGGGCTCCTACGGCGATGGGAATCTCTTCCGTACCCGGCCTGCGTGCCCGAAATGCGAATATCTTACATTTCCATCTGTCGGCGGAGGCGGTGCGGTGCCGGTCAGCGGCCGAGTGCCTTGGCCAGCTGTTGCTTGTTCATGTTCGAGCGGCCCTCGATGCCACGCTGCTTGGCCTCGTTGTACAGCTGGTCGCGGGTCGGGCCCTTGGGGCCGCGGTGGGAGCGCTCGCCGCCGCGCTGCGGCGCGGACTTCCGGTCCTGCGTCGACGTCTTGCTGGCGGACTTCGCTTCTCCCGAACGAGCACGTTCCTTATTGACGGTACGGGAGGCGATTTCCTTGGCCCGGCCGGTAGACGTACCGCGCTTTTCCGCGCCTTCCTTGATGTGCTCGTACTGCCGTTCCCGCTTGCGGCTGGATCCTGCAGGCATGGTTCGACCTCTCTCGCGCGTCTGCCGTGTCATGGCCCGGGTTCCCCTCGATTCCCGCCCTATAACCAGCATGCTGCGAGGACCGCTGACCGCATTCCGGTGCCGTCCGTTCGCGTGTCACCTGCTGGGGATTAAAGACACGCAGAGGGGTACTGGGCCGCCAGACATCGGGGCACGACCGAGGGAGAGCCGGTGAGCGTGAAGAACATCTTTGTGGTGGGCCTGGACGAGGCCAATCTGCCCAGTCTGCACGAGGTGCCCAATGCGGGTGAGTACCGCTTTCACTCCCTCCTTACTGTTGCGGAGTTGCAGGTCGGTGAGGTCTCCGTGGCCGACCTCATGGAGAAGGCGGAGAAGGTACTGGACGCCTTTGACGGCCGTATCGACGCGATCGTCGGCTACTGGGACTTCCCGGTGAGCACCCTCGTACCGCTCTTGAGCGAGCGCTATGGCACGCACAGCACGAGCCTGGAGTCGGTCGTCAAGTGCGAGCACAAGTACTGGAGTCGGCTTGAACAGCAGAAGGTCATCGACGAGCATCCCCGTTTCGGCCGGGTCGACCTGGCGGCGCGGGATCCGCGCCCGCCCGAGGGCGTCCGCTTTCCCATGTGGCTCAAGCCCGCCCTGGCGTACTCCTCGGAGCTGGCCTTCGGGGTGAAGGATCAGGAGGAGTTCCGAGCGGCGGTCGCCGAGATCCGCGAGGGCATCGGCCGGGTCGGCCGACCGTTCAACTACATCCTGGACCGGCTGGAACTCCCGCCGGAGATGGACGGGGTCGGCGGCGAGGTGTGTTTGGCCGAGGAGGCGCTGTCCGGTATTCAGGTCGCCGTGGAGGGCTACGTGTGGGGCGGTGAGGTCACCGTCTACGGGGCGCTGGACTCCATCGACTACCCCGACAGCCCGTGCTTCCTGCGCCACCAGTACCCCTCCACGCTGCCGGAGCCGGTGGTGCGGCGGCTGCACGACGTCTCAAAGCGGGTCATGCGGCAGATCGGCATGGACTCGGCGACGTTCAGCATCGAGTACTTCTACGACCCGCAGACCGACGAGATCAACCTGCTGGAGATCAACCCCCGGCACTCCCAGTCGCACGCCGAGCTGTTCGAGTACGTCGACGGAGTGCCCAACCACCACTGCATGCTCAGCCTCGCCCTGGGCAAGGACCCGAGCCTGCCCAAGCGCGAGGGCCCCTCCAGGATGGCCGCCAAGTGGTACCACCGGTGGTTCGCCGACGGTGTGGCGCGCGGCGTGCCCACTCAGGAGGACATCGAGCGCATCGAGCGCGAGATCCCCGAGGTGCGCATCGAGGTGGTGCCCGAGGAGGGCCAGCGGCTCTCGGAGATGGACCAGCAGGACAGCTACAGCTTTGAGCTGGCCCACATCTTCACCGGCGGAGACAGCGAGGAGGAGATGCGGGAGAAGTACGACCGGTGTGTCGCGGCCCTGAACCTCACGTTCGAGGAGACCACGCCGGGCGGCCGGGACCAGAAGAACACCTGACTCCGGCTGGTCGCGGTCGGCCCGTGTGCCGACCGCGACACCGGGCACCCATCGAGTCGTGCCGCAGTGAAAGGAGTAGCCGGCCGCATGCGTTTCCTGAGCAACCTGCCCTGTGAGACCAAGGAAGAAGACCACGTCACCATCCCCATGGGCGACGGCACCCGCCTGTCGGCGCGCATCTGGCGCCCCACGTCCTCGGACGAGGAGCCGGTGCCGGCGGTGCTGGAGTACATCCCTTATCGGAAGCGCGATCTGACGTCGGTGCGCGACTCCATCCACCATCCGTACATCGCGGGCCACGGCTACGCCTGCGTCCGTGTCGACCTGCGCGGCACCGGGGAGTCGGAGGGGGTTCTGCGGGACGAATACCTGGAGCAGGAGCAGGCCGACGCCGAGGAGATCCTGGCCTGGCTCGCGGAGCAGCCCTGGTGTGACGGCACGACCGGCATGATGGGGATTTCCTGGGGCGCGTTCGCCGCCCTCCAGGTCGCCGCCCGGCAGCCGGAGAGCCTGCGCGCCATCGTCATCGCCTCCTTCACCGACGACCGGTACGCCGACGACATGCACTACATGGGTGGCGCTCTGCTGTCGGACAACCTGGCCGAGGCGGGCACCATGTTCGCCTACGCCACCTGCCCGCCCGACCCGGTCGTGGTCGGCGAGCGCTGGCGCGAGATGTGGCATGAACGGCTGGAGCAGACCCGCCCCTGGGTGCTGGAGTGGCTGCGCCACCAGCGCCGCGACGACTACTGGCGCCACGCCTCGGTGTGCGAGGACTACCAGGCCGTGCGCTGTCCGGTGCTGGCCTCCAGCGGCTGGGCGGACGGCTACTCCAACGCCGTCACCCGGCTGCTGGGCCACCTGGACGTACCGCGCAAGGGGCTGATCGGTCCCTGGTCGCACAAGTTCCCGCACCTGGGCGAGCCCGGCCCGGCCATCGGCTACCTCCAGGAGGTCGTGCGCTGGTGGGACCACTGGCTCAAGGGCGCCGACAACGGTGCCATGGACGGCCCCATGCTGCGGGCGTGGATGCAGGACAGTGTGCCGCCGTCCACGTCGTACGAGGAGCGGCCGGGCCGCTGGGTCGGCGAGCCCGACTGGCCCTCACCGCACGTCGAACCGGCCGCTCACCCGCTCACCCGGCACCGCATCGGCGCCGCCGGTGAGCCGCCGGCGGACGAGGCGGGGCGCGGCGGGGAGCTGACGGTGCAGTCGCCCCTGTCGGTCGGCCAGTTCGCCGGAAAGTGGGCGTCGTACAACGCCCCGCCGGACCTGCCGTACGACCAGCGCGAGGAGGACGGGGGCTCGATGGTGTTCGACACCGATGTGCTCACCGAGCCCGTGGAGATCCTCGGCTCGCCCTCCGTCGAGCTGGAGCTGTCGGTCAGCGAACCGGTGGCCATGGTGGCCGCCCGGCTCTCCGACGTGGCGCCCGACGGGCGTGCCACCCGTGTCACCTACGGCCTGCTGAACCTCACCCACCGCGATGGCATCGGCGCCCTCGAACCGCTGGAACCCGGGCGCCGCTACCGGGCCACGGTGCAGCTCAACGGCGTGGCCCAGGCGTTTCCGCCCGGGCACCGCATCCGGCTGTCGCTGTCCACGTCGTACTGGCCCCTCGCCTGGCCACCGCCGCGGCCGGTCCTGCTGACCGTGTACGAGGGCTCCAGCACCCTCACCCTGCCGCTGCGCGGAACCGACGAGCCCGACGAGGCTCCCCAGCGCCCGTTCGGCGAGCCGGAGGGCACCCCGCCCGTCGCCACCACACAGCTGCACCCGCCGGAGATGCGGTGGGATGTCACCCGCGATCTGGTGGGCTACCGGTCCGCGCTGGAGATCGTCAAGGACGCCGGTACGGTGCGTTACGAGGACACCGGGCTCGATGTCCACCGCCGCGCCTACGAGCGCTACACGGCCGTGGCGGACGACTTCACGTCGGTCAGCGGCGAGTCGGCCTGGACCATGCGTTTCCGGCGCGACGACTGGGACGTACGGGTCGTCACCCACACCGTGCTGCGCTCCAGCGAGACGGAGCTTTTCGTCGACGCCACGCTGGACGGCTACGAAAACGACCGGCGGGTGTTTTCCCGTACCTGGAACGAGACACTCCCCCGCGACCAGCTGTAAGCGCGACCCCGTTGGAGAAGAATTACGCCTGGGGCACCCGGTTTCCTTTGCCTATCGGGAGGACATCACATGAGCGACCAGGACCAGCGCCATCCGGGAAAGCAGTATCCTCAGCCGGAATTCCCCCAACAGGACCAACCGCATCCTGGCGCCACGGACGAAATGGAACCGCGGCCCGACCACGGTGAAAGCAGCTACCAGGGCCATGGACTGCTGGAGGACCGGCATTCCAAGGTGTAGCAACTGGCCGTCTGAGGCGATCAGGCCGTGTTCGGGCAGGATGCGCTCCAGTGCGGCGGACACCCGCTCGGCATGGGCTGCCAGCTGCTGGCACGCCGTGGTGATCCTTTCCGCGTTGAAGGGCTGTCCGGGATAGAGGGGAACAGCCGGGTCCGGCCATGCCGCCTTCACGCACATCGCGGACACAAGTGTCACCAACCGCGGCAGCGGGGCGGGGACTTGGTTGCCCAGATGTTCCTCATTGGGGGCGTTGCCCACCGGCCAGCCCAACCGCAGGGTGGACCGTGTCTCCCCGGCTGCGCGCAGTTCCAGCAGTGCGCGTCCCGCCAGTGCCGCTGCCTGCGCGGACTGCGCCGTGACAGAAGCGTCGCGCGGAGCGACGACCTGGCCGGCGGCGCGGATGGCGGCGAGCAGCAGCCCTGCCGTGTACGAGGGCTCATCAGACATCTTCGCCTCCGTTAGGCAGCTCCTGGCGGACAGTCACCTGGTGGAGATAGGTGACCGACGCGGTGGAGTCGACGCGCACCGGGGCGTGGACGCGGACCAGGCCACGCGCAGCGGCGGCTCCGGAACCCCCAGGGCCGGGCCCCCACGGGAGAGAGCTCTACGCGGCTTCACGGCCGGGGCCCGGACCTTGGCCTCGGTACGGGGGGCTTGCGCAGGCCGAGGCGGGTTTGCACGTCGTAGTTGTCGCCGACCGCTCGGGAGCAGACCCGGTTGAAGCCGCCCACGCTGTGCCCGCGGGCGGTCAGCAGGAGGTTGGCCGCCAGGAGGATCTGGTCCCTTCGCCCGCGCATCAGGGTGCGGGGGAACGGATTGGCGTTGTGCACGTAGCGGGCGGCCAGGGTGACGGCGCGGCCCCGCTCGAACTTGATCACGATGGACTCATTGCCGTGGGCCTCCTGCAGCAGGCGGCAGGCGTCGAAGCAGTCGTAGGCGCGGCGGGCGTGCTCGGCGGCCGTACGGGCGGTGTCGGAGGTGGGGTCGAGCGGCCTGCCCTCGCCCTGCTCCCACCGCTCCACCACGTCACGTGCCCGGTCGAGGTAGAGCTTGCCCAGGCCATCGAGCAGCTGGACGCTGGTGAAGTCGGTGAGCAGCAGCTCGCCCACGAACTCCGAGTTGTACTGCCCCATGTCCTGGTCGGCCGGGGTGGCAGGGGTCGGACAGTTCGCGTCGGTGGTCGTCTCGGCGGACTCCGGGGCGGCCGGCGCCTCCTCATCGCCGAGGTAGTCGGTGAAGAGGCTGGAGAGCGAATTGCCCCCGGAGCCGCCGCCCTTGACGGTGATGCGCGCCAGGTTGCTCAGCCGAGAAGGGCCGCGTTCCTCCCCGTAGTGGCGGCGGTCCAGGAAACGGCCGACGGTGCCGGCGTAGTCGCCGCCGACCACCGACTCGAACGCCTCGTCGATGGGCTCCCACCGCACCGGCTGGTTGAGCCGCAGCGCGACCCGGGCGCCGAGGACCGCGGCCAGGCTGAAGCGGCTGCCGCCGCCCATGACGGAGCTGAGGCGCTGGTGGGCCGACGCGAGCTGGTCCTGCACCTGCGCGGAGTAGCGGTTCGGGGCGTCCGCGACCTCCGCCAGCATCGCCTCGGCCGAGGACAGCCGGGCCATCCGGCGGACCTCGCCGTTGGGGGCGGTGCGGGCCAGGTGCTCGTAGCGCTCGATCGCCTTCTCGTATCTCCATACGTACCGGTGGAAGGCGGCCTCAGCGGAGATCAGCCGCGCGTCGCCGGGCCAGAGGCGGGACGCCTCCTCGAAGAGGGCGAGGACGG
The DNA here is from genome assembly GCF_040606675.1 of Streptomyces sp. NPDC005393. Lineage (NCBI taxonomy): Bacteria > Bacillati > Actinomycetota > Actinomycetes > Kitasatosporales > Streptomycetaceae > Streptomyces > Streptomyces sp. NPDC005393. The sequence continues at coordinate 270,777 of NZ_JBEXFG010000002.1, read as the reverse complement.
GGCTGTTGTCGACGACAGGCGCCTTGGTGCGCGGCCCAGGGCCTCTGCCCTCCTTGTGCTGCTTCCGGGCGACGTTGTACTCCAAGATGCCCGTCCAGCGGCGGTACTCGCGCTCCAGCCGGGTCTCGATCGCGCACAGCTCGATCGACGGACCGTAGCGGTGGCGGTGGTCCCGCAGCTTGCGGCTGCGCTCGCCGTAGATCCGCTCGATTTCCCGCTGCTGGGTCTCCGGCGGCGCCATCAGGAAGTCTTTGCCGGGCGCCTGGGCGGCGCCGCGCAGGCTGCCCTGGGACATCCAGTCGGAATCCAGGCAGGCCAGGTCGAGCATGCCATGGGGGCGGGAGTGGTCGTTCTCCTGCGACAGCCAGGTACGGACCGCCCGGACGCACGTCTTACGGCGCCGCTCCGCCGCCTCGCCGGCCTCGCTGGTCCGCGCCGTGGTCCGCCAGATGTCCGTGACCTGCCGCAGCCACACCGAGTACGCGAACGGGCTGGGCGCCAGCTCGACGGCGGCCAGGGCACGGTCCGCCGCCCTGGTCCGCCGGGCGCGCGCGGCGCCGTGCTTCTGGCAGTCGCGCAGCGCGCGTGCTAGGAAGCCGTAACACTGGGCCAGTGCGCTCAGGACGGCCGCGGTGTCCTGGTCGTGCAGGGAGGGCGTCCGGGCGTCCGGGTCGCGCGGGGCGGGCAGTTCGTGGGGGCCGCGGTCGCCGAGGTCGCATCGGTCGAGCAGGGGGAGCCGCTCCAGGAGGAACACCGCCTCCTGGGCACCACGCCGTGTCTTCTCCGGCTCCGAGTACCAGGCGTGGACCTTTCGCAGGAAGCGTGCCACCGCCACACAGAGGTTGGGCGGCCAGGTCCGCCGGTCGCCCCAACATGCGTCCAGGGCGTCCATCACCAGGGATCGGGTCTCGTCGAGTTCCTCGTCGTCGGTGCTCTGGTGCAGCAGGAGCACGGCCGTGTCGAGCAGGCGCATCGACCATAGGGAGAGCGGCTCATGCTGCTCATAGGTGATCCGCAGCCCGGCGACCGCGTTCCGTACCGCCTGGACGAGCTCCCGGCGGCACTCCGCCGGGTCGGTTAGCAGGCGGCTGCGGGCGCGGGAGACACGGCTGTTCATCTGCAGGCGCGCCTGGATGTTGCGCGGGATGTCGTCCTGCCGGAGCGTCTCGGTCACCAGCCGGTGCGCCCGGTTGACGAGGTCCTTGGCCTCGTCGAGCCGGTTGTCGTCGATCAGCGCCTCGGCGGTGTTGAGCAGCCAGGAGACGGCCAGGGTGACCCGGCCGGCCTGCCCGGGGCCCCACTCCAGGGCGCCCTCGTACACCAGGTCGGTGGCCTGCATCCGTACCGGGAGGAGCCGGACGGTCAGGCACAGCCGCTTGCCGGTGTAGTCGAGCGAGGTGTCGACGGAACGCAGCAGGGTGTGCGGGACCTGCCCCGGGCGGCAGGCGGCCAGGGCGGTGGAGACTTCCTCGGCGGCCGCCATGAACATCTCGCCCCGCTCGGCGACCGCGCCCTCCAGGCGGGCGGCGAAGGTGAGGGTGGCCACCGAGTGGTAGAGCGGGAAGAGCGGGTGCGGCGTGGGGGCGGTGGCGGGGCCCTCGACCGTGGCCGGGACCGGCTCGGCGGCGGGCGTGGGCCGGGGCTCGGCGGGCCTGGTGGGGGTGAACTCGGTGGTCTCTTCCTGCGCGGGGAGCGGGGTCTCCTTCGAGCCGGGCAGGTACAGCGCGTCGCCCTTGGGGGCGACGACCAGGTCGCAGACCACTTCGTGCAGCGCTGGCAACCGCTTCTCGGCGTCGTCCTCGATCCAGCCCAGGGCGGTGCGCAGTTGGGCTTGGAAGACGTCGTCGGTCTGTTCGTCGTCCTTGTCCAGCACGGTGGCGGCGGTGGGGAAGAGGACACTCGCCGCAGCGGCGAGGCGGCGGTCGAGGTCGCCGTTCTCGGTCAGCCCCGGCGGTATCAGGAGTTTCACGCGCTTCCGGGCGAGCACGGGACGTGTGAACGGGTCGTTGTGGGGGTCGGTGAGCGCGGTGAGGAGGAGGGTCCGCAGGGCATGTTCGCTTGCCTGGCCGATGGTGAGGGAGCCCGAGGTGTCGGCCGACAGAATCCGGGAGTCCAAGAGCATCCTCAGGGTCGTGCTCGGGAAGGCGACAGCCGGGTACTCCAGCACCTGGCGGGGCAGTGACAGCCGGTCGGCGAGGCTCCACACCGCGAGCAGGGCGAGCGTTTCCGGCGTGGCCGGCTGCTCGCCAGGCGGGGCGAAGGAGCAGCCCAGTTCCGAGAGGGTGAGGGCCAGGTTCGGGGTGGCGCCTTCCACCAGTGCGGTGGCCACGGCCTCCGGGTCGGGAGTCGGGGTGCCGGATGCGGAGCCGGTGACGGAATCCTTGGTAGTGCGGTAACCGTTGGCGCCGCGGTAGAGCTCACCCGGCAGCCGCAGCCGTCCGTCCTCGATACGACGGAGAACGCTCGCGCCGTCAACGGCAACCCGCTCCGAAGCCAGGAGCTTGGTGAGGAATTCGGCTGCCTCGTCGTCCGTCAGCTCGGCCAGCGGTATCGGGGCTTTCTGGGTCAGTTGTTGCCCGCCCTCGACCTCGACGGGCACCCGCGAGATGACGATGTTCGCCGTGTCGCGGAAATAGGGGTGGGCGAGGAGCTCGTCGAGTTCGTCGCTGATTCGCTCGGAGTCGTAGCCGAGGCGGCCGCAGTCGATGACCAGGAGCAGGGTGTAGCCGCGGGCGTGCTCCCGCAACCGGTCGATGACCAGTTGGCGGCGCGGATCGTCGGCGCCGCCGGTCGTGGCGGGGTCGACGTCCTGCAGGCCGACCTGGAGCGCATCGGCGAGGGCACCGAGGACGGGGGACTCGGCGCTGGGGTTGGGGATGACCATCTCCATCAGCAGCCAGGGCTGTCCGGGCGGTGCGGCCTCCTTGATGCCGGGTGAAGAGAGCAACTGGCGGACGAAGGCCGACTTGCCCGCGTACTGCGGACCGTGCACGGGGAGCACCACCCGCTGCCCGAACCTCCGGCGGGCATCGTCGAGTTCCAGGTCCCGTCCTGTGAAGTCCGGCACGGGGGAGGGCCACGCGCGGAAGCCGTCCGGGCGCGGAACCGTCACCGAACCCTGCGCGGAGCCTGGCCGGGCGGCCGGGGAGGTGTAGGTGTGCGGGACGGGTGGCGGCGCCACGTGTTTGCGGTTGCGCAGCCAGGGGCGGTCCGCCCAGGTAGCGGCGGACTGCTGGGGCTGTTGGAGCGTGGTGCCGTCGGCTTCGGGGGAGCCCTTCAGGATGTCACCGACCGTGTCGAAGACCCACTGGGCGGACAGGCTCGGCCGGTTCTCCGCGACCCCTTCGAGGGCGGTGAGCAGCGCGCCGGTGAAGAAGGTGGTCTCCTTGCCGGAGTCGCCGAGTGCCGTCTGGTACTTCGCGGCGGCGGACATCACGAACCAGCCCCGCTCGGTGTCCGCGTTCGACGCCTCAGTTGGCACGGAATCGATCGCGCCACCGGAGAAGCAGCAGTCCAGGATCAGGAGTTTACGCTCGGCCAGCGGTTCCTCCTCGGCGACCGTGCGGAAGATGTCGGCGACCGACACCATGGAGTTCTGCGGGGTCAGCACGTCGCCGGTGTCGTGCGGTGCCAGGTAGAGCGTCTCGGTGCGACGGTCGTAGTGACCGTGGCCCGCGAAGTAGAGGACGTAGAGCCCGCCCGGCTTGCTCGTCCTGTAACTGGCGCCGATGGCGTCCAGCATTTGGGCGCGGGTCATGTCCTTCGCGTCGAACAGGTGCATGAAACCCAGACCCCAGACGTCTGCGTTCGCGAACACCTCCTTCAGCCGCTCGATGTTGGTGGCCGCGGCGCGCACCGGGGCGAACGTGCTCCAGGGGTAGTTGACACCGCCGAGGAGCAGGGCGGTGGACAGGGCGGGAGCGACCTTCTCCTCGTCCGGATTCCCCTGGACCCCGCTCACTGCAGTTCCTTCAGGGCGGCGGCGACGTCCTTCGGCTCCCCCTCCATGGTGAGTTCGGTGCGGCGGGTGCCGTCCGGGAGGTCCGTCCGGACCACCTCGAACTTGAGCCCGCCGCGCCGCGGACCGCGCAGGCGGTCGGTCACGTATTGCTGGAGGGCCGCGAGCACCACCGGCAGCGCGACGTTCTCCCCGAAGAACTGCAGCACCTCGATGGCGCCCAGAGCGCCCTGCTCGACCTCGCCGGTGGTGCGGACTGTGCGCACGCCCTGACGCCTCAGGTCGTCCTTCACCGCCCGTTCCAGAGTGCCCAGTTCGTCGGCCAGGCCGCCCTCGATACTCAGAAGAATGCGCATGAACTTCCCCCTACGTGCTGACCCGGGGCGACCGGAGTCGCCGTGACGGACCTGTCCCCCTACGGTGCGTAGACCTCTCTCCGTATCATAGGTGATGATGAGTCAGGTGACGTCCGTACCGGACAGGACGCGCCCCGGGCGGCAGGGGGAGGAGCGCGGTGGTCCGGGCAACGTCCACGTGGAGTCCGGGACCGGCGCATGGCTGCGCTACCGCTACCGGCACATCGTCGTCGACGAGGCCCAGGACCTCAGCGCCGCGCACTGGAAGATGCTGCGCGCGATGGCGCCGCAGCAGCCGAACGACATCTTCCTCGTCGGCGACACCCACCAGAGGATCTACGACAACCAGGTCACCCTCGGCAGCCTGGGCGTCAACATCCGGGGCCGTTCGGCCAAGCTGACCCTCAGCTACCGCACGACGCGGGAGATCCTGGGGTCCGCGATCGGCGTCCTGGAGGGGACGACTACGACGACCTCGACGGCAGCACCGAAGACCTGGCCGGATACCGGTCGGTGCTGCATGGTATGCGTCCGTCGCTGCGAGATGCCGCGAGCTGGGACGAGGAGCTCGACCTTGTGGTGGAGCAGCTTCAGGCGTGGCACGACATCCCGCGTGAGTCCGTCGCGGTCTGTGTCCCTACCAACGAGATGGTGGACGACGTCGTCTCCCGGCTCAGCCGCCGGGGCATCATGTCCGCGAGATCACTCCAGAGGGACCGAGGCGCGACGAGGGCGTGCACGTCGGCACCATGTACCGCTTCAAGGGACTCGAGTACCGCCGCGTGATCACCGCCGGTGTCTCCGAGGGTCTTGTCCCGCGCTCGTCCGTGGACGCGTGGGAACAGACCGACCGGTCCCGTCACAAGCGTGAACTGCAACGGGCGCGCTCCTGTTGTTCGTCGCCGCGACCAGGTCGCGCGACGCTCTCACCATCTCCTGGAACGGGGAACCCAGCCGGTTCCTCCGCCCTCTGGGGGCGCGCCGCACGCGGGGGTGACCCACCGGGGTTCTTCTCGGCCGCTGGTTGACCGCAGGGCGGAGTTCCGGGCACTCGATGCCTCCGGCTCGCCTCGTCGGCGCGGTCCAGGAGCGAGGGAGCGCGCCCCGGCTGGGCGTCGTCTCTGGCGCCGCGTCTACACCTCGTGGAGGGCCGCCTTCGCGGCGTCGACGAAGTCCGTGAGGGTGGCCCAGAATGGTCTGAAAGCGTCGTGGAAGCGCTGCAGCGCCTCCGGCTCGTCGGAGCGCATGGCGCCAAGAGCCCGGTGGAACGGGCCGGTCGCCTTCTGCAGCGCGTTCGCCGCGGCGGCTGCGGCGGCTGGGCCCTCCAGCTCGACCACGCGTACGCAGCGGCGCAGCTTGCCGTACTCGTCGCGCTCGCGCTCGGCCAGCTCGTCCAGGACGGCGGGGCGGCGCTGGGCCTCGCCGGTCCGCTGGACGGCGGCGACTTCCCAGTACAACTCGGCGATGCTGTGGGTCTGTTCGACCAGGTCAAGGTAGGCCGTGCGCCTGCTCTCGCGCAGCCGCTCCGTCTGCTGGGCGCGCGCCGCGGTGTCCGCCTGTATCCGGGCGGCCCGGGTGTTGCCCCGGCTGGTGACCCAGCTGGCCAGGACGGCGGTGCCGCCGGTGAGGGCGGCGATCCAGAAGGTGTTGTCAGCCACGGCCGTCCTGTGAGTTGTCCAGGGCGAGGAGGGCGTCGAAGCCGCCGCCGCGGGCGAGCCGTTCGAGCTCGTCGAGGGCGCGGCGGGCCTGGTCGGCGGCGGCCGGGTCGCGGTCGGCGAGGCCGCTCTCCAGGAACTCGTCCTCGTCGAGGCGCAGCACCGTCCCCCGGTCCGCCGAGAGCCACAGGTCGAGGTCCAGGTCCGTGACGGCGAGGGTTCCGGCTTCGACGACGACGGGGCGGGTCACATCGCAGTACCAGCCCTTGAGCGCACCGGACACGGTGCGGACCTCCTTGACCGCGTACCAGCGGTCGCGCCAGAAGTGCTCGGTGAAGACGTCACCGTGCTCGAAGCGGACGAACCCGAAGTCCCGGACCGCCGCTCCGGCCCACGGTGCGCGCACGGTGACGCGGGTCCCGTCGTCGGCGACGACGGTCGCGGGGTAGCGGACGTCGGGGCGGGGGTGTTTGACGAGTCCGACCGTGACTTCGCCGCCCGGCGCCAGTATGCCGTGCGCCCTGTCCGTCCCGCCCATGTGCTTCTCGCTTCCCGATTGGCGTGATCAGCCGGTCGTTCCGGCGTTCCTGAGGGGAGCCTTTCGTACGCGCGGTCGCACGGGCCACTCCATTTTCTCGGGGCATCTCCTTGCCCAGGGTCATCATCGGCCACCGCGGCTATCCCCCGATGGTAGGAAGATACGGAAGGCGTAACGGTTCCGCGCTATGTCCCACAGATATGTTCCAGGCATGAGCGCATCCGGGCTGCTGCCCGCCAGGACCGAACTGCGGCCCGTTGTCTCCGAGTTGAGGCTGTCGGCCTTCAAGAGGCACCGCCGTGCCGCCTTCCCGCTGGGGCCGCTGACCCTGATCTCCGGGCCCAGCGGCAGCGGTAAGTCCGGTGTGCTGGAGGCGTACGCGGCGCTCGCGCGGCTCGCGGGCGGCGCCCGGCTCGCGGAGGTGTTCCGCGATCCGGCGGCGTACATCCCGCGCTGGGCCCGGCCGGACCGGCAGGGGCGGCGCGGCTTCCGCATCGGCTGCACCGTGGACGGCCCGGTGGGGCCCGTACGGCTCGATGTCGCCGTACAGGCGGAGCCCGAGCTGCGGATCGTCGGCGAGCGGATGACGGGCGCGGGGGAGACCCTGCTGGAGACGGCGCTGCGCGACCCGGGGCGGCGCTGCGTCCAGGCCGCCTGGCATACGGCGGGGGCGGTCGCGGTCACCCGCGCCCCGCTGCCCGACGACCGGCTGGCCACCTCGCTGCTGCCGCTGCGGGTGGCGGGCACGACCGAGGGGCAGCGGCTCGCGCTGGCCGCCGCCGAGCAGGTCGTCATCGCGCTGCGCTCGGTCTTCCCCTGCGATCCGCGACCGGACCGGATGCGGGCGCCGGCGGCGCCGCGGGACGGCCGGCTGCGCGGCGGCTGCGAGAACCTGGCGGCGGTGCTGCGGCGCACCAGCCGGGAGTGCGGCACGCGTCACGCGGCGCTGGTCGCGGCGGTCCGGGCGGGGTGCTCGGGGCCGGTCGAGGGCCTGGTGACGGAGGGGCGCGCGGACGGGGTGGTGCGCGCCCTGCTGGAGCAGGGGGAGCTCGGGGCGATGCCCGTGGAGCGGCTGGGGGACGGCGAGCTGCGGTACATCGCGCTCGCGCTGGTGCTGCTGACCGGGCCGGGGGTGCTGGCGGTGGACCCGGCGGCGGATGTGCTGCCCGCGCGGCAGGTGCTGACGGTGCTGGCCGACGGGTTCGACCGGTGTCTGGACCGGCGGCAGGCGCGGGAGCTCCTGGGGGTGGCGGCCCGGATGTGCGCACGGGGGCACATCCGGCTCGTCGGCACGGTGGGGGACGTGACGGGGGCGCTCGGGGGCGCCCCCGCCACGGTGGTAAACCTGGGGGCGTGACCGAGTCCCATGAGTGCGAGCGACGATCCGACGGCCTCGAAGTGGCGGGGCTGCAGCGCCGGCTGGCCGCGTTCGCGGCGGCGCGCGACTGGCAGCAGTACCACACGCCCAAGAACCTCGCGGCGGCGCTGAGCGTCGAGGCGTCCGAGCTGGTGGAGATCTTCCAGTGGCTGACGCCGGAGCAGTCGGCGCGGGTGATGGAGGACGCGGGGACGGCGGCCCGGGTCGAGGACGAGGTCGCCGATGTGCTCGCGTATCTGCTGCAGTTCTGCGAGGTGTTGGGGATCGACGCGCTCGCTGCGCTCTCCGCGAAGATCGACCGCAACGAGGGTCGCTTCCCGGCGACGGTGTCTCCACACCCCGATCGTCACTCTACGTAGTGATGAGGTTATCCACAGCGCAACTGTTGTCAACAGATTCCTGAATTCCCCTAGCTTTTCGGCCTGTTAGTCATCACTCTGGGTAGTGGAGGAGTGACGGGTGCGGAAAGTCCGTTGAGAGGGGTACGGGGCATGGACGCGATGCGGCTGATCGGTGTCACCCGGCACGCCCTGGCGAAGGCCGGAAGCGTGCACGACATCGTGGCCGAGGCCTGGCAGGTCCAGGCGCTGGCGGAGGCGGTCGGCGGATATTTCGTGGTGAGCGGCCCGGCGGCCGCGCGGGCGGAGGCGCGCGGTCTGTGCGAGGCGGGAGGAAGGGCGCGCGGCGCCCTGTTCCACCCCGCGTTGCACCATCCCACGCTGCACAGCGGAGGCGGGGGGTTACGGGCCGCGCAGCTGTCGGAGGTGCGGGATCCGAGAGAGGTGCTGCTGGCGCTGGGGGATCTGCTCGCGGAGGCGGGGTTCGCGCTGGTCGGCGTCGCCTCCAATACCGAAGAGGAGGCGCTGTACTGGCAGTGCGTGGAGGCGATCGACGCGGCCGACGAGGCCAGGGACCGGGTCCACGGGATGCTCAGGCATCTCACGGGGCTGGAGTGGGGTGGGGAATGGGGTGGTGCGGCATGAGAAGGCAGGATGGAGGACATGGATCTTCGCATCTTCACCGAGCCCCAGCAGGGGGCGAGCTACGACACCCTGCTCACCGTCGCCAAGGCGGCCGAGGACCTTGGCTTCGACGCCTTCTTCCGGTCGGATCATTACCTGCACATGGGGAGCGTCGACGGGCTGCCGGGCCCGTCAGACGCCTGGATCACCCTGGCCGGGCTGGCCCGCGAGACCCAGCGGATCCGGCTGGGCACCTTGATGACCGCCGCCACCTTCCGGCTGCCCGGTGTGCTCGCGATCCAGGTCGCGCAGGTCGACCAGATGTCCGGCGGCCGGGTCGAGCTGGGCCTGGGCGCGGGCTGGTTCGAGGAGGAACACCGGGCCTATGGGATCCCCTTCCCGAAGGAGAAGTTCGCACGGCTGGAGGAGCAGCTGGCCATCGTCACCGGTATGTGGCGGACGCCGGTCGGCGAGACCTTCAGCCATGAAGGTGCCCACTACCGGCTGACCGACTCCCCGGCGCTGCCCAAGCCCGCGCAGAGCAAGGTGCCGGTGCTGATCGGCGGCCACGGGGCGACCCGCACCCCGCGGCTGGCCGCGCAGTACGCGGACGAGTTCAATATGCCGTTCGCCTCGGTCGAGGACAGTGAGCGGCAGTTCGGCCGGGTCCGGGCGGCGGCCGAGGCCGCCGGCCGCAAGGGCGACGACCTGGTGTACTCCAACGCGCTGGTCGCCTGCATGGGCAAGGACGACGCCGAGGTCGCCCGGCGGGCCGCGGTGATCGGCCGGAAGGTCGAGGAGCTGAAGGAGAACGGTCTGGCGGGCTCCCCGGCCGAGGTCGTCGAGAAGATCGGCCGCTATGCGGAGGCCGGCGCCTCCCGGATCTATCTCCAGATTCTGGACCTCGACGACCTCGATCACCTTGAGCTGATTTCATCCCAGGTCCAGTCCCAGCTGGGGTGAGCGAACCACCAGGAGCACCTGTGATGTCTGTCCCTCGTCCGTCACTCGCCGCCGCGCTGGAAGGCGGAGCGCTCGTCCTCGACGGCGGGCTGTCCAACCAGCTGGAGGCGCAGGGCTGCGATCTGTCCGATGAGCTGTGGTCGGCTCGGCTGCTCGCCGATGACCCGGGGCAGATCGAGGCGGCGCACACCGCCTATGCGCGGGCGGGCGCACGGGTGCTCATCACCAGCAGCTATCAGGCGACCTATGAGGGCTTCGCCCGCCGGGGCATCGGGCGCGAGGAGGCGGCGGCGCTGCTGCGGCGCAGCGTCGAACTGGCCCGCACGGCGGCCGGGGGAGCCGCCGAAGGGGTTGCCGGAGGGGCGGCCGAGGCGTCGGGCGCGGGCGGCCGGGCCGCGGCGCCGGTATGGGTGGCGGCCTCCGTCGGCCCCTATGGGGCGATGCTGGCGGACGGCAGCGAATACCGCGGGCGGTACGGGCTGAGCGTGGACGAGCTGGAGCGGTTCCACCGGCCGAGGATCGAGGCGCTGGCCGGGGCCGGGCCCGATGTGCTGGCGCTGGAGACGGTGCCGGACGCCGACGAGGCGGCGGCCATGCTGCGGGCCGTCGAGGGGTGCGGGGTGCCCGTATGGCTGTCGTACAGCATCGCGGGGGAGGCCACCCGGGCCGGGCAGGCCCTCAGGGACGCCTTCGCCCTCGCCGCGGGGAACGACCAGGTGATCGCCGTCGGGGTCAACTGCTGTGAGCCGGGCGACGCCGACCGGGCCGTGGAGATCGCGGCCGACACCACCGGAAAGCCGGTGGTGGTCTATCCGAACAGCGGAGAGGAGTGGGATGCCGAGGCGCGGAGCTGGCGCGGGCGGGCGACCTTTGACCCGGCGCGGGTGAAGGCATGGCAGGACGCCGGGGCGCGGCTCATCGGCGGCTGCTGCCGCGTGGGGCCGGGCCGGATCGCCGAGCTGGCCGCGGTGGTGACAAATCATTAGGTGACCCGGCCTCCGCCCAGGGATACTCGGACGGGTGTTCTTGACGATAACCACCACCGGCACCGCCGAGCGCCCCGCGACCGACCTCGGGTTCCTGCTGCACAAGCATCCCGACAAGGCGCAGCGGTTCTCCACCTCCCACGGCACCGCGCATGTCCTCTATCCCGAGGCGACCGACGAGCGCTGCACCGCGGCGCTGCTGCTGGAAGTGGATCCCGTGGCGCTGGTGCGGCGGGGCCGTGGCAAGGGCCGGGGCGGTGCGCCGGACTCCGCGCTCGCGCAGTACGTCAACGACCGTCCCTATGCCGCCTCCTCCCTGCTGGCGGTCGCGCTCAGCGCCGTCTTCTCCAGCGCGCTCCGGGGGCAGTGCAAGGCGCGGCCCGAGCTGCCGCAGCGGGCCCTGCCGCTGCGGATCGAGGTGCCCGCGCTGCCCGCCCGCGGCGGTGCCGAGCTGGTCCAGCGGCTCTTCGGACCGCTGGGCTGGACGGTGGCGGCCGAGCCGGTCGCGCTGGACGAGGAGTTCCCGCGGTGGGGCGACTCGCGGTATGTCCGGCTGGTGCTGGAGGGCGAGCTGCGGCTGGCCGAGGCGCTGCGCCATCTGTATGTGCTGCTGCCGGTGCTCGATGACGCCAAGCACTACTGGGTCGCCCCCGACGAGGTGGACAAGCTGCTGCGCTCCGGCGAGGGCTGGCTGGAGCACCACCCCGAGCAGCGGCTGATCAGCAACCGCTATCTGGCCCGCCGCTGGTCGCTGACGCGCAGCGCGATGGAGCGCCTGGAGCTGGCGCGGCTCGCGGAGGCGGACGACACCGAGGTGGAGGAGATCGACAACGCCGTCGCCGAGCCGACGGCCGAGGGCGCGGAGGAGGAAGGGGACGCGGAAGGCGAGGAAGGCGCCGAGAAGCCGGTGCCGCTGACCGTACGGCGACGCGAGGCGATACTCGACGCCCTGCGTGGCGCCGAGGCGGCCAGGGTGGTCGATCTCGGATGCGGTCAGGGCCAGTTGCTTGCAGCGCTCCTCAAGGAGGCGAGGTTCACCGAGATCGTTGGTGTCGATGTATCGATGCGCGCGCTGAACGAGGCGGCGCGGCGGCTGCGGCTGGACCGGATGCCCGAGCGGCAGTCGGCGCGGCTGAAGCTGATGCAGGGCTCGCTCGCGTACACCGACACCAGGCTGACCGGGTACGACGCCGCGGTGCTCAGCGAGGTGATCGAGCATGTGGATCCGCCGCGGCTGCCCGCGCTGGAGTACGCGGTGTTCGGTGCCGCACGGCCCCGGACCGTCGTGGTGACCACACCCAACGTCGAGTACAACGTGCGCTGGGAGACCCTGCCCGCCGGGCACGTGCGCCACCCCGACCACCGCTTCGAGTGGACGCGGGAGGAGTTCCGCGGCTGGGCGCGGGAGGTCGCCGGACGGCATGGCTACGCCGTGGAGTTCCGCCCCGTCGGCCCCGAGGACCCCGAGGTCGGCCCGCCCACCCAGCTCGCGCTCTTCCGCATCGGCCCGGACGACAGCACCGACAGCACCGACAACAGCACCGACAGCACCGACAGCACCGACAACAGCAAGCACAGCACCGTGGCCGCGACGGCCACCACGACCACGAAGGAGGCGGCCGCATGACCGGCGTCACCACCGTCAAGCGCAGCCTCGGCGTGCCCGACCTCTCTCTCGTGGTTCTGATCGGCACCACCGGCTCCGGTAAATCCACCTTCGCCCGGCGCCACTTCCTGCCCACCCGGATCGTCTCCTCCGACGTCTGCCGCGGTCTGGTCTCCGACGACGAGAACGACCAGAGCGCCACGCCCGACGCGTTCGACGTCCTCCACTACATCGCGGGCAAGCGGCTGGCCGCCGGTCGGCTGACCGTCATCGACGCGACCAATGTCCAGTCCGAGGCCCGCCGCAGCCTCATCAAGCTGGCGCGCGAGCACGATGTCCTCCCGGTCGCGATCGTCCTCGACATCCCCGAGAGCGAGTGCGCGCGGCGCAACGCCGAGCGCCCCGACCGCGCCGGTCTGCCCTCCCACGTCATCCCGCGCCAGCGCCGAGAGCTGCGCCGCTCTCTGAAGTCCCTGGAGCGCGAGGGGTTCCGCAAGGTGCATGTCCTGCGGGGCGCGGAGGAGGTCGAGGCCGCGGAGATCGCGATCGAGCGCCGCTACAACGATCTGCGCCATCTCACCGGACCGTTCGACATCATCGGCGACATCCACGGCTGCCGCTCCGAGCTGGAGACCCTGCTCGGCGAGCTCGGCTACGCCCTGCACCGCGATGAGCTCGGCCGCCCGGTCGACGCCGCCCACCCCGAGGGCCGTACGGCCGTCTTCGTCGGCGACCTCGTCGACCGCGGTCCGGACAGCCCGGGCGTGCTGCGGCTGGTGATGGGCATGGTCGCCTCCGGCGCGGCCCTGTGCGTGCCCGGCAACCACGAGAACAAGCTCGGCCGCTATCTCAAGGGCCGCAAGGTCCAGCTCACCCATGGCCTCGCCGAGACCGTCGAGCAGCTGGCGCGCGCGCACACCGAGGACCCGGCATTCGGCGACCGGGTGCGGGGCTTCATCGAGTCGCTGGTCAGCCACTATGTGCTGGACGGTGGGGCGCTGGTGGTGTGTCACGCCGGGCTGCCCGAGAAGTACCACGGCCGCACCTCCGGACGGGTCCGCTCGCACGCCCTGTACGGGGACACGACCGGCGAGACCGATGAGTTCGGCCTGCCCGTGCGCTATCCGTGGGCCGAGGACTACCGCGGCCGGGCCGCCGTCGTCTACGGCCACACCCCCACCCCCACCGCCTCCTGGCTCAACAACACCCTCTGCCTCGACACCGGCTGCGTCTTCGGCGGCCGGATGACCGCGCTGCGCTGGCCGGAGCGCGAGCTGGTGGACGTTCCGGCCGAGCGGGTCTGGTACGAGCCGGTCAAACCGCTGTCGAACGAGGCCCCGGGCGGCGCGGCCGGCCGCCCGCTCGACCTGGACGACGTACACGGCCGCCGTGTCGTGGAGACGCGGCACATGGGCCGGATCGCGGTCAAGGAGGAGAACGCGGCGGCGGCGCTGGAGGTCATGAGCCGCTTCGCCGTCGACCCCCGGCTGCTCGGCTATCTCCCGCCCACCATGGCGCCCTGCGCCACCTCCAAAGAGGAGGGCTACTTGGAGTATCCGACGGAGGCGTTCGCCGCCTACCGGGCGGACGGGGTGCGCCAGGTGATCTGCGAGGAGAAGCACATGGGCTCCCGGGCGGTGGCGCTGGTCTGCCGTGACGCGGAGGTCGCACAGAAGCGCTTCGGCGCGCCCGACGGGGTGTCCGGCGCGGTGTACACGCGCACGGGGCGGCCGTTCTTCGACGACCAGCGGCTCACCGAGACCATCCTGCGCAGGCTGGGTGACAGCGTCGACGGCGCTGGCCTGTGGCAGGAGCTGGACACCGACTGGCTGCTGCTGGACGCCGAGTTGATGCCGTGGTCGCTCAAGGCCGAGGGGCTGCTGCGCAACCAGTACGCGGCGGTGGGCGCGGCCTCCCGCGCCGTCTTCCCGGGCGTGCTCTCGGCGCTGGAGGGCGCGGCGTCGCGCGGCGTGGAGGTGTCCGCCCTGCTCGCCAAGCAGCGCGAACGTGCGTCGGACGCGGCCGCGTTCACCGATGCGTACCGGCGCTACTGCTGGCCGGTCGACGGGCTGGACGGTATCCGGATGGCACCGTTCCAGATCCTGGCCGCCCAGGGCCGCGGCCTCGCCGCGCTCCCGCACGACCAGCAGCTCGCCATGATCGACCGGATGATCGAGGCCGAGCGGCCGGCTGACTCCGCGCACCGGCTGCTCGCTCCCACCCGCCGTCTCGTCGTCGACACCGAGGACGACGCGTCGGTGGCCGCGGGTGTGCGGTGGTGGCTGGACGTGACGGGGGCGGGCGGTGAGGGCATGGTCGTCAAACCGCTCCAGGGATTCGTCCGCAAGGGCGACGGCCGGCTGGTCCAGCCGGGCGTCAAGTGCCGGGGCCGGGAGTATCTGCGGATCATCTACGGCCCGGAGTACACCCGCCCGGAAAATCTGGACCGGCTGCGCGTGCGCCATCTGGGCCACAAGCGGTCGCTCGCGCTCCGGGAGTACGCGCTGGGACTTGAGGCGCTGGACCGGCTGGCGGAGGGCGAGCCGCTGTGGCGTGTGCACGAGGCCGTGTTCGCGGTGCTCGCTCTGGAGTCCGAGCCCGTGGATCCGCGTCTGTAGCCGCGGCCGGTCCACGGCGCCCGGTCGGGGGGCCGCGGCGGGTCCACAGCGCCCCGGTCAGGGGGCCGCGGCGGGCCGGGGGTGCCCGGTGATGAGGACATCGCCGGGGCCGACGTAGAGGACGGACGGGTCGATGCGCACGGCCGGACAGCGTTCCGCGAACAGGGCCGCGTACATCCAGTGGGTGGCCGCCGTACGGCCGTCGAGGAGGCCGGTCGCGGCGAGCGTGAACGCGCCCGAGCACAGCGAGAGGATGCGGGCGCCGCGCCCATGGGCCTCCCGTAGGGCGTCGATCAGCTCGTCGGGCGGATCGCCGCGCACATCGGCGGAGGCGGCCGGGACGATCACCCTGTCGGCGGAGATCAGCTCCTTGCGGCGCGCCCCCATTGACGTGCCCGTGCCATCTGCCTAGCGTGCTGGTCAATCCATCGGTTCTCCGCAAGCCTGACGACGACCAGCAGAGCGGGGGAGGGCGGATGAGTCTCTTCGAGGACGGACGGCCGTTTCTCCACGCGCTTCCGGCGGACGACCGGCGCGCGCTGCTCGCTCTCGGCAGACCCCGGACGTACGAACCCTCCCAGGTCGTGCTGCGCGAGCACGACCGTACGACCTTCGTCGTCGCGATCACCTCCGGCTGGGCCACCGTCTCCGTGGAGACCGAGCGCGGCGTCCGGCTGATACTGGCGCTGCGCGGGGCGGGCGAGGTCGTGGGGGACCAGGCCGCGGTGGACCACGGCTCGCGCAGCGCCACGGTCACCGCGCTCGGCCGGATGGAGGCGGTGGTCGTCTCCGGCGACCGGTTCCGCGCCTATCTGGCCGCCCGTCCGGTCGCGACGGTACTGATCATGCGTCAGTTCAGCTCACGGCTGCGCAGCTCCGACGGCGAGCGGCGCTCACTGGCCTCCGAGAAGGTGCTGCAGCGGCTGTCCGCCCGGCTCGTCGAACTCGCCGAACGCACCGGCCACCCCGGCCCCGACGGCGCCATCGCCGTCGATCTGCCGCTGCCGCAGCACGACATCGCGGCCGCCGTGGGCTCGACCCGGGAGGCGGTCGCCAAGGCGCTGCGGCTGCTGCGCGCCCAAGGCGTCGTCCGGACCGCCTCACGCCGCTTCGTGGTCATGGACATCGGACTGCTGCGGCTGCTGGCCGAGGGGCGCGCGACGGGGGAGCACATCCCGGTGCGCCCCCGCGAATGAGCGCGGGCGCCGGGCGCGTACACCTGAGCGCCGGCGTCGGCCGCGCACACCAATATCCCTCGACTGTGTAAACGGCTACAGCCGTCGCACCGCTCCCCGGGGACGCTGGAGGCGGCACAGGGAGCGGGACCGTGTGCGACGGGGGTGCACACGGCTCAGCGCCCGGCACCGGAGAAGGGCGGCGGGGCGGGCAGGGGGAGAGACCCCGCCGCCCGCTTCGGGCATCCACAGCCACCACGGTCACCCGCAGGTCGACGAGAAACACGAGAACCACGAGAACCACGAGAACCACGAGAACCACGGGAACGACGCGGACGACGCGGACGACGGGGGCCACGGCATGAAGGACGGCGGGCGATGAGCGGACCGGAAGGCGTCGACGTCCCGGCGGACCCGGGCCTTCGGCAGTTGGACATCCCGAAGGGCAGCCCGCTGGACGGCGCGGGCGAGGCGGGCGGCGCCCGCACGGCGCGCGAGGCGCGCGCGCATCTCCATATCGCCGTCGGCCCGGCCCGGATCTGCGCCGAGCCCTTGCCGCGCCCCCTCCCCGAAGGGCCCGTGCCCCGCGAGGAGTTGGAGCGGCTGCGCGGGATCTACCGGACGGTCCCCGGCTACGCCGGGATGCGCGAGCATCTGCGGCGCACCGGCCTCCTCGCACTGTGCGGCGAACACGGCACCGGCCGCGCCTGGACCGGGCTCGCGCTCCTCGCCGAGCTCGCCGGAGCGACCGGCGGCGGTGTCTGTCGGCTCGGCCCCGGCATCCTCCACGGCACCGCAGGCGGGGAGAAGATCGAGCGGGGCCACGGCTATCTCCTCGAACTCCCCGCCGAGCACCCCGAGCACCCCGAGCACCCCGAGCACCCCGAGCACCCCGAGTACGCCGAGACGCCACCGGACCACCTGCTGGACCGGCTGCGCGCCCATGTCGCCGAGCGCGAGGCGTTCTGCGTCGTCCTCGTGGCGGCCGGCTCCGCCGCCGACCGGCTGCTGCGCGACCGCCGCCACGCCATGTCGTACGAGCCCCCGGCCGCCACCGGCGTACTCGACCGCCATCTGACCGAGCTGCTCCGGGACGGCCCGGCCGAACTGCTCGATCTGGCCCGCGCGACCGCCGTACGGCCCGAGGTGGCCGAGGCGCTCGGCCTGGACGAGCCGCGGCCCGGTGAGGCCGCCCGGCTCGCCCGCCATCTGGCCGCGCATGCCGAGGGCAGGCTGTCGGACGAGCGGCTGCTGGAGCACTGCCGGTCGTTCGCACCGCGCCAGGCCCGCGAGTGGTTGGCGGAATCAGGCCGTCCGGACACCCTGCCCGCGGCCCTGCCCGCCCTGCGCGCCGCCGCGGTGCGGATCGCGCTCGCCGTCTTCAACGGCTCGGCGTACAGCCTCACGGCGGAGGCCGCCGAGCTGCTGACCTGGGAGCTGGCCGTCACGCTGGATCCCCAGTACGCGCCGGGCCGCCCGGTGTTCGCCGCGCGCCCCGGGGCCGGTCCGGCCACGGCACGCGCGGTGTGCGGCGACGGGGTGGAGGACCTCGGGGACGCGTCGGTCCCGGTCCGCGCGGTGTGGTTCCAGGGGCGGCGGCTGGCGCCCGCGGTGCTGTACGAGGCGTGGGACGGCCACCACAACCTGCGCGGCCCGATGGCCCGTTGGCTGCGTGCGCTGTGCGACGACCCGCGCCCCCAGGTGTGGGTGCGCGCGGCGGTCGCCGCGGGTGTGCTGTGCGCCCGCGACTACCTCTACGGCTACGTCGAGCTGCTGCTGCCACTGGTCCGCACCGACAGCCCGGTGCAGCGGATGGCGGCGGCCACCGCGCTTGCCGAGGCGTCCCGCGCCGCGGACGTCCGCCCCGCCGTGGACGGCCTGCTGCGCGACTGGGCGCGCGGTGACGACGAGGGGGAGCGTGAGACCGCGGCACTCGCCCACGGCTACGGCCTGGCGGCGGGGTCGGTCCCGGCGTCCCTGGAGGAACTGGGCCGGATCGCGTGCGCGGACGGCGGCCGGACCACCTCGTACAGCGCGCTGCGGCTGCTGGCCGGGACCGAGCCGGAGACCGTGCTGGCGGGCCTCACCCACTGGCTGCGCGACACCCGTCGGCCCCGCCGGGATCTGGCGCTGCTGACGGTGCTGCGCGCGGTCACCACCCGCACCTCCCATCTGTGGGGGCTGCGGGAGGTGCCCGAGCTGGAGCCGTACGCCGCCTGGCCGCTGGCCACCGCGCTGCTGGCCGCCCACCCGGGATGCGCGGCCCGGCTGGCCGAGCTGCTGCGGGCCGCGCTGACCTGGGCCAGGTCGGCCGGGGCGGCCGAGGACGCGCTGGTCGGCTGGATCCGGCGGGCGGCCCGCGACGAGCGGCAGCTGGCGGTGTTGTCCGGCTTTCTGCCCCGGCTGGCGCAGGACGGTGACGAGCCGCTCGACGCGGGGGCGGCCATACGGATACGGGAGGTGCTGGAGGCGCTGTGAGGAGAAGGACGTCGATGGTGGAAGAAGCAGAGCACGCACAGGACAGGGAGGAAGAGGTGCGCCGCCGCTCGGTGACCGGCGCGCGCATGCTGCGCGAGGCGCTGCGCCACGGCGGGGACGGTCTGCCCGCCGCGCTGCGGGAGGCCGACGACGGTCTGCTGCTGAGCGTGCTCGACGAGGGGCTGCCCGCCGAGCGGGCCACCCGCGTCGTCGTCGAGCTGGTGCGCCGCGCGCCCGAGCGCGGTCCGCGGCTGGCGGACGCGGTCTGCGAGAAGGTGCTGCTCGCCCAGCTGTATCTGGACTCCCCGCCCCGGATCCCGGGCGGCGCGGACAGACCGGCCGCGGACTCCGGCGGCCGTCGGCTGCGGGTGCGTAACGCGGTCATGCTGTACGAGGGGCTGGTGCGCCCGTACGCGGCGCGCGGCGCCGTCCCCGAGCTGATGGCGTGCGTCCTGCCCGGTCTGTGGGCCGCGGGCGACGGCGCGGGCCGCGAGGTGGTGCGCCGGGTGGTGGGCACCCGGCAGACCACCGGGTTCGGCGAGAAGGGCTGGAAGGCGCTGTTCGGCAGCGTGGCCGAGGAGTTCCGGGAGCGCGAGGAGGCGGCGTCCCGGGCCGCCCGCCGCGAGGCGCGAGGCCGCTGGTGGCGCCGTCGGGCGGACGACGGCGGCCGGATCGATCTGCAGCCCGGTCAGTTGTGGGTCTCCGCCCTGCTGGGCTTTATCGCGGTCGCGCTGGTGCTGATCGTCGTCCTGGCCGCCGGATAGCGGGGCGGCCGGGCCGCCGGACGGCGCGACAGCCGGAAAAGATCCGAACGTCCTGAGATACCTGGGCCGCAGGACGTTCGCCGCGGGCCGCGAGCGGCGAAGATGGGGTCATGGGATTCCATGTCGACTCCGAGGCCGGGCGGCTGCGCCGCGTCATTCTGCACCGCCCCGACCTGGAGCTGAAGCGGCTCACGCCGTCCAACAAGGACGCTCTCCTCTTCGACGACGTCCTGTGGGTGCGCCGGGCACGCCAGGAGCACGACGGCTTCGCCGACGTGCTGCGCGACCGCGGCGTCGAGGTCCATCTCTTCGGGGACCTGCTGACCGAGAGCCTGACCCTCCCGGCGGCACGGGCGCTGGTGCTGGACCGGGTCTTCGACGAGAAGGAGTACGGTCCCCTCGCCACGGACCGGCTGCGCGCCGCCTTCGACGAGCTGACCGCCCCCGAGCTCACCGAGGCGCTGATCGGCGGGATGACGAAGCGGGAGTATCTGGCGCGGTTCCCGGAGCCGGTCTCCGTCCGCTTCCACGTCATGGAGCCCGACGACTTCCTGGTCAATCCGCTGCCGAACCACCTCTTCACCCGGGACGCCTCCGCCTGGGTGTACGACGGGGTGTCCATCAACGCGATGCGCTGGCCGGCCCGCTGGCACGAGACGGTGCACTACGAGGCCGTCTACCGCCACCACCCCCTCTTCGCGGGCGGCGGCTTCCACATCTGGTCGGAGGGTCAGGCGGCCTATCCCTCGACCATCGAGGGCGGCGATGTGCTGGTGCTCGGCAAGGGCGCCGTGCTGATCGGCATGAGCGAGCGGACCACCCCGCAGGCGGTGGAGATGATCGCGCACCGGCTCTTCGCGGCCGGTTCGGCCCGTACGATCGTGGCGCTCGACATGCCCAAGGGACGGGCCTTCATGCACCTGGACACGGTGATGACGATGGTCGACGGGGACACGTTCACCCAGTACGCGGGGCTCGGGATGCTCCGCTCGTACACCATCGAGCCGGGCGCGGGCAGCCGGGACCTCAAGGTCAGCGACCATCCGCCGGAGCATATGCACCGCGCGATAGCCGCCGCCCTGGGCCTGGACGCCATCCGGGTGCTCACGCCCACGCAGGATGTGCACGAGGCGGAGCGGGAGCAGTGGGACGACGGCTGTAATGTGCTCGCGGTCGAACCGGGCGTGGTGGTCGCCTACGAGCGGAACGTGACGACCAACACCTTTCTGCGCAAGCGCGGTATCGAGGTCATCGACAT
This sequence comes from Streptomyces sp. NPDC005393, assembly GCF_040606675.1. Lineage (NCBI taxonomy): Bacteria > Bacillati > Actinomycetota > Actinomycetes > Kitasatosporales > Streptomycetaceae > Streptomyces > Streptomyces sp. NPDC005393. The sequence continues at coordinate 250,082 of NZ_JBEXFG010000002.1, read as the reverse complement.
CCCGGGCAGCGAGTTGGGGCGGGGCCGGGGCGGGCCGCGGTGCATGAGCTGCCCGGTCGAGCGGGACGCCGTCGAGGGGTAAACGGCGGGGTCAGCACCGCACCCCCGCATATATGCGGTCCTTCGTATATGCTTCCATGGTCCTGACCACTGAGACCACTTGTGACCGCCGTGACCTAGGAGCCCACCCCATGGCGATTGACCTCACCGGCCGCCATTTCCTCAAGGAGCTGGACTTCAGCGCCGACGAGTTCCGCCGACTGGTCGCCCTGGCCGCCGAGCTGAAGGCGGCCAAGCGCGCGGGCACGGAGGCGCGGCGGCTCCAGGGCAAGAACATCGCCCTGATCTTCGAGAAGACCTCCACCCGCACCCGCTGCGCCTTCGAGGTCGCGGCCAGCGATCAGGGCGCCTCGACGACCTATCTCGACCCGGTCGGCTCGCAGATCGGTCACAAGGAGTCGGTCAAGGACACGGCGCGGGTGCTCGGCCGGATGTTCGACGCCATCGAGTACCGCGGCCATGGCCAGGGGGTCGTGGAGGAGCTCGCGGCACACGCCGGGGTGCCCGTCTACAACGGCCTCACCGACGAGTGGCACCCCACCCAGATGCTCGCCGACGTGCTGACAATGACCGAGCACAGCGACAAGCCGCTGGACCAGATCGCCTACGCCTACCTCGGCGACGCCCGCTACAACATGGGCAACTCCTACCTCGTCACGGGCGCCCTGCTGGGCATGGACGTCCGCATCACCGCGCCCAAGCTGCTGTGGCCGGACAACACGATCGTGGAGCTGGCCCGTCAGCTCGCCGCCACGTCCGGCGCCCGCGTCACCCTCACCGAGGACGTCGAGGAGGGCGTGCGCGGCGCGGACTTCGTCGCCACCGATGTGTGGGTGTCGATGGGGGAGCCCAAGGAGGTGTGGGACGAGCGGATAGCGCTGCTCGGGCCGTACGCGGTGACGATGGACGTGCTGCGCGCGACCGGCAACCACGCCGTGAAGTTCCTGCACTGTCTGCCGGCCTTCCACGACCTCGGCACCGACGTGGGCCGGGAGATCCATGAGCGGCACGGGCTGACCTCGCTGGAGGTCACCGAGGAGGTCTTCGAGTCCGAGCACTCCGTCGTCTTCGACGAGGCGGAGAACCGGATGCACACGATCAAGGCGGTTCTGGTCGCGACGCTCAGCGCGCCCGGGGCGGAAGTCTGAACCAGACGGCCTTGCCGTAGGCGGTCGGGCGGTAGCCGGCGGCCGCGCTGAGGGTCCGGATCAGCAGCAGACCACGCCCGTGCTCGGCGAGGTTCCGCACCAGGGCTCCGTCGGGTCTCCTCGGGCCCTCGGGCCGGCCGGGGCCCTCGGGCCGGCCGGGCTCGTCCGTGCGGCCGGGCTCGTCCGTGCGATCGGCCTGGTGCATGCGGTCGGCCTGGCGCGTGTGTCCGTGCCCCTGCGCGCGGCCGGGGCCGTCGAATCCGCCGGGCGGGGTCGGGTCCTGGTCGTGCACCTCGACCTGCCAGCCGCCGGTCGGCACCAGTTGCACCACAAGCTCTATCGGCTCGTCGCCGTCCGTGTGCTGCACCGCGTTGGCGACCAGCTCGGCCGTGAGCAGCTCCGCCGTGTCGCCGTCCACGGGGGCGCCGATGTCCGCGAGGGCATTGCGGATCAGCGCGCGCGCCAGCGGTACGGCGGCCGCCGTATGCGGCAGTGCGAAGCGCCAGGTGGCGGCACGGGCGGGATCGGGCAACGTACTGGTCCAGTCGTCGGCGTGGAGCGGAATACAGCAGCCCTTGACGGTATGAAGCGGACGATAGTGCCGGAAGGGACCATGGACCACTCTTGACGGGACTTATGGCCTTCGGGCGCGCCACCCGCCCATCGTCCTATCGCGTACTCGTGACGACAGTCACGTTGTGGTGATAATTTCAAGGGGCAGGCACCAGCCGTCCGGCTGAAGGAGGCCGTGGCTCCCATGAGTCCGTTCACCGGATCCGCATCCCGCACCGAGGACTGGCGCCATCTGCGCCTCACCCTCGACCACGGTGTGGCGACCGTCACCCTCGCCCGTCCCGAGAAGCTCAACGCGCTCACCTTCGGCGCCTACGCCGATCTCCGCGATCTCCTCGCCGAGCTCGCCCGCGACGGCTCCGTACGCGCCCTCGTGCTCGGCGGCGAGGGCCGCGGTTTCTGCTCCGGCGGCGATGTCGACGACATCATCGGCGCGACCCTCGCCATGGACACCCGGCAGCTGCTCGACTTCAACCGGATGACCGGGCAGGTGGTGCGCGCCCTGCGGGAGTGCCCCTTCCCCGTCGTGGCCGCGGTGCACGGAGCCGCGGCGGGCGCCGGCGCCGTCCTCGCCCTCGCCGCCGACTTCCGGGTCGCCGATCCGTCCGCCCGCTTCTCGTTCCTCTTCACCAAGGTCGGGCTCTCCGGCGGGGACATGGGCGCCGCCTATCTGCTGCCGCGCGTCGTCGGGCTCGGCCACGCCACCCGCCTGCTGATGCTCGGCGAGCCGGTCCGCGCCCCCGAGGCCGACCGGATCGGCCTGATCAGCCACATGGCGGACGAGGGTCGGGCGGGGGCCGAGGCCACGGCCCTCGCCCGCCGGCTCGCCGACGGGCCCTCGCTCGCCCTCGCCCAGACCAAGGCGCTGCTCACCGCCGAGCTCGATATGCCGCTGCCCGCCGCGATCGAGATGGACGCGGCGACGCAGGCGCTGCTGATGACCGGTGCGGACTACGCTGAGTTCCACGCCGCGTTCACCGCCCGCCGCGCACCCCTGTGGCAGGGGCGGTGACCACCGGACGGCCCGCCCGCGTCGCCGTCGTCGGCGGCGGGCCCGGCGGCCTCTACGCGGCGGCGCTGCTCGCCCGCCTCGACCCCGAGCGTGAGATCACGGTCTGGGAGCGGGGCGCCCCCGACGAGACCTTCGGCTTCGGCGTCGTCCTCTCCGACGAAACCCTCGGCGGCATCGAACACGCCGACCCCACCGTCCACGCCGCCCTCCGGAACGAATTCGTCCGCTGGGACGACATCGATGTGGCGCACCGCGGCCATGTGCTGACCTCCGGCGGCCACGGCTTCGCCGCTCTCGGCCGCCGCCGGCTCCTGGAGATCCTCCACCAGCGGTGCCAGGCGCTCGGCGTACGGCTCCGCTGCCACGCCCAGGCGCCGCCCGCCGAGTGGCTGTCGCGCGCGTACGACCTGGTCATCGCCGCCGACGGGGTCAACAGCACGACCCGCCAGGCGTACGCCCACGCCTTCCGCCCGCACCTCACCACCCACCGCTGCCGCTATATCTGGCTCGCCGCCGACTTCGCCCTGGACGCCTTCCGCTTCGAGATCGCCGAGACCGGGCACGGCGTCATGCAGCTCCATGGCTACCCGTACGCACCCGACTCCAGCACCGTCATCGTCGAGACCAGGGAGGAGGTGTGGCGCCGGGCCGGGCTCGACCACTGCACCGAGCGGGAGTCCACCGAGCGCTGCGCCAAACTCTTCGCCGACGCCCTCGGCGGCCGCCCGCTGCGCTCCAACCGCTCGCAGTGGACCGCCTTCCGTACGGTCGTCAACGAGCGCTGGTCCCACGGCAATACGGTCCTCATCGGCGACGCCGCCCACACCGCCCACTTTTCCATCGGCTCCGGCACCAAGCTCGCCGTCGAGGACGCCCTGGCGCTGGCCGCGTGTCTCCAGGAACACCCGGCCCTCCCCGACGCGCTCGCGGCGTACGAGAGCGAGCGCCGCCCGGTGATCGAATCCACGCAGCGCGCGGCCCGCGCCAGCCTGGAGTGGTTCGAGAACCTGGAGCTGTATCTCGATCAGCCGCCCCGGCAGTTCGCCTTCAACCTCCTCACCCGCAGCCGCCGCGTCACCCACGACAACCTCCGGCTGCGCGACGCGGCGTTCGTCGCGGCGGTCGAGCACGAGGCGGCCGTCCCGCCCGACACGCCCCCGATGTTCACCCCCTTCCGCCTCCGCGAGCTCACCCTGCGCAACCGCGTCGTCGTGTCCCCCATGGACATGTACTCCGCCCAGGACGGCACGCCCGGTGACTTCCACCTCGTCCACCTCGGCGCGCGGGCGCTGGGCGGCGCGGGCCTGGTGATGACCGAGATGGTGTGCGTCAGCCCCGAGGGCCGCATCACCCCCGGCTGCGCCGGCCTCTACACCGACGGCCACGAGGCCGCCTGGCGCCGCGTCGTCGACTTCGCGCACCGTCAGTCGCCGGGCGTGGCCGTCGGCGTCCAGCTCGGCCACAGCGGCCGCAAGGGCTCCACCCGGCTGATGCGGGAGGGCATCGACGACCCCCTCCCGCACGGCAACTGGCCCCTCGTCGCCCCCTCGCCCCTCCCGTACCGCCCGGGCGTCAGCCAGACACCCCGCGCCCTCGACTCCGCGGGGCTCGCCGCCATCCGCGACCGGTTCGTGCGCGCCGCCGAGCGCGCCGCCGGCGCGGGCTTCGACCTTCTCGAACTCCACTGCGCCCACGGCTATCTGCTCTCCGGTTTCCTCTCCCCGCTCACCAACCACCGCACCGACGCCTACGGCGGCTCGCCGGAGGCGCGCCTGCGCTATCCGCTGGAGGTCTTCGACGCGATAAGGGCCGTCTGGCCCGAGCGACGCCCCATGACGGTCCGCATCTCCGCGACGGACTGGGCCGACGGCGGAACGACCGCCGACGACGCGGTCGCCATCGCCGCCGCCTTCGCCGCCCACGGTGCCGACGCCGTCGACGTCTCCACCGGCCAGGTCGTCCCCGACGAACGCCCCGACCACGGCCGCTCCTACCAGACCCCGTACGCCGACCGCATCCGCAATGAGCTCGGCGTCCCCGTCATCGCGGTCGGCGCCATCTCCTCCTGGGACGACGTCAACTCCCTGATCCTGGCGGGCCGCGCCGACCTCTGCGCCCTCGCCCGCCCCCACCTCTACGACCCCCACTGGACCCTCCACGCCGCCGCCGACCAGAACTACACCGGCCCCGCCGCCCCCTGGCCCCTCCCGTACCAGGCCGGCAGCCGCAAACCCCCGAGCGGCCGCACCGACGCCCCCAAGCCGCGGCTGGCACTTTAGCCTCCGAACTCGATGAACTCCGGATCCAGGAGTTTGGAGACCAGCGCTGGCGACGGCTCCGCTGAGGTCAGGGAGTGGGCTGTCCCTTTGATCCACTCCAGGACCGTCGTGTGTTGTTCCGGTGAGATCGTCATGAACCCACGTTGCGACGCGAAGTTCGGTTGAGGTCAAGCACTGTTGTTCCGAGGACTGAGAAGACCATAGGGCTGATTCAACCCGTCCCGTGCGGCGCCGCCTCGGCGTAGCCGGCGCCCGCGTCGCGCAACCGCTCGTGCAGGGCCGCGAAGACCTCGGCCGCGCGGGCGCCGGGCCAGTTGTCGGGCAACAGTGAGGGCGGCAGGCCGGGGTCGGCGTAGGGGAGGAGGCGCCAGGAGTCGAGGGCGAGGAGGTAGTCGCGGTAGGCCTCCTCGGGGGAGGGGGCGGGGTGGTGGGTCCAGTGGTGGAGGACCGGTTCATGGGTGGTGAGGAAGTCGCGGTGGAGGGTGGCCAGTTCGTCCAGGTCCCACCAGCGGCGCACCGCCTCGGCGGTGGGGGTGAAGCCCGCGTGGTCGCCGCGGAAGAGGTCGACGTAGGAGGAGAGGCCGAGGCGTTCCAGGGTGTGGCGGGTCTCCTCGTAGAGGTGGGCGGGGGCGATCCAGACGCCCGGCGCCGCGGTGCCGAAGCCCAGGCGGGCCAGGCGGGAGCGGAGCAGGTGGCGCTTGTGGCGCTCCTGTTCGGGGACCGAGAAGACGGCGAGCAGCCAGCCACCCCGGGCGGTGTCCGCGACCGGGCGGGCGTAGATGCGGCGGTCGCCGTCGTCGAGGAGTTGGCGGGCGTCGGCGGACAGGGAGTAGCCGGCGGCTCCGCCGGCCGTGCGGTCCGCGACCAGAAGTCCCCGGCGCTTGAGACGGGAGACGGCGGAGCGCACGGAGGGCGGGTCGACGCCCACCGCGCCCAGCAGCCGGATCAGCGCGGCGACCGGCACGGGTCCGGCCGGGCGGTCGGCGCTGCCGCGCCCGTAGGCACCGTAGTACGTGACGATCAGGGAGCGGGGAGTGTGCTGGCCGTTCACGGGCTCACTGTAGAGCGCCGTCGCGGAGCCGGAAGCGTTGGAGCTTGCCGGTGGCGGTGCGGGGGAGTTTGTCCAGGAAGACGAAGGAGCGCGGGCATTTGTAGGGGGTGAGTTCGGCGGTGGTGAACTGCTGGAGGGCGGTGACGGTCTCCTCCGTCCGCGGGACGCCCGGCCGCAGTACGACATGGGCCACCACCACGGTGCCCCGCTCGGCGTCGGGCCGTCCGGTGACGGCGGCCTCGACCACATCGGGGTGGCGCAGCAGCGCGTCCTCGACCTCCGGGCCCGCGATGTTGTACCCCGCCGAGATGATCATGTCGTCGGCGCGTGCCACATAGCGGAAGTAGCCGTCCGCGTCGCGGATGTACGTGTCCCCGGTGAGGTTCCAGCCGTCGCGTACGTACGCGCGCTGCCGCTCGTCCGCCAGATAGCGGCAGCCGGTGGGACCGCGCACGGCGAGCAGCCCCGGCTCGCCGTCCGGGACCGGGCGTAGCTCGGCGTCGACCACCCGCGCCTCGAAGCCGGGGACCGGAACGCCCGTAGTGCCGGGCCGGATCGCGTCGTCGGCGGCGGAGACGAAGATATGCAGCAGCTCGGTGGCCCCGATGCCGTTGATGATGCGCAGACCGGTGGCCCGGTGCCAGTCGTGCCAGGTGGCGGCGGGCAGATTCTCCCCGGCGGAGACGCAGCGGCGCAGGGAGGAGAGGTCGTACCGCCCGGGGTCGTCGCCGAGCCGCCCCAGCATCGCCCGGTACGCGGTCGGCGCGGTGAACAGCACCGAGACCCGGTGCCGGCCGATGTCCCGCAGCAGCCGTTCGGGGCCGCCCCGGTCCGTCAGCAGCGCGGACGCCCCGGCGCGCAGCGGGAAGACGACGAGGCCGCCGAGGCCGAAGGTGAAGCCGAGCGGCGGGCTGCCCGCGAAGATGTCGTCGGCGGTCGGCCGCAGCACCTGCGCCGAGAAGGTGTCGGCGATGGCCAGCACATCGCGGTGGAAGTGCATACAGCCCTTGGGTCGCCCGGTCGTCCCCGAGGTGAAGGCGATGAGCGCGACATCGTCGGCGGAGGTCGCCACCGCCTCGTACGACGCGGGCGCCTCGGCCGCAAGCCGCAGCAGGTCATCGGGGGAGTCCCCGCCGTACTCCGTGGTGCGCAGCCCCGGCACCCGGGCCTTGGCCAGATCCTCGGTGCACCGGACGTCGCACAGCGCATGCCGTATCCGCGCGATCTCGCAGATCGTCGCCAGCTCCCGGGACCGCTGGGCGGCCAGGACGGTCACGGCGACCGCGCCCGCCTTCATCACCGCGAGCCAACAGGCGGCCAGCCAGGGTGAGGTGGGGCCGCGCAGCAGCACCCGGTTGCCGGGGACGACGCCGAGCGCGGTGGTGAGCGTGTGAGCGATCCGGTCGACGTGGCCGCGCAGCTCACCGTAGGTCCACACCTCGCCGTCGGCGCCGCGCACGGCGGTCCGGTCCGGGCCGTACCGTTCGACGGTGCGGTCCAGCAGCTCGGCCCCGCAGTTGAGGCGGTCGGGGTGGTGCGGCCCCGGCAGGTCGAGGAGGAGGCCGGGCCACTGGTCGGCGGGCGGCAGATGGTCACGGGCGAAGGTGTCGATGTGCGCGGACGGCCTGAGCTCCATCGAGGATGCGCCCCCTCTGCCTGCCCGGTATGTCGGCCGAATGGCTGCCTGAAGTCGCTTTGTCAGCGTAACGTGATGGTGACGACAGTCAATAGTCCGCGATAAGGGTGAGCATGAGGGTGAGGGAGGGTGCCCGGTGCCGTCATTCGCACTGGATCCGGAGCAGCGGCGCTGGTGCGCGTGGCTGCGCGCACTGGCCCGCGACCGGCTGCGTCCGCTCGCGGAGGCCGGGACGCCCGGCCGGGTCAATCGGCCGCTGACCGCCGCGCTCGGCGAACTCGGCCTGCTGGAGCGGCTGTTCCCGGACGACGGACCGGTCCGCGCCCTTGAGCTGTGCCTGCTGCGGGAGTCGCTGGCCATGGAGTGCACGGAGGCCGAGACCGCGCTCGCCCTCCAGGGGCTCGGCGCCTATCCGATCGTGCTGTCCGGCAGCGAGAAGCTGTACGCGCGCTGGATGCCCGCCATCCGGGCGGGCCACGCGGTCGCCGCCTTCGCGCTCAGTGAGGAGGAGGCGGGGTCCGACGCGGCCGCGCTCGCCCTGCGGGCCGACCGGGACGGGGCCGGGGGCTGGCGTCTGACCGGCGGGAAGTGCTGGATCTCCAACGCTCCGGAGGCCGATGTCACCACGGTCTTCGCCCGTACGACGGCCGGCGCGGGCTCGCGCGGCGTCACCGCCTTCCTGGTGCCCGCCGACCGTCCGGGGCTCAGCGGCGAACCCCTGGACATGCTCAGCCCGCACCCCATCGGCCGCCTAGTCTTCGACGGCGTCCCGGTCACGGACGAGGATGTGCTGGGCGTACCGGACGCGGGGTTCCGCGTCGCCATGCGCACGCTCAATCTGCTGCGGCCGAGCGTGGGCGCGTTCGCCGTCGGTATGGCGCAGGCCGCGCTGGACGCGGCCCTGGCGCACGCCGAGCGCCGCACCGCCTTCGGCGGGCCCCTGAAAGACCTTCAATCCGTCGCCCATCAACTCGCCGAGATGGCCACCCGCACCGAGGCCGCCCGACTGCTCGTCTATGCGGCGGCCAGTGCCTACGACGACAGCGCCCCCGATATCGTCCGGCGCGCGGCGATGGCCAAGCTGCTGGCCACCGAGACCGCGCAGTACGTCGTGGACGCGGCCGTCCAGATCCATGGCGCGCGGGCGCTGCGACGCGGCCATCCGCTCGAACACCTCTACCGGGAGGTGCGGGCGCCCCGGATCTACGAGGGGGCGAGCGAGGTCCAGCGCACGATCATCGCGAAGGAGCTGTACCGATGACGGAACCGGCTCGGGCCCTGCGGCGCCTCAACCCCGCGGAGCTCTCCCCGCCCACCGGCTTCAGCCACGCCGTCACCGCGACCGGCGGGCGGCTGGTGTTCCTGGCGGGTCAGACCGCGCTGGACGCGGACGGGAAGATCGTCGGCGACACCCTCCCCACCCAGTTCCGGCGGGCGCTCGCCAATCTCCTCACCGCGCTGCGGGCGGCCGGCGGCGCCCCCGCCGACCTCGCCCGGCTGACCGTCCACACCACCGATGTCGCCGCCTACCGCGCCTGCGCCCCCGAACTCGGGGGCATCTGGCGCGAGTCGGCGGGACGCGAGTATCCGGCGATGGCGGTCATTGGCGTGGTGCGGCTGTGGGACGAGGCGGCGACGGTGGAACTGGACGGGATCGCGGTGCTGCCGTAATGCTGAGCTGCGTCAGCGGCTCACGCGGATCTTCACCGGCGTGGGCCGACAGGGGACCCGACGACGGGGGAGCGGTTCATGGACCGACGGAATTTCCTGACCGTGGCGGCGACGGCGACGGCGGGCGTTGCGCTGTTACCCGGCACCGCCGCCGCTGCCGATGGCCTGCCCGCCCTGGTGCGGCGTCACCTGGACCGGGTGCTCGCCGCCGGCAGCCCGGGCGCGGTCTGCGGCGTCATCCACGGGGGACGCGTTTACGTCGCGGGGGCGGGCACGCGCACGGGCCGGGGCCCGGACGCGTCGGCGCCGGACGGCCGGACGGTGTTCCAACTCGGCTCGATCGGCAAGACCCTCACCGCCACCGCCCTCGCGCGCGCCGTGTGCGCGGGGACGACCCGCCTCGACGCGCCGCTCGTCCTGCCCGCCCGGTTCCCCATCCCGCACAAGGGCCCTCGGCGGATCACCCTGGCCGACCTGGCCACCCACACCTCGGGCCTGCCCCAGCTGCCGCCCAATCTCCTCAACGAGGCGGACGCGCAGAATCCGTACGCCCACTACACGCTGGACGACCTGGCCGCCGGCCTGCGCGAGACGACCCTGAACTCCGAGCCGGGCCGCGCGTACGCCTACTCCAACCTCGGATTCGGTCTGCTCGGCCAGGCGCTGGCTTTCGATGACGTGGACGCGATGCTGCGCAGCCAGGTGACCTCGCCGCTCCGCCTGCCGGACACGACGACGACCCTGCGTCCGGACATGGCCTCCCGCGAGGCCGTCGGGCACCACGCCGGGCAGCCCGTTCCCGACTGGCGCGACCATGTGCTCAGCGCCGCGGGCACCTCCATCTACAGCACCGCCGACGACATGGTGCGCTACCTGGCGGCACAGCTGCGCCCGGACCGCACCCCGTTGCGGAAGGCGATCGAACTCACCCAGCGTCCCCACTTCACCGCCGAGGGGAGTCTGCGGCTGGGCCTCGGCTGGCATCTCAGCCCCCTCCCCAGCGGCCGCACCGCCACCTGGCACAACGGCGGCACCGGCGGCTTCAGCACCTGCGCGGCGTTCAGCCGGGAGAGCATGACTGCGGTGGTGACGATGGTGAACACCTCCAGCGAGGAGACCGCCACCGAGCCCCGCCCGGTCGACGCGCTCACCTTCTCCCTGCTCGGCGCACTCGACACGGCCTGAACACCGGTCTTCCGCCCCAGGGGCCGTACGCCGGGGTCTGCGGCCCCGGAGGGTGACCGGGCCTGACCCTTGCCCGGTGCGGCCCCCTGGGGCTAATCTCACGTTGCCCATACCGACCAGTCGGTGTGCCGGTGGAGGAGGTCAACCGTCGCTGTCACGGGCAGGGCGGCCCCGCGACACGCCGCCGCACGTACGGGACCGTCCCCCGCACGGGTCGGCGCGCCGACAGCTGAGGAGCCGTCAGATGAGCCGCACCAATCACCAGTACCGGCTGGCCGCGCGACCGGTCGGGCTGCCGAAGCCCACCGACTGGGAGTACGTCGAGGAGCCGGCCGCCAAGCCGGGCGAGGGCGAACTGCTGATCAAGGTGGTCCACCTCTCGCTGGACCCGGCCATGCGCGGATGGATGAACGAGGGCAGGTCCTACATCCGCCCCGTGGAGATCGGGGAGGTCATGCGCGCGGGCGGTGTGGGCCGCGTGATCGCCTCCCGCAATCCGAGGTTCGCCGTGGGCGACTACGTGTCGGGCACGCTCGGCGTGCAGGAGTACTGCCGGTCGGACGGCCGCGGCCTGACCAAGGTCGATCCGGCACTGGCCCCACTGCCGGTGTACCTGGGTCTCCTGGGCATGCCGGGCATGACCGCCTACTTCGGCCTGCTCGACATCGGACGGCCCGAGCCCGGACAGACGGTCGTGGTCTCCGGCGCGGCCGGGGCGGTCGGCAGCGTGGTGGGCCAGATCGCCAAGCTCAAGGGATGCCGGGTCATCGGCATCGCCGGTGGTGAGCGCAAGTGCCGGCTGGTCGTGGACGAGTTCGGCTTCGACGCCTGCGTCGACTACAAGTCCGAGGACGTGCGCAAGGCCCTGCGTGAGGTGGCGCCCGAGGGCGTGGACGTCTACTTCGACAACGTCGGCGGCGAGGTCCTCGACGCCGTGCTGACCCGTCTGGCGCGGGGCGCCCGTATCGTCATCTGCGGCGCCATCTCGCAGTACAACGCGACCGACCAGGTCAAGGGCCCGGCCAACTACATGTCGCTGCTGGTCAACCGCGCATCCATGACCGGGATGGTGGTCTTCGACTACGCCGACCGGTACCCCGAGGCCACCGCCGAGCTGGCCGAGTGGCTGTCGGCCGGGAAGCTGCGGTCGCTGGAGGACGTGGTGGACGGCGGCGTAAAGGCGTTCCCTGACACCCTGCTGCGGCTGTTCAAGGGCGAGAACACAGGAAAGCTCGTTCTCAAGGTGGCGGACGAGTGAGGGCCACCCACTCACTCAACAGACTGCCGCGGGTTGGCCGTTCCGGGCTCCGTCCGGCCCTGCCGGCGGGCACCAGGCCGCCCGCACCCGCACCGACCACCGGAGAGACACCGCCATGGAGCTGAAGGACGCAGCCGTCGTCGTCACCGGAGCGGGTTCGGGCATCGGTGCCGCCCTCGCCCGCCGGTTCGCCGCCGCGGGCGCCCGTCTGGTCGTGAACGACCTGGACGCGGCCGCGGCGGTCCGCGTGGCCGAGGAGATCGGCGGCCTCGCCGTCCCCGGCGACGCCTCCGATGAGCAGGACGTGGCCGCCCTGGTGGCCGCCGCCCGCACGCACCTCGGCGAGATCGACCTGTTCTGCGCCAACGCCGGTATCGAACCCGGCGGTGGGGCCGACGCGCCGGAGGAAGTCTGGGAGCGCGTCCGGCAGGTGAACGTGATGAGCCATGTCCGGGTGGTCCGGCAGCTGCTCGGGCCGTGGCTCGAACGCGGGCGGGGCCACTTCCTGGCGACGGTCTCCTCCGCGGGCCTCCTCACCCACCCCGCCGGCGCGCCGTACGCGGTGAGCAAGCACGGTGCGCTCGCCCTCGCCGAGTGGCTCGCGGCCACCTACGGCCACCGGGGCATCACCGTTCAGGCGCTGTGCCCGATGGGGGTGCGCACCGAGATGTACGAGCGCAGCGACCCCGCCGCGAAGGCCCTGGCCGGGTCGGTCCTCACCCCCGAGGAGGTCGCCGACACCGTGGCCGAGGCGCTGGCTGACGGGCGGTTCCTCATCCTCCCCCACCCCGAGGTGCGCGATCACTACGCGCTGCGTGCCACCGACACCGACCGCTGGCTTGGGGGCGTGCGGCGGCTGCAGCAGCGGATGGAGGAGTTCTCCGCCCAGGCGTAACCGCCCGACCTGGCCACCGTCCGCGCCGCCGTGACCCACGGGCGCCGCAGCCCCCTCTGGGCGGCATTCTTGCTGCTCAGGCGGGGGCGGGGCATCCGCTGTTCAGATGTCGCGGAACTCATAGACAAAGCTCCTGACCTGCGCAAATGACCTCTCTCGAAGATCATCTTGCACGGTTGTTGCACAAGCCGAACGGAGCAGGAGTCACGCGGCCCTGGTGTAGGCGCTCCGGACCGCGATGCGGACCTTGGAACCGGCTCCCACGACCCGGTGCACGTATTTACGCAGGGTAAACGCGGGATCGGCGTGTCCGAGGCGGTCCGCGAGCGTGTACACATCTACCCCGCCGTTGATCATCATAGACGCGTACAGGTGTCGGAGCGCGTGCATCATTACGTCGCGGGACTTCTCCCAGCGTCGTCCCTTCGCGTCGGGCTCAAGGGGCTTGATGAGGCCGGCCGACGCCAGGGCGGGCTTCCAGCGGTAGGAGTTGAACCAATTCGACTGAATGGCGGTCTTCTCTCGGGTGTAGAAGATCAGCCGCACCGTGACTGGGTCGCCACCGCTGCTGCCCCACGGACGGGTCACCTCGACCGGCGGGTACTTCTGCATGTGCTCGCGCAGGGGGATGGCCACGTCGTCGGTCAGCTCGACCCACCGGTCCTTCGGGTCCTCGTCGTCTCCGCCCTTGGGGAGGGCGTATACGAGGAACGAGCCGTCGTGGACTACTTGCCGTTGCACATGCACTATGGCGCCGTCCGGATGTGCCCAGTCGATATCTTCTGGTGACAGGCCGAATATCTCTCCTTGCCGAAGACCCAGGCCGCGACCACAGTCGACGAGTGCCTTGTAACGGTCTGGCAATTCGGCACGGATCTTCTCGGTGTCCTCCCAGGCGAGGGTCAGATCTGCCCGGCCGCCACCTCCTCGCTTCGGCTTGGCGTCCTGCACCGATTTGGCGAGGCACGGATTTTTGTGTATCAGGCTGTCGTCCACGGCCAGATCAAAGACAGCCCGAAGATTGTCGAAGACCAGCCGCAGTGTGGAACTTTCGAGCAGCCTGCGACGGTCGTGCAACCAGTCCAGCAAAGACGAGGCGTTCACGTCCTTTACGCGCATCTTCCCAACTGCGGTAGGAACGAGGTGCAGGAGAATCCGCTCCTTGTGGCGTCGGTAAGTCCTTGGATTCTTGTGTTCGTGCCCCTTGAGCCACGTAAGGGCGAGTTCACCGACCCTGATCTCTCCGGCGCGAGGGTTGATATATGAACCGTCGTCCACGCCGGACCGCATCTTGGTCTCGTGCCTGCGGGCTTCGACCTCGGTGCGGAACAGCTCCGTCTGCTGGACATCTTCCCGGTTGCGCCATCGGGCCTGCCACCGCTTCCCCGTCCCGTGATCCCGCGTCGGAACTTTGCCGTGTTCCTTGCAGGTCGACTCCCCGTCTTTCGGGCGCGACTTGTGCCAGCGGTCGTACGGCATCGACTCAACTCCTAGTTTCCAACGGCCCTTTGAGTCTATTTGTGGACTCTCTTGAATCAGGGCCATCGTCGACGGCGAGATTGTGTGTCCGTTCATCGCGCCCTGAGTGAATTGGATGTTGATCCAGGTGAGCTGAAGATGTCAAATGCATTCTTGGGGTCTTCGCGACAAAGGGTGCAGAGTGGTAGGGAAGATTTCACCTAGACGAATGCTCGCTGAGGGTTCGACGAGGGCTCGTCGAACCCTCAGCGAAGATTCGCCTGTGTCCTTCGAGAGTTCGCAGGAGTCGTAGGAATTTCGTCGAAAGGCCCTCAGTTTGGTGCGGCCGGAATTTAATGCAAACGTTCCGTGCACCACCACGGCGGAATACCGCTCATGTGGTTCTTTCCTGCCCGATTCGAACCGTTCTGGAGTGCCCATGCGTCGAACCACTGCCCGTGCGGAAGAAGCCGCCAGTGGCGCGGGGGACCGTTGCCACTTGATGAGCGCGGAGGAGCTGGCCGACTTCCTGGGCGTACCTCTGAATACGGTCTACATATGGAATCACCGAGACCAGGGTCCGCGAGCCCACAAGGTCGGTCGCTATTTGCGCTACCGCTGGCCGGAGGTAGAGGCATGGCTGGAAGCTCAAGCGGTGAATCGCGCGACCTGATCGGCCAAGATTGGCTGGTGCCCTGTCCTTGGTCGGGCGACAGAACCCGGCGTACAGCCCGACTCGTCTGCCGCCACCTGCGGCTTTGCCTCGGAAAGAGCCTCTGACCTGCGTCGGAGGCCCTTTCCGATCTTTCGGTGGCTTGCCGCGTTAGGCGGCGAAAAGTCCCTCGGAACTCCCTCGGACAGCGCTGAAAGTCCCTGAAAAGTCCCAGGAGCAGAGGGGCGAGCGACGCCTCCGGCTGGTTCGGATGGATGGGACATAGCGCTGTTGCTCTACGCCCGCGGCTCTGCAACTGCCGTGAGGCAGGACGTGGTCTGTGGTGGAGGTCTGGGCACGGAAGGGCGGATTCCTGAAGTGCGTTGTTATGCCTGGACGGTGAAGGCCGCCTCGTAGCCCTGCGCGGTGCGGACGTCCTCGTACACGACGGTGGGGCGCAGCCGGTTCCAGCGGTGGCCGAGAAGGAGGGCCAGCCCCATGGGGCCAGCCAGAAAGAGGTGGATGCGCGGGGTGGTGCGGGTGGCGCGGCGAACGATATCGCGGATGCCGATGGCGAGGGCATTGGCGGCTGCGGTGTCGGGGACGGACCCGTCCTTGGCCCCGCCTGGCGGGGTGAGGACGAGGAGCTCGGAGACAGGCACCAGTTGCTCGCGCAGGTAGTCCAAGACGTCTTCGGTCGGGTCGGTGGCCACCGCGATTGCTACGGCGAGTTCGTCGCCCTGGTCCAGAGGGTGCTGATGGACGGTCGGGTGCTGGGGGGCGTTGTAGGGGTCGCTGGTGGACCAGAGCTGGCCGCGCTGGAGGACAGCGAGGTCGGCGCCGGTGACCATGCGGAAGGCGGTGCCGGTCAGGAAGGCGGGGGCCAGGCGGGTGCTGCCGGTGATGGAGATGGCGGTGCTGCCTAGGGGTAGGCGAGCGGGGGCAGCCTCGATGTCCGTTTGAAGCTGCGTCCAGGCGGCGGGGGGCAAGGGGCGACGCTTGGTGAAGTCGGAGGAGCCGTCGAAGCGGTCGATCCAGTCGATCGCGTAATCCGCGTCGCCGGCCAGTGGGTCCGGCTTGAGGGTAGCGATCGACAGGACAGCCCGGGCGGGGCCAGCCTTGAGACCGAGGGTTTCGACGGCTGCCTTAACCATGTCCAGGGTGAGGGTGCGGTGTCCTTCACGGACCTGCTTGGCGACCCAGCCGGCTCCACTGGTCACCGCCTGCTCGTCGTGGCGCAGGCCGGCTACGGCCATCAGCAGTTGCAGGCGGTCCTGGACGTGGGTCTGGTCGCGGGCCAGGTCGAAGCGCAGGACAGAAAGGAGCTTACGGAGTTGGTCTTCGGTCAGGTCAACTGCCGCTGCCCAGCGAGTGCGGGCGGCGCCCAGCGCCGATCGCGGCCCCTGGAGTCCTGCTTTTGGCATCAGAAACTGGCTGCGGGAGTCGCGGACGGCCACCAGCGGATCGGCCGGGTCGGGCGCGCGATTGGTGAAGAGAGCCAGGTCGACGGGCATGCCGTCTGCAGTCAGCTTCCGCCATGCCTTGGCAATCTTCTTCAGGATGGACGGGCCGCCGTCCTTACTGGGTTTGGTCAGGTACTCCTCGTTGACGGGTGTAGAACTGTCCACCGTGTACTTGACCTGCGTGTAGGTGTGCGGTGGCGTGCGGCGCATCAGGACGACGTCGTCGAGGTTCCCGGCGCCGTCCAGCTCCACGCCGACGGAGGCAACGGGGTTCTCGGAGCGGGCCGCGTTTTCGCGTAGGAGAGCCAGGCAGCCCTCCCACGCGATGAGCCATTGGTAGTGGTCGCCGGTAATCCTGACGCTGGTTGGGCTCGGGGCAGGCAGGGGCTCCATTAGTGCTCCTCGGTGAAAACGGGGCTGGGCTCCAGCTTTTCGGCGAGTGCGAGAAGGTCTTCGTCACACACGGGGCGGTCGGGGAAGGCCTGCAGGACTGCGGCCGGGACCAGGCGCTGGGTGAGGTCGGAGAAGGTGTAGCTGGGTTGGCCGGTGCTGGGACCGGTTAGCGTGACGAGCTTGTCGATGGTCTCGGGCCGGATGGCGAGCCCGTCCAGGGCCTGGGTAAGGACAGCGTGGCGCTGCTGGGCATCGGGGCGGGTGAAGGTGAAGGTGGCGGCCGCGCGGCGCATGATCGCCGGGTCCAGGGCGCCGACGCGGTTGGTGCACAGCACAACGATGACCGGGATCTTGGCGCTGGCGAGGCTGTCGATTCCGGCAAGGAAGGCGTCCACCCCAGCGCGGTCCTCGTGGTGCATCTGCTGCGCCTCGCGGGACTGGACGAGGGCGTCGGCCTCGTCGACGACAAGGATCAGAACCGAGTTCACACCGCGCGGACCCTGCGCGCGGCGACCCTCAGCGTGCAGGTGGGTGAAGGCGTCGCCG
Source organism: Streptomyces sp. NPDC005393 (assembly GCF_040606675.1). NCBI lineage: Bacteria > Bacillati > Actinomycetota > Actinomycetes > Kitasatosporales > Streptomycetaceae > Streptomyces > Streptomyces sp. NPDC005393. The sequence continues at coordinate 232,802 of NZ_JBEXFG010000002.1, read as the reverse complement.
ATGAGGGCGGTCATCTCGCCGACCAGGCCACTGCCGCGGGTGGCGAGCTTGAGCCGGTAGAGGAAGACGGGCAGGTCGAGCTGGTCGGCGAGGTCGCAGCCGAACGACTCGGCGAGTGCGGACTTACCGGAGCCGACGTCACCGGAGAAGACGAACAGAGGGGCGCGGTCAGCGAACAGCGTGAGCGCGGCGACGTCTCCGCCGTGGTGCGCACTGGCCCATGCATGCAGCAGCCGCGGGTCGGCCAGCAGGGCGGCTTCCTTCCGCAAGCGCGCTTTCATCATGTCCAGGCCCACCAAGCGGTTGTACCGGGCTCGGCGGACGGCTTCGGGAAGTTCGATCACAGGGTGGAACAGGTCGTCCTGGCTGGTCACTCGGTCTTCCTCTTGCTGCTCGATCGGGGTCAAAAAGCGACGTAGACGTCGCGGGCGACACCGGTGCCGTTGCGGGCGTAGCCATGGCCGGCCGTGGAGGTACCGGAAAGGACGCTCGGGGCGTCGGCTCCCTGCCGGGGGAACGGGAGGGCCTCCTTGACTGTGGTCTTCTCAGTGCCAGTGAGGGCGTGAAACTTCTGGCTGTATGTCAGGTAGCTGTAGAAGCCGGATCCGCTGATCTCAGCGGCGCGGGGCAGGCTGCCCGGGCGGCCGTCGGTGAGCTGCCCGCCGATGGTCGCCTTGTATCGAAGGCGCAGTTTCCACGCGTTGCTCCCGGCGTCCCGGAACCCGTAGTCGACGGTGTCGAGGTAGCCGTCGCGCAGCAGCAGGGCGACCTCCTCGACATAGTCATCTATTTGGTCGAGGCCGGGTTTGCCGTAGTAGTTGTGGAGCAGGCGAAGGTCGGCGCCGACCTTCGCGCCGACGTACCGGGCTTCGGTGATGGTGAAGGACGCCGATCTGGCGTAGGTCCCGGTCATCGTCACGCTCCTTGGAATGACGGGCCGAACAGCTCGCGCCACGCGTCGTTCGCCTCGCCCTTGGTCCGTGCGCCGGCGGCCCATGCGACGGCTTCGAGTGCCGTGTTGGCGTGCTCGACCAGTCGCTGGCGGTGGTACTCGGTGTAGCTGGAGGCGACGTTGTTCTCGGGATTGACGGGATCCCATACCTGGATGGGGTCCGAGGACGATGCGACGGCGTCTGCCGGGTAGTAGTCCGTGAACATGATCGGGGTCTTCAGGCCGGTGACCGCGATGTAGGACAGGACCTGCTCGATGGCGCGCGGGTAGTCGTTCACCTGCAGCGGCTCGCCGTTCCACCCGTGCTCCCACAGATGAGCGACCAACAGTTCGAGAAGGAAGCTTTTGCAGCGCAGGTCCGGGTCGTTCCGCTTGCCCTCACAAATCCATGCCTTGAGCAGCCGGATGACCTCGGTGTAACCGGGCCCTGCAGCGTCCGGGTGCTTGCGCTTCTCGATGAACCTCAGGTGCAAAGTGACCGAGGTCAGGACCTTCTCGCCCTGGCGGGTGATCAGATGACCTTTGTCGTCCGGTTCTCCGGTGTAGAGGACCGGTGCCACGTCGATCTTCAGGCCGGAACCTCGCAAGGTGATCGCCACAGCGTGCTGGGAGATGACGAAGTCCTCTGCGACCTTCGTCTTTCCGTATACCTCGATGCACCGGTCTCGCAGCCACTCGAGCAGACCCGCCTCGTCCACGTCGGTGTTCGCCACGCGCACGTACGCTGCCACGTCCGCGTCGGACCCTTCGCCCCGGCGGCGCCGGATTGCCGTGTGCTTCGCCGTGCTTCCCGAGGCCCGGAGCTTGACGAGGTCGTAGTCAGGGTGTTCGGCGATGTACGTCTCCAACCGCTCCCGAAGATGCTTCACCTGCCTGCGGCGCTCCTTCGCCTCCTCAGTAGGCACGTTCACTTTGTCCTCTGCGAAGGCCGCCAGGACCTTGTGATCAACGTGGCATTCTCCGGCCATACCGCCCACCCTTCGTCCATGCGGGCTAATCCGCGCGAACCATCTCTGTCACCCGGCACTGACACATCAGGATGCTTCGCGCGATGATCAGCGGTTCGTCGACAGACGCCGCGGGAACCGGTGGTCAGGAAAATCTGTGGTTGTTCCTCACGCCGGGACTGAGCCCGGCGTTCTCCCATCAAGACTGAACAAGCCCACTTAGCCGATCGCCTCAGATGCCAACGGGCAGTCAGTCACCGGAGAACCCGCCCCTTTGCCGCCCGATGTCGAGCGCTCAGTCGCAGAGGACCAGAATCGCTTCCCTGTTGATGAATAAACAAGAATTCGGTCAACCATTCGAATGATTGGCGGTTATCCCGGGATTCGAACGAAGGGTCGAATTGACTCCAAGGGTGCTTCTCGTCATGTGCTTTCGTTCGGAGTGGATTGTCAGAGGCATCGGTTACCTTTCGAACCATGCGTGCAAACGGGTTACCCGCGGAGGAAGTTGGGGAAGGTCGGAGCCTGTCGGCGGGGGCCGCATCCGGGTCGGCCGGTATCCCGAGGCAGGCTCTGGCATTCCGTTCGGTTCGATCAAGGAACGCCGCCAGCATCTTCGGTCCGGTGATCGGCAGCGCGGCCAGCCTCAACGTCGGCGACGAAGAGATCGAGTGTGCCAAGGCCATCTGCGACATGCTCGCAGCCAGCGAAGATGACCAGGGCTTCCCTATCCGTGAGCTGTATGCCGTGCTGGCCGCGAGGTTCCGTCACAGTACGGTCAGATCGCGGCTCGGCCAGCTCATCGCCGCTGGCTCGGTGCGCTTGGCCCGGGGCAAGCTGAACGACACACACGTGGAGCTCACCGAGGCCGGTCACGTGGGCTTGCTGCTCTTCCCCATGGTGACCGACACCCTCAACCACCAAGTGCTGATGGAAGTCCTCACCTACTTCATGAACGGTCTGGATAATCCCGAGGCCGAAGCAGGGGAACTCCGGCAGAAACTGCACGCATTCAGGGGCCTGGTCCAAGGACGATCCCGGGCGATCCGCGAGATCATCACTCAGAACGACATCGCCGCCGCCATCGAGATCGGCAAGCTGGACACGCGTGACCTGGCCGAGCGGATCCGGCTGGTGTGCGACAAGGCTTTCTCCAGTCTTCGTCAGATCCAGGAGCTGGCGACGGACCTGGATCGCATGATCACAGCCGTTAACAAGTACGTGAGCGTCCGCACTGACCTGGTGCAACTCCTGCGCCGAGAAGCACGTCTGGACCGCAAGGCCGAGCTGCACACCGCGAGTCTGGTGCGCGCCGCGCAGACCTCCACCATCAAAGATCTCGCCGGCCTGTGGGACGGAATCCACTTCGACGCCGCCCGCGCCTGGCTGGATCCCGCCGCAATCGAAGCCGCAGCCGAGGAACTTCTTCTCGAACCCGTCCAGGACATTCTTCCGGACCGGCCCAATCGCCAGGCCGCGCCCCTCCCGGAACCAAAGGACGAGGCTCTGCGCGCCATCGCCGATGAACTGCTCGGCGAACTGGACGAGATGGACCTGACCCCCATCCTCCTGTCCCGCTCGTGGCGCAGCGGTTCCGAACTGTTCTGCAACCTGCTCGAACTCTCAGCCCTGGACACCCGCTACCGCCTCCACAGCCGGAAGGGGCCACCCCAGCATGGCGACTCCGATCCACGGAAGAGACGCCCGTCATGGGTGACACCGATGAGCCTGCGCCGCGAACCCGACCGGAAGGACGCCCCGTGACCGAGGACGAGACCGCGCGAGCCCTGGCACTACTGCGCCACTCCGGCGGGGCACTGCCCACCCTCGGACTGCCTCTCACCGATTTGGAACAGGCGGCCACGGCCGCTGGGTTGCGGGTCCACCTCGTCGACGACCCAGTCAGCGGATCGCTTGCTGTACTCGGCTGGTCCGAAGGGGAACCGGCGGCCTCCACCGAGAGCCCCCGCCTTCCCAGGAACCGGCTCAACCCCAAGGAAGTGGTCACCTTCGTCGCCGCCTACGCCCTTCTCACCCAGCGGCAACAACTATCGGTGATCCCGCTTGCCGATGTCGTCGCCCTGCTGCGCGCCTGTACGGACAAGAACGCCCATACCTGGGCCGTACCTGCGCTGGAACGTGCCCTCCCCCAATCCGGCCTACTGCGTCTCCATCCCGATCGCATGGTGCGTCTCGGCCCTGGAGCCACCACCCTCGACCCGTCCACCCACGCCGTGCTGAACAGCGCCGCAGTGCGGTTGCGGCGCCACCGCGCCTACCCCCACCAAGGGGATGAGAGCCACAGCGCACCGCCAGTGCCTACACCGGAAATCACCACCGCCAAGTCGTCCTGGTACGAGAACGACGCGGTGGACTGTGTCCGCGCCCTGGAAGCGGCAGATGCCCCACTGCCCGCCCGCGACTGGCAACAGTTCGAGGAGCCCGCCACGAGAGGGGAGGTCGAACGTCTCCTGGCCGGCATCGGTCGCACACTCATCGAGGCAACCGCGGTCAGCGACAGCGGGCGCAGGGAAGTGATCGGATACATCAGCGGCTGGCACCCCGCCGTCACGCCAGTCCTCAAGGCGCCTTTGGGCGGCCTGACGGCCACCAACCTCGCAGCGCTGGCCCTGGTCTACCTCTACGACCGACTGATCCCCGAGTCCGGCGGAGCCCCTGAGCGCCGAACGATCGAGAGCCGCCTGCGGGACCATAAGGGGCCCGACGGGCGAAACTGCCTCAAAGGGAAGGACATCGCCGACGCGCTGTCACGGCTCAAGACCCTCGGCCTGATCGATTCCCGCAACCGTATCCAGGAATCACTCCTGCAACGCCTTACCCCCGAGCAAGATCAGAGGCTGCGGGAGAACGTCCTCATGCTCGCCGACCCGGGCAGCCTCGTTGCCGACGAGCTGCGTCGTCGGCGCACCAATGAAGCAGGAGCTGCCGCGTGACCGTGGAACCGCAACTCGCCATGCCTCTGGAGGCTTTGGGAGCCGTAGGGGCCAAGCCCTTACGCTTGTTCCAGCTCGTCCGCATCGGGCGCCACACCAGCAGCATCATCCCCGTCAGCCACGCTGATGTCACTCTCCTCACCGGCACCGGTCCTGAGGGCGGTTCCAACGGCGCCGGGAAGTCCATGATGGCCAGTGCCATTGCCCTGGCGAACGCGGACGCGGATTGGCTGCGCGGCGGCATCGGACACCACGCCAGGAACCTTCTGTTCAATCAGAACGCCGCCGAGACCAAGCAGCTCGTCGATGCGCCCAGTGGCTATATCGCCAGCGTGTACTGGATGGAGGGCGAGCCCCGCACCAGCGCAGTCACCGTGTGGATGCGCATCCAGCGAACCGAGCCCTTCGTCCAGGTCAAGTTCGCCCCGGGTATCCGTTTGGCGCTCGGAGCCACGGAGTTGGAGGGCGCCACCCACGCAGCGGAAGTGTGGAACGACCTCCCTGGTCCCGCCCTGACCTCCGGCAAATACGCCGAGAAGCTCTTCGGCAACGGCACCCGCTGCCTCGCCTACCTGCGCAAGCGGGGCGAGAAGAACATCGACGACGGCATTCTGTCCTCCGCTGGCAAGCCGCACAGGCCGGACGCCCTGGCGGACATGCTCATCAACCTGGCCGGCAAGAATCGGCTCCTCGCTGACGAGCAGAAGGCACGGAAGGGCATCTACGAACACAAGCTCGGCCTGGAGGCAGACCGGCAGGCCGCGCAGGAACAGTATTCGCGGGACGAGATCACCTTGAAGGCGATCTCCAGGATGCTCCAGGCGCGCGCCGCCCTCACCGATGCCGAGACCGACTGGAACCTGTACCTGGCCGCCCGGATCGTCGAGCAGCGGAGGGGCAGCGAGTCTGCCGCCGGAGCTGCGGAGGAGGCCAAGACGCAGCTGGAAGAGATCAGGCAGAACATCGACGTTCTGCAGGAACGGCTCCGTGCTTGCCAGGACACCGAAGGTCTCCGGCTCCTCGCGGTCGAGGCGGCGCAGCGTCTTCGGGAGGCAGAGACGGCCAAGCGGAACGTGACGCTCAGCCTCGGTCGGCTCCAGTCCGAACACCAGGCGCTCGAAGGGAAGATTGCAGCGCTCGCGGACAAGGCAGCCCGAGGCGATGCCAACGCCCTGGAACAGGCCCAAGCGGATCTCGCAGAGGCACACACCGCGGTCGAACTAGCCCGTGATGCCGTTCGCGATGCCAGCGCTGAAGAGAAGCGGTGCCGGATTGCCTACGAGCGGGAAGCCAAGGGGCAGGGCGGCAAGGCCGGGGAGATCATCGCAGCTCTCGACAGTGCCGGCCTTCGGGCTGCCCCGCTGGTGGATGCCGTCAGGATCGGAGATCTCACGGAACCGGATCGCCGCCGCTGGGAGGCCCGGCTCGCCGTCCACGCCCAGACGGTTATCGTCCTTCAGGAGGATCTTCCAGAAGCAGAGCAGGCGCTCAGGGCCACGCGGCTGCTCCCGGGCTGCGTGTTGTTCCCGGTGAAGGAACTCCCCACCGAGGGAGCGAGCTTCCCGCCGGTGGAAGCCATTCTGAGCGCGCTGGAGACGCGGACCCAGGCCACAGACGACGCGGACATCGTGGAAGATGAAGCGCTCGGCCTGCGGATGTACGGCGGTTTCGAGGTGCCCATCACTGATCGCTTGGCGAGGACCGCGGCGGCCCGGGAACGCATGGAGGGGGCGACGGAACAGCGTGAGGACGCAGAAGGGCGGGCTCGGCAGGCCAACCGGGACCGGGACGACGCCGATGCGTGGCTGGCATGCTGCCAGGCGGCGCTCGACGTCGGTGAGCTGCGCCGTCAGCTGACGGAACTGAACGGTCGCATCGACCGGGCGGAGGGGGAAGCCAAGGCCGCGGAAGGGGCTGAGGCACAGGCCAGGACCCGCAGCGCCGAAGCCGAGACGGCATACGGGTCGGCGGAGCAGAACGCACAGCGCGTTAAGAGCGAGCTCTCCGCTGCTGGCAAAGAGGCCGCCGGCAAGGACGAAGAACGGAAAACACAGCTCGCCGTCGTGCAAGCGTGCACAGAGTCTCTGGCCCTTCTCGCACGAATCTTCCCCGCAGGTATCGCCGCTGCCGAAGCCCTGGTGATCTCTCAGCCGCAACAGCCGACGCCGCAGGCCACGCTGTGGCAGGCGCGGAAACAGATCAGCCGTGGGCTGGAACTGGCCGGGTGCTCATCGACCCAGTGGCGGCACATCAGCCTCCCCGACCACCAGGACGAGGTCACCTCCGACACTGTTGCGCAGATCCGTGGCGCGGTCGCATCCACCCTCGCCTGGCTGGACGAAGAACCCGATCCGAACGAGCAGCCCCGCTCCTTCCAAGAGGTCTCCGAACCCGCCACCCGCTGGATCGACTTCTACAGCGGAGGCGGTGCGGAGGAGCAGCAGGCGATCCTCGCGCGACGTGAACGAAGCCAGAAGGCCCTGGAAGCCTCCGAGGCCAACGTGGCCGACTCCATCAAATGGAGTGAAGGCAACAGGGAGACGCTGATCAAGAACATCGAGGCGGTGTTCACCGAAGCTGAAGAGCGGATGAACACGCTGCTGGAATCGGCTGGCCAGAGCCGGGTACGGCTGAACGTACGACACCGGGCGGCCACCGGCCCGGAAGACCCGCTGCGGTGGGAAGTCCGCCCTCACTGGGTCAAGCCCGGCGCAGACCCCATCCCGTACCACGGAGGGGAACGGAACACCGCCGAGTACGTCATCTTCCACGCTTTCCTCGCCGCCTCCACCCTGGCCTCCGGCGGCACTTCAGCAGGGCGCATGCTGATCATCGACGAGGCTGGCAACAACCTCGACTCCCGAAACGTCGGCGAGGTGGCAAAGGCCCTCCGCCGCATCGCCCGCGAGTACGGCATCACCGTGGTGCTCGCAGTGCAGAGCCAGGACATCAACTCGCTACGTCCCCACTGCGCGACGTTGATCAACCTGTCCCGCTACAAGGACGACGTCCTCAACGCCGAGCCACAGGTCATGAACGATTCGGATCCCGATCTCTTCGACGTATGGGACAGCATCCCGATGGAGGACGCCCGGTGAGCAACGCAGCAGCGTCCGGCGACGGCACCCACACCGTCACCAGCAGCAAACCTGCGCCGGTCGAAGGGCTGCCGGTGGGGCTGTGCGCCTATCCGGTCTACCGCGAGCGTTACGAGGAGGGCGTCCAGAAGGGCAGCTCCCGCCTCGTGGCGCTCCGCATCGAACCCGCCCAGCCGCCAGCCCTCGGTTCCGCAGAGCAGGCGCTCCAAGTCTTGGACGACAGCAACCAGCGCTTCATCCTGGCATCGTCCACCAGGAGGGGCGGCACGGTCACCCGGAGATATCCCGTTCTGGAGCAGCTCGCCCCACTCATCCTCGCCGGGGTGGTGACGGTTATCACCCAACCACCGGGCGTCGACGGCCAGCCCGGAGCTGTCCTCGGATGGGAGTTGACCACGGCCACTCTCGCCTATGCCGCCCGGGTGAAGGGCGACGCCCTCGACCGGGGCAACCAGCTCCAAGCCGAAGCGCTGTCGCTCGCGCAGCGGATCCACTCGGACGTGCCAGAAGCCAAGGCGCTGGCGGCAGTCTTGGAACTTCCACGGGACACCGGAAGGCTCGACCTCTACGTGGCGGCAGCGCAGGCCCTGCTGGCCCGGGAGACCTACCTCGGGGTGCGTGACTTCTCCAGCCGCCTGCGCGACGACACCAAGGCCGTAGACGCTGACAAGGCACTGGCCGACATCGGGATGAGTAAGCAGCTTCGGCAACGGCTGGGCGTACTGAAGTATCCGGAGCTGTCGATCTCCGGTCCCGTGGCAATCAGCCAGGGCAGCGGACGGCTGACCATGCAGGGGCTGGGCTCACTGGTCACCGTGCCTTTCACCGCGATACCCATGACCGTGAGCACCACCGCCAACGAACTGGTCGTCGTGGAGAACAAGGAGGCCGCCGGATACCTGGCCCGGAGTCTGCCAGGACACGCCGTCGTCTGGTCCAGCGGCTTCAACGGAGCCGAGTTCCAGCAGGTTCTGAGCCAACTCGGCCCCGTGTGCCCGAAAGCCTGGGTGGTGTGCGACGCAGACACCGACGGCGTGCACATTGCCAACCTGGTGGTGCGCTGCGTCCCCCACGCGATCGTCGTGGACGTGGGCTCGATGAGTGGCGCGAAGCCCCGCCGGGAGCGTAGCTACGCAGGAACTCGAACGCTTCGGACGATCATCGACAACCCCGCTACGGCGCCACAGGTGAGGCGCTTCGCCGAGCAGGTCGATGCCCGTGGGTACGAGGTGGAGCAGGAGGAGTTCATGCCGCAGGTACTGGGCTTGATCACCCATGGATGAAACCGAAGGGCCCTCCCGCGCTGTGGGAGGGCTCGGAGTACCTGGTCAGATACCCGCTGACCGGGACTCGTTCGGTGACAACTGTTAGGCGGTGTGCTTGTCGGCCGGGCCTTCATCCGGCCGCTTGGAGGACGACGACTCGACGGAGGAGGGACGGGCAGCCCGCTCACCGGGAACGGCCCGAAGCCGGCGGCGGGAGCGGGGCACGAGCTGGACGACAGCCTCGGCAGCGGCGCGGGCGCCCCGGCCAGGGCGGATCCGTGCCTCAGGACGTCAATTCGATCAAGGCTGTGCAGAGGAGCGTGGCGTCCTGGATCGCGCGACGACAGGTTCCGTCGTCGAGGGTGATGCGCTGGCCGACTCTGACTGTGGAGTGGGGAACCCTCGACAGGTACTTCTCGTCGACGACACCATCGTTGTGGGTGAAGACATGGCGCGCTGCCCAGGTGTCGAGCAACCGCCGCCACGTCTCCGTGCCCACTTCGATCCGCAGATCTCCGTATCCCGCGTCGATGAAGAGGTCGGCCATGTGGTCCAGGCGCTGGAAAATGTTGCCCTTGCCCTGAAGTCGGGCATCGGCGTCTTGCACCGCGGCCTTGAAGAGGGACGACGCGAGGGACTCGACGACCCCGACAACGTTCTCGACGGTGTCCACCCAACTGCGTGAGAACACCCCCTGCTCTCGTAGTGAAGCCTTCAGCTCAGTCGGCACCGCCTCCAAGGCATCCAGCCGAGCCGTATCCGCCTGCAGGGCGTCGAAGGCGATGCTGTCTGCCGGCAAGTGTCCGCAGATGGGGCAGTACCGGTGCTCGCCGAAGACGGCGTACTTGATCTCACAGGCCGAGCAGGTGCGGATACGAGCCAGACGCTCCTCGTCGATCCCCGGAAGCGGACGGGGATAAAAGGGCTTTCCCGGCGTGTAGAGAACGAGACAGGGCTGCTGTGGGAGCTGCGACGTGCCATCCCGCCGAAGATGTCGTTGACGGCTTGGCCCACGATCTGGGTGCCGAGGTCCTGTGCGACCCGCATGAGGCGCTCCCGCTGCTGCGTGGTCATGAAGTCCGAGTGCTCACTGTGATGACCGCAGTACACGCACCAAAGGGCCAGTTCATCCGGAAGGCGCTCGTACTCGTCGGCGTCCATCCGGAAGGTCAGCGAGCAGTTGGGGCACTCGCGGCCAGGAAGCCGTCTTCGTCAGTGGGGATGGACACCTGGATCTTGTAGGAGTCGCCTTGGCGCCCGAGTATTTGGGCGCCCTCTGCCATACGGAACTCACGGTTGTTCCACATGGCTTGATTGTGGCACTCGCCACTGACAAATCCGCCTGACTGGCAATCGCCGAAGGCTGAGCTTCCCCTTGAAGCGGTGGGGTTGCAGCTCGCGCAGCCACATCAAGACCTGTCCCATCAGTAGCAGGACCGGCGTGCGGGCTGTCGGTGTGTCGGAAGGCTGGGAGGACACCATAAGGTGGGCCGCCAGGGCGGAGCTGTCCCCTTTCCCAGCGGCCTCCCCCCGAACCCGTCGTGCGACGTCGCAACGGGCCCTCCATTGACCACCGTGAACTGCGGAACAATTGGCGACGCTCTTGTCGCTGGGAAGTGGCCGGGGCTCGGGTTAAGCCGATGGCACCAGAAGGCACGTTGCGTGACATCGGAGGCTGGCGGGTCACGATCGAACCGAAGCTGCTGCCACAGCTGTGCTGACGGCCACGCCGATGTGCTCTCGAATCTCGCGATCGGCGAGGAACGGCAGGGCCACGGTCAGGGAGCCGCTTGCTGCCATCAGCTGCCCCTGCTGCCGGCTGAAGTATGCAGCGAGGAAGTCCGCGGCCTGGGCACCGGCGGATAGCTGGGCCTTCTGCGCGTACAGCGTCGTCAGGGCGAATGCCCAACAGGCGTGCAGGAATCCGAATACCGGACGAGACGTTCCGCGCCACGGGGAGAAGAAGGTGACGTCCGCAGGGAGCTTGACCCGGCGGGCGGCGAGGGCGTTGTTGAGACAGTTGTGGCCGGCCTCGTGGATGAGGTCACCGGCCAGAACCTCAGGGTACTTGGTGTAGTCGGTAAACACGGTTCCCGGGAGTCGGGTCAAGCTCCAGCTGTGAAGGGTCTCGTCGAGCTTGCGCTTGTCCAGGAGACAGATCACGCGGCTGTGCTGCTTGAGTAGCGGGCCGAAGCCATGGCTGGTGGCGGATGCGATCGCCTTGGTGACGAGTTCCAGGGTCGCATCTGATGCGCGGGCGGAGTCCGGACGAAGGAGGTAATAGGCCGTCTCGGAGAGCGGGGATTGGAGGAGTTCCGCCCGTTCAGGCTGCACGATGAGGCAGCGGCCGACCTCCGTGTCCGTGGTCAAGTCGTGGAGGTCCGCGGCTTCACTCTGGCGATACCAGGCGAGGGATCCTGCGTCTTGGTTGCGGGCAGCCTGCTCGGCACCCTCCAGCAGGTGATGAGCTACGGCGTACATGAGGGCTTCGTCGTACTCGGCTGACGCCTCCATGCGGTTGCCCAAGACGGTGGCGATTCGGCGGGTGCGGTCCTGACGGTGTTCTTCTATGCCGGCGAGGGAGAACAGGGTCTCAGCGGTAGGGATGGTCATCAGAGCTCCTTGCGGGCATGCGGCCGGGGGCCGGAGCTGGCTCCGACCCCCGGGACTGCGTCAGGACCTGGGGGTGGGCTCGGTCTCGGCCTCGTCGGCGGGCTCGCTCTCGGACAGCCAGGCTTCCGTGGCGGCGTTGGAGGTGTGCGCGGTGGTGCGCACGGTGTCGCCGTCGCGCAGTGTGGCGACCGCCTCCAGGAATTCGTCGAACTGCTGGCCTTCGGCCATCGGTTTCTCCTTCGTAGGGGTCGGTCTGGTCGGATGCGGTGGGGCGGGAGGGCCACGGTTCCTGGGCATCGTTGATGCCTCACTCCGCGATGAGGAGTGTCAGGAACTTGCGCACGCAGCCGGTCTGCACATGCTCGGTGCCGTGCGCGAGCTGGCTCCCGAAGACCAGGAGTGTTCCGGGCCCTGGATCGACGGACCATCGGGTGCGAGGCATGCTCCGAAACCACGGTGAGGACATGTCCGCGCCGTCGTGGATGAACTGCATGCTCGGTTCGTAGCCAGAGCCGCCGGGAGGACGCTCGGAGGTCCACATTGCCTCGTTGCCGGTGGTCTCGACGTAGAAACCGCCGCCGGTGCGGGGTGTGTCCAGGCTGACGCTGGCTGCAGCAATCTGGCGGGGCAAGGACAGTGGGTCGGGCGCTATGCCGTCCGCGTGCGCGGTGATGTGCTGACCAGGGCCGTACTCGAGGAAGATCCACGGTCGGTGACCCGTCACTGACGGGAGAGCGCGGACGATGGCCGGCATCTGGCGCTCGATGGCCACATCGAGGATCTTGCTCGCCGGTTGTGGGAGCGTGGTCATTTCGACCCGACCTGCGGGTTCGTAGACGCGCTGAGCCTTTGCGGGTGAGTAACCCGGGATCTCGTGAATCGTGGTCCGGCGGTCGGCGTCGAAGCGCTGCCTTCCGTGGACGCAGATAGCAGCGTCCATCAGATCGTTGAGTTCCTCCGTCTCGTCGTGCGTGAGGAAGTGCTCGACGCTGTGGATGGAGAGCGTTTCGGATACGTGGATCACCGGGCCACCCTTTCCGCGGAGGGGCTGCTGTTGCAGGAGCAGACGGCATCCGCGGAGTTTGGCGGCGCCGTCTCCAGGGCGTTCACGAGCACGCGCACCGCGCCGTCAATGCCATGGAAATACGCGGAGATGCCAGCACCATCTGCGGGGGTCAACCGGACGTCGAGAGTGGGGAACGTGCGGCCGTTGGTGCGGCAGGTCAGTTCGCTGCGGCCGAGTTCCAGCGAGTAGCCAGTTGGCAGGCCGTGTGTGACTCGTTCGGCCACCCCGCATAGCCGGGCTGCCAGGTGCGCGTACTCGGTTCGGTTGCGAGGGAGGACACCTACGGCAAGGTGGCGGGGCTCCGCGCCGGGTAAGTCGTCGTGAGCGTGCCCCTGGCAGCTGTCATAGGTGACCGCGTTCCAGCCACGCGTCAGGGCGTCGACCACGGGGCGTATGCCAGGCTCGATACCGTCGTGCCACTGCGGGTGATGCGGGTCGAGGTCGTCGGCCTCATGGGTTCCAGGCTGGCCCACAGTGTTGATGTTGCCGTGCTCGCTGATGCGAAGGCGGGCCGGTTGGCGGGCGGCGGCCGGGTCGTCCCAACGGGCCAGGAACGCTGAGACGTCCTGCATGTCGTTGGGGATGCGTGGGCGCCAGCGCCACCGGGTGCAGTGCATACCGGAGGGATGCTCGGGCTGGGCCAGCAGCGCCGCAGTTCCGTCGATGAGGCGCATCCGCTGAGTGCAGTAGTTGTCGTCGTCTCCGCGTTCCTGCGTGAATCGCAGGCGGACCGCGAGGCAGCCGGCGCCGCAGGTGTCGCGGTAGTCGCAGGTGAGGCACTTCTTGACGAGGGAGCGTGCCTGTTTGAGCAGGGGCGACTGGAGCTGTTCGCTGCTGATATCGGACTGCGTCTGATCGATGGTCAGCGTTGTCAAGCGGGCCTGTGGCCAAGGGAGTTCGTCGCAGCTGCCGAAGCGGTTGTCGGGGTAGAGGGTGAAGACGTGATCGCATTTCATGTCGGAGAAGTGGCATGAACGGGTTTGCAGCCCTTTCAGCCGCCGTATTACGGAGACGGCGGGTTCCAGCTTGATCCGGCGGAATGTGCCCGTCGCGACCCAGTGGGCCGCGGCTTCAAGGACGAAGCCGGTGTACTGCTCGGGTGCGATCGCCCAGTCCGGGCCGATGGGGCCGACGGCCTGCTTCTGGAGGATGCGGCTGGCGGGCTGCCTGCGGTTCGTGGCGGTCGTTGGCTTCGTGACGGAGCCGTCGAAGCAGGGGACCAGGTTGATGGTGGTGACGGCACGGAAGGATGCGAGGTGGTCGATCACCTCGGGAGCACGGCCGAGCACCCGGGGGGTGACGGCGCAGATGATGCCCGTCTGGCGACCGCGTTGGGCCAAGAGTTCCAGGCTGCGAACCACGCGTGGATAGGTTGGGTACCCGTCGTATCCCACCCGCCAGGAGTTGCCGAAGGCGTCTCCGTCGAGGGACAGGCCGATTTCCAGCTCGGGACAGTGCTCGTCGAACAGGTCCAGCCACTCCTCGTCGAGTAGCAGCCCGTTGGTCTGCATGCTGACGCGGATGACGTTGGGCTGGTCGCTGAGCGCGTCGAGGATCGCGGCAACATGCTGGCGGCCCGCGGTCAGCGGCTCACCGCCGTGCAGTTCGATGCTCAGTGGCCGTCCGGCGAACAGGCTGCCGAGCCGGTTAGCCTGTGCTGCTGTGATGCGGGCTCCGCCTGGGGATTCCTTGCGTTTCTCGTAGCAGTAGAGGCAGTCGATGTCGCAGGTCTCGCCGCGCAGCTTGAGGATCACGGAGACGGCTGTCTCGGCTCCGGTCGCGTCCAGCCGCGCGTAAAGGCTGTCGGGGGTGCCGTGGGTCGCTTGTGCCGTGGGCATCGCTGGCCTCCTGAGCGGCGATGGGAGGGAGGGCGGGGTCACTACTCGTTGACCGAGACGGTGGCCAGCCAGCCCAGCAGGGTGCTCTCGTCAACGGGCAGGTGAGTGTCTCCGCGCCGAAGGAACCATCCGTCGGCGTACCGCTGCGGCAGCCACCCGGCCGCGGGATCTGCGATGGGCGGCGGAGGACCGGGAGTGGCATCGGTTGGCCAGCAGGCGAGGAGGGCGAGGGTGATTCGGCGTTGGGTGGGGCGGAACCACGTCCATGAGTCGCTGTGCGTACCGTCGTTGCTCACAGCGGGAGTGACGGTGGTGATGGCCAGCCTGGCGAGCAGAGGCAGCCACTTGTCTCCCAGGACGGGGTGGCCGGAGGCGGCGGTGTCGAGTGCCATGAGGCAGGTCTCCAGTTTCCGGCAGACGACGTGGGCGGAGTCGAAGAGCTGGCTTTCCAGGAGGCCCACCAGGTCCTCGGCCAGACTGGCGGCAATTTCTGCTTGGTCAGCTACAGCCCAGCGGCGGTAACCATCGCACTCCTCAGGCGTGAGGATGGGGTGCCAGGCACCCTCCCGGTAGGACAACGCGGTCCGTAGACACATGAGTTCATGCATAGCCCGGCGTGCTCGACGGAATGAAGCGAGAGCGTCGCGGCGGACGTCGAAGGTGCGCAGCAGCTGCCGCAGCTCGGCGATCTCCTGTGGCGAGGAGGCTTGTGGGTCCACTCGGACGCCGTCAACCATGCGGGACTCCCACCGGGGCAGCTCTGCAACGCTGACGATGCCACGCAGGTCGATGTCGCTGGCTGCGTGTGCGAAGCCACAGGCCAGCGCACCTTCGAGCCACACCTGATCGGCAGTGCCGGAGGAGAGCATTTCCCTGGCAGCTTCTGCGGCGATCGTCATGCGGTGGCGTACGGCGGCATTCATCGACGCTCACCCACCGGGGCGGCTTGATCCTCCAGAATGATCTCCTTGACCAACTCCGCAGCCCAGCGGTCGAGGGCAGCGCGTACGTCTGTCCTCTGAGCACCGATGTGGGGAGAGACCAGCAGATTCATGGGCTTGCGCAGGGATTCGAGCATGGGCAGGTGCTGGCGTTCGACTCCGTCAATCGCCAGCCCTGAGATCGTTCCGGCCTCCAGCGCGCGCAGGCAGGCAGCTACGTCCAGGGTTTCCAGTCGGCCGGTACAGATGAGAAGTGGCCGCTGGGGTCTCACGCTCTTCAAGAACCCGGGGCCGACCAGGTGTCGTGTCGCCGGGCGCAGGGGTAGCGCGATGACATGGACCTGTGCCTGCTGGGCCAGCTCGTGCGGCGGGCTTTGGGACAGCCCGTGAGGGTTTGACGGCCAGTGGGCGTGGGCGATCCGGGCCACGTGGGGCGCGAGTGCCCGGGCTGCGGCAAGCCCTACCGGTCCGGCTCCCCAGACGCCCACCGCGAGATTGGCGAGAGACGTGCCCATGCATGCTGCCTTGTCGTGCACTCCGTCGGTGAGCGTCGCATGTCCAAGGGGCATGCGACGGGACAGCATCAGGGCCGAAGCCAGAACCCATTCGGCCACCGCCGGCGCGCTCGCCTCAGGGTTCCGATGGACCACGATCCCCCTGCGGCCCAGCGCCTCCACATCGATGTTGTCCATCCCGGATCCGGGGCGGATGACGTGACGCAGGGACGGCAGAGTCTTCAGCTCTTGCTCGCCGAGATACACACCCGACCGCAGAAGCAGAATGGAGGTTGCCTCGATGGCCGACAGCGCCTGAAGGCGATCCACTTCCTGAATGTGTGCATCAGGGGCGTGCGCACGAAGCGTGCCGATGTCGGCGGCGCCTCTGATGACGAGGATGTTGCTCATCAGGCTCCACCTCGCTCGTAGCGACCAAACGCGAGATCGCCGTCCCCCACAACCACCGTCATTGGGGACGGATTTCCGAAGTAGACGTCGCAGGCCCGCTTGACGCCAGGCAGCCCGTCCCAGGCACGCGGATTGACCGCGGTGTCTGCGTAGTCGTCGACCACGAGGGCTGCGCCGGGTGCCAGACGGGGAACGCAGTGCCGGAGGCCGGTGAGCGTGGAGGCGTAGAAGTCGCCGTCCAGGTAGGCGAAGGAGACTTCGGTGGGCAGATTTTCTGGAAGGGTTTCGTCGAACCAACCGGAGTGGATCTGGGGCGGTCGTTTGCCCCAGGCGTCGTGTGTGGCGCACACGTCCTCCGGGGTCGAGACGAGCTCGCCAGCTGCTAGGTGCGCCGAGTCTTGTGGTCCCGGGGCGGGCATGCCCGCGAACGAGTCGTACACGTGGACTTCCCGGGTCTGATCACCCAACGCATCGAGGACGCAGCGCATCCACAAGGCCATGGCACCCCGGTAGCTGCCCATCTCCACGACGGAGCCAGGAATGCCCAGCTCGTGGATGCGGGCCAGCTCACCGGAGATGACGTGGAGCCGGTCCGCGCAGACGGTTCCCGCGTGTTCCTTCAGCAGCCACTCGTGCACGTCGTGCAGCTGTTCACGCAACGGAGGTCACCACCTGTCTACGAAGGGATCGCTCAGCTCACCGCGGAGGGCGGTGAGCAGCGACTGGTTGATCCGGGGCAGCAGGTGGACCGCTTCGAGGCGGTCGAGTGGCACCCACTCGAAGCCGACCTGGATGGGGTCAGGGTCGTCCGGAAAGCGTGGCTCGCTGTCGTCCTGCTGCTCAGCCAGGAAGTTGAACTGGACCTTCTGGAGGTCGCCGAACTCTCCCTGCCAGGTGTCGGGGACGTACTCGACGACGCATAGCAGGCGGCTGGCCGTCACCTCCAGACCCGTCTCCTGCTTGACCTTGCGGCGTACGGCCTGGCGGAGGTTCTCACCCGTCCGCGCCCTGCCGCCGGGCAGGTTGTAGTGGAAGCCGGATTCGTCCTCGTAGGACAACAGCAGTACGGCTCCGTGCCGGACAACTGCTGCCTTCACCGAGACGCTGATCCGGGGAAGCTCGGGCGTCAGATGCACGACAGAGCTCCCGGCTCGCCCACCCGCAGCAGATCGCCGACGTCCGCCAGTGCTGAGGCGGGGGACGGTACGAAGGCCCCTTCGCAGGTGAACTGGCGGATCGCGGCGCGCATACCTGCCATGGCCGCGCGGCTCAGCTGGTTGGCGTAGATGCAGAGGCGAAAGCCTGCACGGCCGAGGTCGTCGGTGGTGAGTTGCGGGAAGGCAGTCGGCACGCTGACCAGCGCAGCCCCGCCGGTCCAGGTCCGTCCGATTTCGAGCGCTTGATTGCCCGTGGGGTCTTTGGAGTGAAGGAGGACCGCGTCCGCACCCGCAGCGGCGTACTGCATCGCTCGGGCCATCGCGGAACCCATTTCCTCTCCTGCGATGAGCGCCTCCGTCCGGGCGATCACCACCAGGTCAAGGCCGAGTGTCTTGCGGATCCGCTCGATCTGCCGGCTGAGCAGGTCGGCATCCTCCACGCCCTGGGCCTTGTGGGCCGCGAAGCTGTTGCACTTCGGGTAGGTGCTGTCTTCGATGCAGACTGCAGCGGCACCCGCTCTTACGAGGTCGAAGGCGAATCGCTCGGCGGTGCTCACGGCTCCGCCGGCGTTGTCGACGTCCACGATGACTGGCTTCTCGGTGACCCGGCCCAGCGACGTGACGACATCCGAGAGGTCACGCGGCCCCAGTACGTTGGAGTCCGGAACCCCGTTCGCAGCCGAGACTTCCAAGCCGCTCACCCACAAAGCGTCGAATCCCGAACCTGCCGCCAAATGTGCGGCGATGGCGTTGACAGCACCGACGGCCAGTAGCGGCCTCTCCTGCGCCGTGTCGTCGAGAGCACGACGAAGCTGATGAGCACGAGATCCGTCAGTCATGGAGAAAGGTCCCTCCGAGTTGGGCAGGGCGTTGCGGCACAAGGCCGCTGTCCTGCAACGCGTCCCAGGCCGACATCAGCACCTCAGACCGGGTTCTGCGCGCATCGAGACGGGTGACCCGCCCCAGGCGAGGGAACGTGTCCGGCGCCGCGGTCACGGCGGTGTACACCTCGCGCACGTGTGCCTGGACATCGTGGACGTCCCAGTCGGCACGGACAGCGTCACCCTGACGGGACTGGGCGCGATGCATGGAGACCTTGGTCTCCAGATCGAGCACAAGCGTCAGGTCCGGCGCCGCTGTGAGCTCCGGGGCCAGCCGCTCGTAGGTCTCGGCTGCCTTCATGCCGTGCTTGACGGCGAAGAACGCCAGCTCACTGAGCAGCCACCGATCGGCGATCACCGGCCGGATTGGGAGGTGCGGGAGAACGAGCCTGCTCAAGGTCGCGCTCTTGTCTGCGGCAATGGCGGACAGATAGGAATCCCGGTTGTCTGCGCTCGGCTGGTACTTGCCGCCGATGATGTCCGGAGCGGAGTCTGGCGCCAGGAAGTTGGTGGTGAGTACGCACAACGGCGTGACTCCGTACAACCCTTCCCACAGCCGGAACAACGCCTTACGGAGGGTGGTCTTCCCCGTGCCGTCCAAGCCCTCGATGACGATGAAGGGGTATCGATGGCTCATTCGACTTGCCCCGCCCCCGTGCCGCCGGCGTACTTGGTGAAGCGTCCGCGCCACCGGCTGGTCGTCGTCACCAAGTCGACCAATCGCAGTTCAGCCAGCTCGTCGATCAAAGCCGGCAGCTGCCGCTCCGCCTCGATACCGCACTCGATCACGCGGCAGTAGGCAGCCCGAAGTGCTCGGTCGTCACGCGTTTGCATGGCGGCTTCGAGTACCCGTGCCGCCATCCCGTGCGCGACGACGCCGACCGTTGAAGCAAGGGCCTTTGCGTGGATGCGACCCGGGTGCGGCTCCAGGGTGACGTGATGAACTCCGCGATGTCGGATCATGGCGAAGAAGCCGACCCACCAAACGGCGGCCCCGGATACGGCGGTGACCGCCTCTCCCCACTCGGTACCGGAGTGTTGGCCGACCGTGGCCTGGGCCGCCTCGATGGCAGCTTGCCGGAGGGGACTGGTGCCCGTCTGCGGCCGGGTTCCGTAGCGCATGGGGATCTGCCACCAGTAGCTCAGGAAGGCGACTTCCAAGAGCGCGGTGACGGCCGAGGAGCCTGCCGTCGGCAGGGGCTCGGGGCGCTGGGCCAGCAGGGCAATGTCGGCTGCGGCGATGTCTGGTAGCTCGGCGTCATCGGCAACGAGAGCCTGCCACTCCTCCAGGTGGAGGTGGATGCGCTGCGTCATGAGCCCGTCGGCCAATGTCTGCCAGGCATGGGATAGAGGTGGACCGCCAGGTGGGCTGGGCGGCAACAAGAGTGTGTCCACGCGAGGGTCCCTTCGGGTTTCCAGAAGGCTGTTTCGCCACCCGTAAGCGGCTGGTCTCAACGATCGGACGGTCCGGCCACGGCGCTTATGAGTCTTTATGAGAGTGCGTCGGCTAGCGACGCCCGAGGGGGTACCAAAGGCGCGACAATGACAGGCATGGATGGGGGACAGCGACGATGCGCGGGCTGTGGCACGCTGCTCAGTCGCTTCAACGCGGGCGCGCGGTGCTCGCCGTGTCAGAGGACGCCCGTAGCGCGAGTCGATCCGGCCTTCTGGCACGACGTCGTCGTCCGCGAAGCAGTGTCGGCATGGGAACTCGGCCTCGTCGTACGCCTCTTCCGTAAGCACACCGGTCTCTCACAGGCGGCTGTGGCCCGATTGGTCAACATCGACCAGGCGGAAGTCAGCCGTCTGGAGCGCGGCCTGAAAGGTGTGCGCGACCGCCGACAGCTGCTTCAGTGGGCTGAAGCGCTCGGCGTGCCTGTTGAGTTGACCGGTCCACTACCGACCGCCCGCCCGGAGTCCCAAGAGCGTGGCCATGAGGACCGGGGCGGCGATGGCGGGGGAGCCGACTCGACTGGCTATCTCGCGCTCTCCGAGGGGCCAGGCCAGCTCTTGTTGCCGGGCGGACGAAACATCGCGACGACTGCGTTGCCCGTCCTGGCCCTTCCTGCCGTGTCATTCCATGGCAACGGTCTTCGGCTGGCGACCGGTCGAGACACGGATGCCTGGAGCCGTATGCCGATGCGGGCTCTGATCGTGGCGTCCCGGGTGGTCGAAGGAATGAAGCGTCACTTCGCTCTCGACGCGCGCTGGGGGGTGTCCGAGCGGCCGGCTGGCGCGAAGGTCGATGTCCCCGTCGCCTACGAGCTCGATGATCTGACGTACGGCATCCTGTGGGCGGTTGCCGGCTTCGATGCGGCATTGCTCGGTGACGACGGTGCGCTCCACGATCTGCTGCCTCTTACCACTCGGGCTCACGAAGGTCCGGACACGCTGAGAGACGCGCTCGGGCAACGAGAGCTGACAGACGGATCGCGCATGCTTCTGGGCTCGGAGACGTGCGCAAGGTACATCCTGAGCCAGCGAGACCGGTTAGGTGGCGAGCCGGTCTTCTGGACGCGGGAGCAACGTGGCGAAGAGGCCGCCACATGGCTGTTCTTCAAGCACAAGCTCGACTATCTGCGGCGAACGGCACCAGGGCGGCCAGGAAGTGGCAGCGGACGGGCGTTCTGCGTACCGTCCGCGGCAGTGTCTACCTCGCCCTCGTACGAACGGGTTCTGCTCTTCCTTGCCATGGCCCTCATGGAGTCCTGCGGCATCAGGACGTGGCTGACGGACGACAGCAGCTACGAACAGACCGATGGGTTCGTCCTGGTGCCTGGGCACGGCGCGATCATCGCGACCTGGGTGCGGTCCGAAGGCGCCTCCAACGTCGCCCTCACCGCACGGCCACACACCTTGCGTTCCTTTGCCGAGGTCACAGCGCATGCCAGCCATCACTCGGTCACCGGCTCCCAGACTCCGGAACACCGCTTGGCCGCCACGGCCGAGTACCTGGAACTCGACCGGGCGTGGTTGGCCAGGCGCTGCCGCCAGCTCGCCCTCGAAGGGACAGCCCGCCTCGCCAGCCCTCGCAGCCGACATCTCAGTGTCGACGGCCTCGACACAGCCTGCCGTTACGTCGCCGACCAGTTCGGAGCTGTGCCCGCTCAGCAGATACCAACCCGATAGCCTGCACAGGCATTTCCTGATCGAACAGTCCGGCCGCTGACCTAAGAATGGGGACTTGACGTTGCCGAAAAGAACTGTGGCGGTTTACTCCCTCGGCGGAACGATCGCGATGACCACCGACCCAACGACGGGCGGTGTGGTCCCGGCGCTCTCCGCCCACGAGCTACTCGCCGCGGTTCCAGCGCTGGAGACCAGTGGGATCTCGCTTCAGGTCCGCGACTTCCGCCGACTGCCCGGAGCTTCACTCTCCTTCCAAGACCTCACCGAACTCTCCGGAGCGATCAAGGCGGAGCTTGACGCCGGCGGAGTGGAGGGCGTCGTCGTAACGCAGGGCACGGACACGATCGAGGAAACGGCCTTCCTCCTTGACCTGCACCACGACCGCGAGCAGCCAATCATCGTCACCGGCGCCATGCGCAATCCGACGCTGGCCGGTCCTGACGGTCCAGCCAATCTCCACGCCGCGGTCATCGCGGCTGCAGATCCCGGCCTACGGAACGGAGGATGCCTAGTGGTTCTTGGCGACGAGATCCACACCGCTCGGTCCGTGCGTAAGTCCCACACCACGAGTCCAGCCGCGTTCGCATCCCCAAGCGCCGGCCCTATCGGGCGGATCGCGGAAGGCCGAGTCCGGATGACTACAGCACTTCCGCATCGAAGCCATCCGCTGGCAGAAGCTGTGCGGGCGGCCCGGGTAGGGCTCTACACAGTCACCCTCGGCGACGATGGAGCACTTCTCGACCTGTGGGACGGGAACTGCGACGGACTGGTGGTCGCGGCGTTCGGGGTCGGCCATGTACCCGAGTGCCTTGTGGAGGGCCTCGGCAAGTTGGCCGCCCACATTCCCGTGGTACTGGCGTCCCGCATCGGTAATGGCCCTGTGCTCACGGCCACGTACGGCTTTCCTGGCTCCGAGAAGGACTTGCTTGCCCGCGGTCTCATCGGTGCGGGCGACCTCAGCCCCTACCAGGCAAGGCTCCTGCTGCATGGGCTGATCGCCCAAGGCGCGGACAGAGCATCCATCCTGGAAGCCTTCGCCACCGCGACCGACTGACCTGACCTCAATTCTCGAAGGACCATCACACATGCGCGCCCATGAGTTGACTGTAGGCCGTACCTTCGGCGTCACCTTCGACCACGGCGAGGACTTCTACGAAGCGCTCTCCACGTTCTGCCGTGAACACGGAATCAGGCAGGGCTACCTGCCGATGTTCATCGGCGCCTTCGCCGAGGCCGAGCTCGTTGGTACGTGCGACAAGCTCGAAGATCCGGACGCGCCGGTGTGGGCCAAGACCCATGTCACGAACGTGGAGGCGTTCGGCGCCGGCACCTTGGCGCATGACCCGGAGACCGGAGGCATTCTTCCACACATTCACGTGTCGGCCGGTCTCAAGGCTCAGTCCGCTGACGGACGTACCAGTCACCTGCTCGGTGCCACAGTTCAGTTCCTCAGCGAGCTGCTCGTTGTGGAGGTCACGTCACCCGTCATGACTCGACCTCGCAACGTCAATCTCTACGACGTGCCCTTGCTGACCTTCAACTGACCGGCTGCAGCCTCCGTCGCCAGGGGTGTTCTGGTGCGGTTGTGTCGAGTGCCGCCAGCAACCAGGCTCGTTGATCCCGGGCCAGCAGCGGGTAGACCGCCTCGAAGTCCACCTCGTCCTTCTGTCTGGTCTGCTTCGCCTTGTAGAAGAGCTGGACTTCGGGCGTGAGGTATGGGATGCCGTTCACGGCGACGCGGCC
The DNA here is from genome assembly GCF_040606675.1 of Streptomyces sp. NPDC005393. Lineage (NCBI taxonomy): Bacteria > Bacillati > Actinomycetota > Actinomycetes > Kitasatosporales > Streptomycetaceae > Streptomyces > Streptomyces sp. NPDC005393. The sequence goes on along the minus strand of NZ_JBEXFG010000002.1, from coordinate 209,313 downwards.
GAGACGCGCGATGGGTAGCCGAACGCGCGGATCGCGCCTGGACACCCAGTCCTCTCCTTCGGCCTCGTCCAGCATGAGCTGAACCGACCAGGGCGCTTCGGGCGTTCGGCGACACCAGATGTCGTGGAGGGGCTCTTGGAGTAATTCTCCGACGCCCCATGCTCGGAGCTGCCCGGTGCCCGGCGGGTCGGCAACGTGGAGGTCCCAGCCAGCCAGGCACTCCTGGGCACGTGCCTGATCGCGCCGCAGTACGAGAACGTCGAGGTCTCCATGAGGCCGCAGTTCGTGGCCGATGGACAGTTCGATTGCGTAACCGCCGGCGATCCACCACGGGAAGTCGGCTGCTTTGAGGACTTCGGCCATCTCGCTGGGCAGAGCGGGGCGCCAATCACCAAGGTCGTTGCTAGTCACGACGTCATCGTGTCAGCCGAGCGGCTGTCCGGCAGACATCCGCACTGGGAGTCGAGTGATGGAGGCGAAGTCGAAGGGGCCTGGCCATCCCTTCGCATATTCGTCGTGGCGGGGCGCGAGCCCTCATAAACACCCATGAGCACACCGGCTGCACCGCCTCCATCGTGGACAACACACGGTTCGTCGTCAGCCCCGTGATGTCCGGGGCCCGCAGGAGGGAACTCATGGTCCGCAAATGCGCGCTATTGGGGGCAGGCTGCTTGGCAATCGCGGGTCACGATGCATTCCGCGCCGAGGAGATGACGCTACTCATCCTCTCTGATGCGGCGGAAGTTCCTCGCGTGAGGAAGGAAGTCCGCCGATCCTTCGCGGAGCATGTCGCTCCTGGCCACCTGGACGATGTGCTCCTGGTCGTCAGTGAGCTGGTTGGAAATGCCGTATCGGCATCGGGAACCTCAGGACTCGTGTGGGTCCACGTGCTCAGCACCATGAGCGGCGTGGTGATCGAAACCCTGGATCAGGCTGGCACGAACCCTGAACCGAGGGTTGCCGATGACGGTGACGAAAGCGGGCGTGGCCTCTTCTTGGTCGAGACGCTCGCGCGGGCATGGGGGTGGCACCGGGAGCGTCACGGCAAGGTGGTCTGGGCCCTGGTCTCCCGCCCGCAGGTGCGTGAACGCGACGGGTAGGTTGAAAACGGACTTCGGCTCTGGCGAATTCGTGGGCGACGGCACGAACCGTTTACTGGCGAGCCTGTCGAGGGCCTCCTCCCAATCGTCGAGGTCATCGGACGTGATGCCCACGGGAAGCTGCCGTTGACGGTCTCGGTCACCACGACGAACTCGCAGTCGAGAAGCTGCTGCCTGAGCCAGCGGCTCCAGAACACGGGGAGAGACGGCGTGACCGCTCGTCCCCGGCGGATCCGCCACGTGAATCAGCTCGAGGCCGTGCAGACCGGTGTGTAACTGCCACTCGCAGCGGGATTCGAATGGCGGGCACCCCGCCCGGCAGCTCCAATTCGACACTGGCCGCAGCGAAGGTTATGTGCAGCCGGATGGCTGGGATCCACGGCAACGCTGTAGCGGATCGCACCACGGGATGCTGTGAGTGGCAACGTCAGCAGGTCGGCGAACGCCGTCCGCTCGCGCAGGTCCCGCCGCGGTGAGGGTGTCGCTATGGGGCTCGGTGAGGCCACTGCGGCCGTTGAAGGCCAGGCGCTGCTCGGCGTCCCAGCGAAGGCGGTACGCGTCTGACAGAACTAGCCCCGCAGTGCAGTGTGCTGCCGGTAACGTCGCCCATATCGTCAGCGGCGGCCCGCGTGCGGCCGAAGTGTAAGAGGGGGCGCTGAGCCATGGGGAAATCAGCACGGGTGTTGGGCGAGGAGTTTGGCCGAACGGCTCGAGAGATGAATGCGCTCCTCAAGGAGTACGGCTATCTGGACGGAAACCCCGGCGCTTATGGGATCACCGAGAAGGGGCAGCAGTACGCGAAGGAGCAATACCATTCACGCGGTACGGGCGGCTACGCCCAGTACAACCGGAACTGGGAAACTCGTACCTGGAGCGAGGAGACGGTAGCGGCACTGAGGGCCGATATGGAAGCGAATCCCGGTGGCTTCGACGACGGAGGGTCTCCCGCTGAAGAAGGGGCCATTTTCGAGCCCGAGCCCATCGTGGACTACAGCGGTAGTGGTGGCGACGATGACTCTCAGGTCCGTTGGAAAGAGTTGGCCATCGGCGGGGCCGCAGTAGGCGCTATTCTCATCGCTCCTCATGTCAAGCCTTTCTGGGATAACAAGGTGAAACCTGTTGCGAAGAAGCTGCGGGACAGATTGGCGAAACAGGAGGCCATCGAGCCCACCGAGTCCTGACGCTCATTCGTGCTGGGCTGCCGAGGGTGGCGACGACCCATGTCGCACGCTGTGGCCGTGCGCGGGCAGGATGGCGGCCCGAGTGCCGGTTGGTCAACGCGAGTATCGGCATCCAGGCCGGGAGGTTGCGTGTGATCTGCGCGATCTCGAGCCGGACACGGTTGTGCGCAGTGTGCTTCAGGGGCAGCTTCCGTAGGTCGGTGGAGCGGGCGGGCCACGGGTTGCGGGGTTGACGCTAGTCCCTGAATCGGCCGAGAGGACCTCAATGGCAGGTACTCCGCTCGTGTGACCAGCCCCTATTGGAGGACAGTGTGGAAGCGAAATCGATGACCCTGCGCGATCTGTTCGGGCCGGACCGGCGACTCGTCGTGCCGGTCTTCCAGAGGCCGTACGTCTGGACGGAGGACCGGAACTGGCGCCCGCTGTGGGAGGACGTCACCGCTCTGGTCCACCAAAGAATGGCGGATGAGGAAGTTCATCCGCACTTTCTTGGTGCGGTCGTGCTGGATCAGTTGCTGACACTCACGGGGTCGATGCCCGCCAGACAGGTCATCGACGGACAGCAGAGGCTGACAACACTTCAGGTTCTCCTTGCCGCGGTCCGCGATGTCGCACGGGAGCTCGATGTCCAGGACAGGTACGTACGTGCGCTCGTCAAACTGACTGCCAACGACGACGACATGACCGACGACCCGCATGCTGCCTACAAGGTGTGGCCTACCAACATTGACCGTGACTCGTTCCGCATGGTCATGGACGGTCGGCTCCGGCGGCCCGTCGAAGTCGCATTCCCCGTCACTCCGGACGCCTCGGCAATCGTCCAGGCGTACCGGTTCTTTCGCAACCGCACGGTCGAGTGGGCACAAGAGCTGAACTACGAAAGCAGGCTGGACAAGGGCTTTGATGCCTTGGTGCGCGTGCTTCGTGACAAGTTCGAGTTGGTCATTATCGATCTCAAGCCCGAGGACAACGCCCAGGTCATCTTCGAGGCTCTGAACGACCGAGGCACCCCGTTGCAGGCCTCCGACCTGGTCAAGAACCTGGTCTTCCAGCAGGCGGAGGAACAAGGGCTCCCGGTGGAGGAGCTGTACAGGGACCTGTGGGCGCAGCTGGAGACGCCTGACTGGCGCAAGGAGGTGCGGCAGGGAAGGCTGAAGCGGCCTCGCCTGGACGTCTTCCTCATGCAGTACCTGACGGGTGAACTCGCCGAGGAGGTGATGGCTCCCGAGCTCTTCCTGACCTTTCGCAGGTACGTCAAGGCCGCTGATATGGGCCTGGTTGATCTGATGAGGCGCTTGGTGGAGCGGGCAGGTGCCTACCGACGGCTCACGGCCGAGGAACAGCCGCTGACACCGGAAGGCCGCTTTCTGCGCACTGTTGGTGTTCTGGACGCCAACACCGTGATGCCCGTGCTCCTGTGGCTGGTGAGCCGTTTCGACGAGGACGACCGGGCCGGCGCGGTGGCCACCCTGGACTCCTACCTGGTGCGACGCACCGTCTGCCGCCTGACGACGAAGAACTACAACCGGCTCTTCCTGGAACTGCTCAAGGAGCTGAAGGCGAAGGACGACCCGTCGGTCGTGGCGGACTTTCTGCTCCGACAGGAAACCGACTCCGGGTTCTGGCCCCGCGATCGCGATATCCGAGATGTCTTTCGGTCCCAGCCGTTGTACAAGCAACTCACGCGGACCCGGATGCGGCTGCTGCTGGCCGAGTTGGAGGACTCGCTGTATTCGGGCAAGACCGAGCGACAGGTTCACAACGGGGAGTTGACGATCGAGCACCTACTGCCCCAGGCATGGGAGGAACACTGGCCGCTTCCCGAGGGCGGAGGCCGCGGAAGCGTCGAGGTTCACGAGCGCAGGCAGTCCCTCCTCCACACCGTGGGAAACCTGACTCTGCTCACCGGCAGACTGAACACAGCGGTTTCCAATGGTCCCTGGGAGCGCAAGAGATCCGACATCCTCGTGCACAGTGCACTTTCGTTGAACCGTTCCCTGCCTGCTCAGTGGGATGAGGAGACCATCCTGGCCCGGGCTGACCATCTGTCCGAGGCGTTCTCCCGGCGCTGGCAACGCCCGGATGGAGGCGCGCCCACCTTCTCGGTTGCTGGCTTCCCGGCACCCCGGCCGGGGGCGAGGGAGGCTACCCCCGTCGGTAGGCCGGCGACGGTTCAGATGCCCCGGTCCCGGCGCGATGTCGCCCGCCACATGCGAGAGGCCTTCGCCGGTCTCCCGGTCGGGAGCGTCCTGGCGGTTTCCCAGATAGTGGCGATCCCCACAAGCCAGTACGAGGCTGGGGAGATCAGTCCCGGCGCTGTGGCCGCCAGACTTCGTGCTGACAACGTTCCTGGCATCCGGGCCGTACCTGGTTCCAGCCCACTTTCCGCCCGCAAGACCAGCTGAACCGTCCCGCACTTGTGCGGGGTGCACTTCCTCGGGACAGAATCCGTCACGAACTGGTGATGCCTGCTGTCACGGCGAACTGGTGGAACCAAAGGAGGGGGTTCTGATGGGGTGGCGAGAGGGCGCCGGGGAACTGGACGCGCGGATGCTTGAGCGTCCGCTTCCTTCGGATGCAATGGGAAAGCTGGGAGCCTGGCTGGCCGGAGACGGGGCGCCGTACGCGGACGGGACCGGCGAGCACGCCGTTCGCTACATCCCGGGGTCCTGGGCCGGCATCCGGCCGTGGCCCTCGGGGTTGGCAGAGCAGGTCGGACGTAAGCCAACTTCGCTGAGCCGGGCGCAGGTGCTGGCGGTGGCCCGGACTGGGGCAGCAACGGCGAGCTGGACCGAGACACTCGTCGCCAGCTACGTCTGGGGACAGGGTGACATCGGCTACGGGGCCCACCGGCTGGGTGAGATTCTGCGCCCAGCGCCGGTTGAGGCGGTGCTGGCACAGGCTATTGCGCTGATGGCGACCGATGGCGCCGTGGCGGGCTACCGCAGGCTGAGCGGCGCGATCGCAGGCCTTGGACCGGCGTTCTTTACCAAGTTCCTCTACTTCGCCGGCGGCGCCGTAGTGGATGCGCCGGGGCCGCGCCCGCTCATCCTCGACCAGCGCATAGCTCGTGTCCTGCGCGCGTACACGACACGACTGGGGGAGGAGATCGGGCTTGAGGAACCCGCGAAGCTCGCTGCCTGGCTGTGGAGCGACGGCGGGTGGACCCCGCACCGCTACGACGTGTACCTGAGATGGGCACACGGCGCTACCGACCAGCTGGCCGGGTCCACGCACTGGCCGCTCGCTCCCGACCTACTGGAATTGGCACTGTTCAGCGGCGCATGGACCCCGTAGAAGGCCCCCGGCCGTCCTCCGATTCGGCGCCGCGTCCGCCGCCCCTTTGGGCCCGGCCCCATGACCAATACTTCCGGACCGCCGTCACGAGGTGCCTGCCGTCAGGTGGTTCGTGCCAACCTGGCGGTCGAGACGTTTCCCGCCGGCTACCGCCCACCGATCGTGCTGAATGCGCCGGGCCGGGACGGGACGACGGTGCACGCCATGCCGGTGCAGTCGTCAGTCCAGCCCAACGGGAGCTGACGGTCGGCAGTCTTGGATGAAGTGCGAGATTAACGGTGGACGGCGCCACAACCGTTACAAAGTAGCGTTCGAGTCGGCTTGTCTCCGACTGAGTGCTTCTTGGTCTGAATCGCATGCTCGGAGCCGAGGTTGACGTCGGTGATGCCGAGTTCCTCGCGGAGTCCCCTTAGAGGTCGTCTCATTTGGCGTGTTCGGTAGTCTGGCGTCGTGGGGATCGTTGAGCGTCTGGTGCCAGATGAGTTGTGGGAACTGTTCGAGCGGGTGGTGCCGCCCGCTCCCTCGCGGCCGCAGGGTGGCGGCCGACGGCGGTACGGAGACCGCGAAGTTCTGGCGGCGATCATCTTCGTGGCCACGTCGGGCTGCACCTGGCGGCAGTTGCCCCCGTCGTTCGGGCCCTCGGGGCCAACAGCCCACCGGCGGTTCAGCGAGTGGAGCAAGGCCCGGGTCTGGGCCAAGCTCCACCGCCTGGTCCTGGACGAACTGGGTGCACGCGGCGAGCTGGACTGGTCCCGCTGTGCGATCGACTCGGTGAACATGCGGGCCCTGAAAGGGGGGAGCTGACAGGCCCGAATCCTGTAGATCGGGGCAAGAAAGGGTCGAAGATCCACTTGATCACCGAACGGACCGGTCTGCCCCTCTCCATCGGCATCTCCGGCGCGAATCTGCACGACAGCCAGGCCCTCGAACCCCTCGTACGAGGCATCCCGCCGATCCGCTCCCGCCGCGGACCGCGCCGACGTCGGCCCGCCAAGCTGCACGCCGACAAGGGCTACGACTACGATCACCTGCGACGTTGGCTCCGCTCACGCGGAATCACCCACCGCATCGCCCGCAAAGGCATCGAGTCTTCTCAGCGACTCGGCCGGCACCGCTGGACGATCGAACGCACCATGGCCTGGCTTGCCGGCTGCCGTCGACTGCACCGCCGCTACGAACGCAAAGCCGGGCACTTCCTGGCCTTCATCAGCATCGCCTGCACCCTCATCTGCTACCGGCGACTCGCCAAATGAGACGGCCTCTTATGCTCGCGAGGCAGTTGGTATGAACAGTCCATTTTTTGGGGGGCGCGGAGCCGCATGGCCGACGAGATCAACTACGAGTACAAGACCGTGCAGACAGTTCGCGGCACCGACGGTTTGGTGATCTCGAAGATGGAGAAGGATGGCTGGGAGCTCGTTGCACAAGCCCAGGGCATGCTTCGCTCCACCCTCAACTTCCGCCGGCCAAAGAAGCCGCAGCCGTGGCTCCTGATCGGCGCGGCGGCCGCCGCCCTCGTGATCCTGGCCATCGTCATCGGCGCTGCCTCTGCACTCGGTGACGGAGACGGGAAGAAGGACGAGCCGGACAAGTCGATGGCCGCTGCGAGCGAGAAGCCTTCGGCGACGGCGACGGCGACGCCGACCGCAGCCGAGTCGGCTGCCACTGAGGTGATCACGCCTGAGAACAACCCGGAGTTCGCGGCGCTGTTGCTGACGGAGGACACGTGCGGGGAAGCGAACCTGGATTTCGCGACCAGGTATGAGGGCCAGACGGTCGCGTTCAACGGCTCGATCACGCACATGGCGCCCCACGGTGACTACAAGACCCGCTACGACTACCTTCTGGGCCCAGGCGACGAGGGACCGAACGCGACGGCCGGCCCGGCCTTCAAGTACGAGGACATCAACACCGGGAACCTGAACCTAACGGGCAAGAAGATCCCCGCCACCGTCGGCATCGGCGACAAGTTCCGCTTCATTGCGGAGGTGCGCGAATTCAACGCGGCCCAGTGCCTCTTCTTCCTCGCCCCGGTCTCGACGGAAGTCCGGTAGTTGAGATGGGCAGCCGCGTCATCACGGTCAGCGTGCCCGGCCATTTACTCAGCGGTGATCACTTCCTGCTTCCGTTGAGTACGAGGGCAGCATGGGCGATGTCGCTGATCCGGCTCGGGCCGAGGGCGACCTGCTGCAGGATGTGCCAGCGTTGCTTGAGTTCGGCGGGGGCGGTTCGCTGTCCTGGCCGACCGGCTACCGCAGACTCAACCACCGCTACGAATGCCGCCCCCGCAACTGCCTGGCCTTCCTCGGACTCGCCGCTGTCCTCTGCTGTTACAGAGGACACGTCCGACTCACCACATAGAGCACGGCCTTAGGCGTGTTCCGTCTGATGGGATCCGTCGCTGGCGGCCGTCTCGCCGGAGGTCAGGGCAGCAGAAAGAGCGGCGGTGGGTGGGGCGTCTTCGATCCGTTCAGGTTCGGCTGTTTCGTGGTAAGCAACGAATCGGACACCTTCAGGTTGGAGGCGGTTGAAGTAGTAGCAGCCGCTGTTCGATCCGAACGCTGCCGGGTGCATCACGATCAGCGGTGCGAGGGGGAGTGCGCTGCCCGCTTCGCGTGAGAGGAGGTACAGCCCGTCTTCCTCCATGGCCACGCTGATCGGGATCTGTTCCTGTCTGAAGGGTGCGTTAGGACCCATGGCCAGGTCCACATCATGGTGAAATATCCTGTTTCTGATCCGGGCGGCGCCGGCGCGAACGAGAGGAAAGTCCTGCCAACCGGCACCGATCAGGTTGCGCAGGGTGTGGACGTGACCGGTCAGGATGTCGAGCTGCTCCTTGAGCGACGCGGCGGTCGTCGTACCTGAGTGGCCGCTCCAGGCATTGCGCCGTTGGATCACCTCTCCGAACAGGTTCGTGAGGTCGGCGCTGAGGAGGGTGTCCAGGAAATCTGGTGGTGCATCGGCAAAGGTTGCTCGTGCTCGTGCCTGCTCGTCGGTGTCGGTTCCGGTCAGTGCGGTGCGATATCTCTTGTTGAGTCGTTGCAGGATGATGTGCCAGACGCCGAGGGTGGCTCGCTCGGGGGTGAGTCCCGTGGAGCGGATTTGCTCGGCGAGTGCGGGAAGTTCCTGCTGGAGCCGTGAACGGTCCTGGAGCAGGGCTGACACGCTGACGGTGGCGTGGAATTGGATGGTGGCTTCCCAGAAGTGGAACATCTGGTCGCGGCGGGCGTGCAGGTTGCTGTCGCCTTTGGACTCGTATGCCCAGAGGGCACTGGCCATAGGGAAGGGCAGGCTGGTCGCCCATTGAGAGAGATCTGCCGACGGAATGAGACTGCTGGCTTCGCGGTAGATGTCGGATCGCTTTTTCGGGTCGTTCCAGAGCTCCCGGTGCGAGTCGACCAGGTGACGGCGAGCTGTGACAAGCGCCCGTTCCGCGCGGGCCATTTCCCTCTGGACGGGGAGGTCCGGCAGTGCGACGAGGAGATCGTCAGCCATGCGCCAGGCCTGGTTGAGGTTGACGGCGCGGGGGCTGACGTAGCTGTCGCCGCTGGAGCCGACGGCTGTCGAGCGCAGGTGCCGGCCGAGAGGAGAATTGAGCCACCCCGCCAGGTATTCGGCGTCCGTGTACGCGTTCCTGGGCCGAATCACGAGCACCCGGTTGTCGGGAGCAACTTCGCCAGGGTCCCCGGCCACCGCGTCCAGGTGCGGTTCGATGGGGACGACAAGAGCCTGCTCCCCGGTGACGGCCGACAGCAGGGCGGCGCGCTCGGCGGCCTTGGCCGAGGGGATGTAGCAGAGGTGCTCGGTGAGCTCGGTGAGACGGGCGGTCTTCCAGCCGAGCTGGGTGAGTGCTCGCAGCGCACGCGGGGTTCGGTCGGTGGTGAAGACGCGGTCCACGTCGAACCGTGTGAACGGTGGTTTGGCCACGTCCGTCACGGTCGGTGGCACAGTGGCGTACCGAGTGTCGCGCCAGGCTTCGGTGGTGGAGGTCGCCGGCAGGAGCATGGTCAGGCGCGGAACATCGCCCGGCTCGCGCCTGCTGGTGACCGCAGTGGCGTGGTGGGTGACGCTGACCTGTCGGAAGGACAGATCCTTTGCTGCGGCTGATCGGCTGTAGGCCGTCGGCTTTGAATGCCTCAGGCTGCGGGACAGTTCGTCGAGAGCCGCCTCGCTGATCGTGCGGCGTTCGAGCCGACGGGCGTCCCCGTCCTGGTAGAAGCCCCGGAGGTCGATGAACTTCACCTTGTGCCGACGTGCCGCAGGCTTGCGGTTGGAGAAGACCAGGGCGTACAGCCGCATTCCGGTGCTGGTGCTGAGCCCTTCCGGCAGCACGACCACGGCGTCCAGGAAATCCTGGTCGAGCAGCCATGTACGGATAGCGCTGCCGCCCGCGTCGTACAGCGGTCCGGTGGTGGTGAACATGATGCCCCGGCCGCCGCCATCCGCCGGAGCCCGAAGCTTACTGACCAGGATCTGGGCGAACAGGAGCGAGGCGTTGTCGGGCTGTGGAAGCCCGGCGGGGTAGCGGCCCTCCGGTCGGTCGGCCTCGGCTGCGCATTCCTCGTAGCTGTTCCGCCAGGACAGGCCGTACGGAATCTCGGCCACCGTGTAATCGAATCGGCGGTCGGGGAAGGCGTCCTGTGTGAGCGAGTCAGCTTGGCTGAACCTGGAGTCGGCGCCCAGGAGGAAGGCGTGGGCACGGGCACTCCGGACAGTCGCCGCGTTGATGTCCTGGCCGTTGACGGTGACAGCCGTTCCGGTCTGCTCGGCCAGCACCTGCGCCGCGTCCAGCGCCAGGGTGGCGGAACCGCACGCCGGATCGTAGAGATGTGCCGCCTCCGTGCGGCGCTCGTGCGCGTACGCGGTCAGGGCGGTTCTGGCAACCTCGACGAGCGAGGCCGACGTGGTGAACTCGCCACGGTGGTCCGAGGGCAGGTGGGGGCGGAGCAGGAGACGGGCATAGTGACGCAGCTGGGTCGGCGTGTAGCTGTTTAGTGCCTGTTGCTCACTGTCCAGCAATGAGTCCAACTCAGGGGTCCTGCGCCGTGCATTCCCCGCGGCACGCTGAAGGTCTTCGAGTTCTGGTGCAGGCAGGCCCGTAGTCCGGGTTCGCCATTCGACGGCGTTCCATAGCAGCACGTCGGCCATCTCGCTGGCATCCATGTGTCCCCGGAGGGAGTCCAGGAGAGGCCACAGGCGCTGGTCGACCGTCCGTTGCTCGTTCGTCATGTGGAGCCCCCCAGGGTGGTCAAATGCGGCCCCGGCCGACCGGGGTCTGCTTGCCCTCTGACCGTGAACGTCGGCATTCAGCGTGAGGGGATCAACTTACTAGCTGTTGTCTTGTGATCTTGAATGGTGCGTCGAATAGAGTTTGTTGGCCACTGAGCTGTCTTCAACCTGACGGGAGGTTGGGTAGGTGACCTCAGTAGCGGGCATGAAGAACGCCCCTGGTAGACGGGTTCACGGCGAAGATCACTAGTCCGCGAAGATCCCTTGTGTGCTTGTCTGCCCGTCCAACATCGATCTGTCTCCAACCGCACCCTGTACCACCTCTCCGGTCTCCTCGCAGGCCACGCCGTCAAATCGGCTCCCGTGGCGTCGCCTGACCTGCGGTCGGCAGGCCCTACTCGTCCAGGCACACTGTGCGGCGGCGGCGCCTGCGCTCGCCTCGCAGCAGGCTTCCGCATCGGGATTGCCACACCCACTGCTAAACACGGCGCCCGTCTACGACAGAGGACCCGCGCCCGCGTGGTGCGGGCCCTCTTCTGCGTGACTTGGTGGTCAGCCGGAGGACTCGGATGCGCGGCCGGACCCAGGCTGCGTCGCGAGACCGGAGACGTCGGGCAGACGGCGGTTCACCTCGTCGACCAGACGCGGTCGGCGTGACACGACCGACATCAGAGGTTGCTAGGCCACTTCGGCGACAACCCTCCGTGAAGGCTGACGGGTGCTCAGGCTTCTCTGACGTATCGTCAACCAATCAAAGATCATCTTGCACGTGCGTTGCACAAGGTGCTGAAAAACAACAGTGATCAGTGGAGAGCTGTGAAGGTGGGTATCTGCAGGTCAGCGGGCACATTGAAGTGCCGTGCCCCTTGCCTCCAAGGGGCACAACACCCCGCCGATCAGATGTCGCGGAAGGTCTCGATCTGCGCGCCGATCGAGTTCAGCCGCTCCGCCAGGTCCTCGTAGCCGCGGTTGATGACGTACACATTCCGCAGCACGGACGTCCCCGGCGCCGCCATCATCGCCAGCAGTACCACCACCGCGGGGCGCAGCGCGGGCGGGCACATCATCTCGGCCGAGCGCCACCGCGTCGGGCCCTCGACCAGGACCCGGTGCGGGTCGAGGAGTTTGACGTGGGCGCCGAGCCGGTTCAGCTCGGTGAGATAGATGGCGCGGTTGTCGTAGACCCAGTCGTGGATCAGGGTCGAGCCCTGCGCGGCCGCCGCGATGGCCGCGAAGAAGGGCACGTTGTCGATGTTGACGCCGGGGAACGGCATTGGGTGGATCTTGTCGATGGGGGCCTGGAGCTTCGACGGCCGCACCGTCAGATCGATCAGCCGGGTACGGCCGTTGTCCGCCGAGTACTCGGGGGAGCGCTCGTGGTCGAGCCCCATCTCCTCCAGCACGGCCAGCTCGATCTCCAGGAACTCGACCGGCACCCGACGGATCGTCAGCTCGGACTCCGTCACCACGGCGGCGGCCAGCAGGCTCATCGCCTCCACCGGGTCCTCGGACGGCGCGTAGTCGACATCGCGGTCGATCCGGGTGACGCCGTGCACGGTCAGCGTCGTCGTGCCCACACCCTCGACCTTGACCCCCAACTCCTCCAGGAAGAAGCAGAGATCCTGGACCATGTAGTTGGAGGAGGCGTTGCGGATCACCGTGACGCCGTCGTGCCGGGCGGCGGCCAGCAGCGCGTTCTCGGTGACCGTGTCGCCGCGCTCGGTCAGCACGATCGCGCGGGTGGGGGAGACCGCGCGGTCGACCTGGGCGTGGTACATCCCGTCGGTGGCGGTCACTTCGAGGCCGAAGGGGCGCAGCGCGGTCATATGCGGCTGCACGGTGCGGGTGCCGAGGTCACAACCGCCCGCGTAGGGAATCCGGAAGCGGTCCATCCGGTGCAGTAGCGGGCCAAGGAACATGATGACGCTGCGCGTCCTGCGGGCCGCCTCGGTGTCCATCGAGTCGAGGTCCAACTCGGCGGGCGGCACGATCTCCAAGTCGGCGCCGTCGTTGATCCAGCGGGTGCGGACGCCGATGCTGCCCAGCACTTCGAGGATGCGGTAGACCTCCTCGATCCTGGCGACCCTCCGCAGCGTCGTACGGCCCGCGTTGAGCAAGCTGGCGCACAGCAGCGCCACACACGCGTTCTTGCTCGTCTTGACGTCGATCGCGCCGGAGAGGCGGCGGCCTCCCACGACGCGCAGATGCATCGGGCCCGCGTAACCAAGGGAGACGATCTCGCTGTCCAGGGCCTCACCGATCCTGGCGATCATCTCAAGGCTGATGTTCTGATTCCCGCGCTCAATACGGTTGACCGCGCTCTGGCTGGTGCCGAGCGCCTCCGCGAGCTGGGACTGGGTCCAGCCTCGGTGCTGCCGGGCGTCACGGATGAGCTTGCCGATACGTGAGAGGTAGTCGTCAGTCATGGAAAAGAGGCTATCTCACATATGAGATGCGCACGCGACCGGGGGGATGGGTGAGATGCCACCCGCCCGGTCGAGAAGTGTTCTATTAGTATGCGAACAAGGAGGTCACCGTGACCCGTTCCGTGCGCCGTGCGCTCATCGTCGCTCTGCCCTTCGTGCTGGCCTGGGCCGCTGTTCTGGCGGTCTACGCCGCTCTGCGCGACCGGCTGCCGGATCCGCTCGCCACGCATATCGGCAGCGGTGGGGAGCCCGACGGATTCACCGGTCCGGGTGCCTTCCTCTCGGTGTCCACCGCCCTCATCCTCGTCCCCGGAATCGTCGCCGCCGCGATCGCCCACCGTTCGCGCACCGCGCTCGGCGCCCAGCGGCTGCTCGTCGCTACCGGCTACGGAACGCCCGCGATGCTCGGCTACATCACGGCCGCGCTGCTCTTCGCCAACGCCGATGTCTCCGACCCCGCGGCCGTGGACTTCCCCCTGTGGCACCTGGCCGTGTCCCTCGCCGTCGCGGGGGCCGTCGGATGGGTGGGCTGGCTGCTGGCCGGTCTGGACGCCCCGTCCGCCGCCGGGCCCGCCGCCGGGCCCGCCGGCCCCCGCCTCCCGCTCGCCAAGGGCGAGGCCGCCGTCTGGACGCACACCATCGGATCGCCCGTGCTGGTCGGCGCCGGGGTGCTCACCGTGGTGGTGGGCGCGGCCCTGGCCCTGGCCCTGGCGTCGGGCTGGGCGGGCGGCGGGCCGCTGATGGCCGTCGGGGTGCTCACGGCGGCGCTGTCCCGCTGCCGGGTGACCGTCGACCGCCGGGGCCTCACCGTCGCTCCCTGGTTCGCCCCGCGCCCCCGGCTGAGGATGCCGCTGGCGCGGATCGACGAGGCCACCAGCCGCGAGGTCCGCGCGCTCGACCTCGGCGGCTGGGGGTACCGGATGCGGGCGGGGCGCAGTGCGCTGGTGCTGCGCTCGGGCGACGCGCTGTGCCTGCGGCTGGCCACCGGCAAGGAGTTCGTGGTGACGGTGGACGACGCGGCCACGGCCGCCGCCCTGCTCAACGCCCTGCGGGAACGGGTCAGGACCGGTCCGGGGAGGCAGGGCTGACATGCTCTTCCGAGTCGACCCCGGGTCGTCGGTGCCGCTGGGGGACCAGATCGCCGCCTCCGTACGCGGAGCGATCGCGGACGGCACGGTACGGCCCGGCGAACGCCTCCCCGCCGCCCGCGCGCTCGCCGACTCCCTCGGCGTCAATGTGCATACGGTGCTCCGCGGCTATCAGCGCCTTCGCGAGGAGGGCCTGATCGAGCTGCGCCGGGGCCGGGGGGCCGTGGTCACCGGGGTCGAGTCCCCCGGGCGGGCCCGGCTCCTGGAAGGCGTACAGGGCCTGGTCGACCAGGCCCGCGCGCTCGGACTCTCCGACGAGGAGGTCCTGTCGCTGGTCAGAACCCGGCTGGCGGGCGGCTGAGCGGATGGTTCACGCGGGGCCGAGCGACGCGCTCCGGCCCGTCCCCGTACCGCGTCGCGTCACGCGTAGCGGCGGCCGTCCCCCGTCACCAGCGCGGCCAGCGACCTCGCCGGGCCGTCCACGGCGGCGCCGTGCAGCAGCTCGGTCCGGTGGACCAGACGCGGTGAGATCAGCGGGACCGTGACGACACCGGGGACGCCCTCGACGGCCGCGTGCGGCAGCAGCGCCAGCCCGTGCCCCGCCGCGGCCAGCGCGACCAGTGCCCGTACCTCGCTGCCCTCGTACGTCAGCGAGGCGCGGAAGCCGCCGCTTCCGGCGGTGGCACGCAGTTGGCCGAGCGGCATGGCGGCATCCGGGGCATCCAGCCAGCGGGCACCGGCGAGGTCGTCCAGCCGCAGCCCCAGCCGCCGGGCCAGCGGATGGCCGGTGGGCAGGGCCACCACGAGCGGCGCCTCCGCGACCGCCACCGTGGTGAGCGGCCCGGCGTCCGGCAGCGTCAGGGGGTCACCGGGCGCGGCCGGACCGTCGACCAGGCCGAGGTCCAGCGCCCCGGTCGCCACCGCCGCGGGGATCTCCCGGCGGCCGAGGATCCGTACGGCCGTCCGCGTCCCGGGGTGCGCCCGGCGCGCCCCGGCGAGTGCCGCCGCCATCCGCGGGGCCATGGCCAGCGGCGAGGCCCCGAGGGTCAGCCGGGTGGCGACGGACCCGGCCAGCCGCTCGACATCCGCCCGTGCCGCGTCCAGCCGCAGCAGCAGCGGCCGGGCGTGCTCCAGCAGCCGCGCCCCGGCAGCCGTCGGCGCGACCGGCCGCCGGGTCAGCAGCGGGGTACGCAGATCGGCCTCGAGGGCCGCGATGTGCTGGGACACCGCCGACTGGGTGACGCCCAGCTCCCGGGCGGCCGCGGAGAAGGAGCCGCGGTGGGCCACGGAGACGAAGGTGCGGAGCAGTTGCGGATCCATGGGTGGCAGTATCGCGGCGTCCGGGGGTGGCTCAGATCAGAACTCGGAGGTGTCCAGCTCCAGTTCGAACGGTTCCGGCAGCCACACCGGCACCCCGAAACCGTACGGCCCGTCCACCACGGCGTACCCGACCGGCCCCGGCCCGGCGTACAGGGTGCGCGGGCGCTCCTGCCGGTCGACCAGCAGATACAGGGGAGCACCGTACTCGGCGTACCGCCGGCGCTTCACGGTCCGGTCGACCGTCCCGTCCGCCTCCGATGTGACCTCGACGATCAGCAGGGTCCGGTCGGGCAGCAACGCGCCCGCGTCCTCCCCAGATGGCGGATACGCTGGATCGCGTACTTGAGTGCGGTTTCGGGGTCATCCGCCACGTACGAAGGCGATTGCGTGCTCACGTCGGGCCTCCACCGGGTATCGGGACGACTGCCTCAGGTCTAACGCGGTCCGCCACGCCTCGGGGCGTATCCGTCCGGCGATCACCCGTACCGGTGAACGGGCCCAGTCAACGTCAGGCCGCGCACGATCGCACGTCACGGCGACAGGCTGTCCGGCTCCTGCCCGCGGGGGAGCCGGATGGTGAACACCGCCCCGGTGCCGGGCTCGCTGTCCGCGGTGACGGTTCCACCATGTGCCTCGACGAACTGGCGGACGATGGACAGCCCCAGTCCACTGCCGCCCGTGTGTCCGCTGCGGGACTTCTCGGCCCGCCAGAAACGCTCGAACACATGGGGCAGGTCCTCCAGGGCGATGCCGCCGCCGGTGTCCTCCACCGTGAGGACGGCCAGGTCACCGGTCTGCCGGGCGGTGACCGTCACCGTGCCGTCCGCGGGGGTGTGCCGGAGCGCGTTGGAGACGAGGTTGCCCAGGGCCTGGCGCATCCTCACCGGATCGGCGTCCAGCCACAGACCGGGATCGGTGCGGGTGAGCAGACGGACACCGGAAGCCTCGGCACGGGTGCGGTGGGCCGCCACCGCCTGGGCGACGAGTTCGTCAGCGAGCACGGGTTCGCGGTGCAGCCTCAGGGTGCCGGCGTCGGCCGGGCCGGCTCTCTCGGCCCCGGTCCCGCTGATGGTCGGCGCCGATGCCGCCGGCGACCGGCTTGAGACGCTCCCCACCTTGTTCCATCTCCGCTGGCTCCAGGAAGTGACCGCCGAGGGCATCGACGACCACCGCCGAGCCGTCCGTGCGGCGTACGAAGTAGTCCGGAGCGTGCCGACGCTCCCGCTCGCCGTCGTGCCAGTGCAGCCAGAACGGTTGCGAGGCGGTCCCCACCACCTCGGATCGAAGTCCATCAGCAGAAGCCGGTCCCGCTCCAGCCACGATTCGAAACCGACGTGCTGCCCGGTTGTTGCCGCCCAGTACCAGCCGCAGAAGTGACGCTCACCGCGCGACCAGCGAAACGGCCGTACGGCGGTCACGTCCTCGAACTGGGCCGTCACACAGTCCAGCAGCGGACGCCGCCGACGCTCGCGTACACCATCCACATACGACAGCTCGACGTATGGCTCCGCAAGATCCACCCCGACCGGTACGGCCACCCAGCACCCCCAGCGCGTTACCTCGTACGAGACCGGGTTCACTGGCAAAGAAGCCGAAACGACTGGGTTCGCTGTCAAACGCCTCGATTGGATGACAGCGGACAACCCGGTGTCCTGTCTCAATCGATCTGAGGCATTGTGGCCCGGTGACGAGGGCTGCCTCGGATCGATTGAGACATCGCTGCTGGGGTTGTCTCATCCGACCTGAGGCAGCCCGGGCGTTTGCGGGAGTGCCGTCTCTGGAGCACCTGCCCGGTGGTCGATCAGCTCCAGGTCATATTGATTTCCCGCCCGAAATTGACGTATCCAGCGCGATGGAAGGCGTTCGCCATCGGGACATTGCCCAGGTCTGTGGACGCGCGGATGCGAGGGACGTCCTGCCCGGCAAGGATGCGGGTGCCCTCGGCGAGTAGGTCGTCGATGTAGCCATTGCCGCGGTGCGTGGGAAGGACCGCGATGTAGGCGATGATCGCGTTGTAGCCGTTGTGGGCTGGGAGGACGAATCCCACTGGCTCTCCGTCGGGCAGCGTTGCGATCCGCCACCAGTCTCGTGGGCTTGTGTAGCGCGCCAGCTCGTCTTCGTAGTGCTTGATGGCCGCCTCTTGGGCGGACATCCGGGTCAGGTCGTCACGGCCGTGTGCGTCCAGCGTTCCGTCCATGACCGAGGCCATCAATGCCACGAGTTCATCGGCGCCGCGGATCGGCCGGAACGCAAGGCGCTCGGTGGGCTTCGGGACTGGCGATTCCGGATGCCACTCCAGGCGCAGCCGTTCGACGAAGAGCCGTGCACCGGTCCGTTCCAGTACCGTCATGCGGTTCTCGACGGCTTCTCTGATCCGTGTGTTCTCACGCCAGTCCGGCGGGACGAGACGGCTGTACTCAGGGGGACACGACCCGTTCGAAAGGGTGGCAGCCGTCGCGGTGTGCAGAAGTCGCACCCCGATGTCGCTGTGATCGAGATTCGGGGCGTTGTCGTCGATGTCGAGGACATCCAGGATGAGCGGTGTGTCGCTGCCGACTCGGCTCCACCAGGCAGCTCTGGCCAGTAGGCGGTCACCGCGCAGGGCGACCCACATCCATTCCGGGCGTCGTCGGCCGACGGCAAGGTCGTCTGCCAGTTCCTCGTTGAGGACGTAGGGCAGTTGAGAGAAGAGACCGAGTTCTTCGGGTCCGTTGATCGGACGTATGGTCAGGTCGTTCTGGTTCACGGTTCAGGCACGCTCCGGTGAAGGCGCCCGTCCGCTCCGGGGTCAGACGCGGTCCACGCCCCGGGAGGACGCAAGCGCGGTGATCATGGGGATCATCGGCTTATCCCTCCTCTCGCTGTCGTGCCCCTCACCCTTGCGGCAGGGGCTCGTTCGCAACATCTATCCAACCGCAGCCCCTGTGCGCAATCCGTTTTCGATCACCCCCTTGCGGCCGTGTCAGTAGCGGGGGAAGGTCAAGGGGCAGGTGCGGAAGTCTTTCGTCGGCTGGTTGGTGGTTCTGCGGGTTGTCTCGTTGTGCAAGATCAGCGAGAGCGTGTCCCATCCGGCGTGGTGAAGGGCGAATTTGTAGTGGGTGAGACGGTCACGAACCCACTTGATGAGGGGGTCGTCGATGTCGTCGGGTTCGTAGCCGGCGACGATGCCGCGGGTGCTGACTTCACGGATGAAGGGGGCAAGGCCACCGTTCCGCAAAGCGGTTCGTTCCCAGTGGTCGGAGGCGAGCAGGCCGGAGAGTGTGACGATTTCGGGGTGGAAGCCGGCGGCGAGGGCCAGCCCGTCGGCGACGGGTTTGCCGGAGGGGTAGATCAGAGCTGTCAGACGCCGGACGACGGCTTCCTCGGGGCCGAACTCGTAGCGTTCCTTCCAGGCCAGGAAGATCTTCTTCGCGTCGTGGAATGCGAGGTTGACCCAGCGCCGCCCGTGGCGGGCGATGAGGTTGCGGTGCTGCCGCTGGGCCAGAACGGTGGCAGGCAGTGGGGAGATGTTGACCTGGTCATCCGGGTTCTGGCAGCCGTCACCGATCCAGAGCCAGTGGCGGAGACAGACATTGCGGTCATGGGTCATCCAGCAGATGACCGGCTCGGCGATGCCCGCCCGGAGGGTGCAGAGACGGCAGGCAGGTCGCTGGGGTGTGCGGTCGTTGATCAGAGGCCGGTCGATGAGGCCCGGGGTGTCGGTGTTCTCCACCGTGATGAACTCAGGCAGGGCCAGGGTCAGTTGGTGTTCGGTGTAGCCGGAAACGGTGGCGAGTGGTTCTCGCAGCGCTGTGACGGGGGTCTTCTTCAGCATGCGGATTTGGAGAAGCGCCCGGAGTTCCTCGGTGTCCACGTGGTTGGCCGCGGCCAGCCGGGCGAGGAACGAGTCGACTGATTCGTCCCGGAAGAGGGGCACAAGTCTGGGGAGCCGGCGGGTGGGAGGCATCAGCTGTCCCGCGTCCGCAGATAGATGATGATCGTGGACAGGCTCACGGACGTGTCGTACTCGTTCATCAACCGCGTCCAGATCTCCCGGGCCCGGCAGCCGTGTGCGGCCATGGCGTCGATCACCGGCTGCAGCGATGACAGTGCCGAGGGTCCGCGACGGCCGGCGGAGCGCGTCGGCGGAAGATCGAGCGTGAGGGCATGCCGGAGGGCGCGTCGGCTGATGCCGTGCCTCCGGGCCAGCAGCGGCAGCGGCAGCGGACGGAGGGCGGCATCGTCCCGGGCGGCCCGGAGCTGGTCGGCGAGGACCTCGGGCCAGCCGGCGCGGACGGGAGCGGGCTTGCGGCGCCGACGTGGGGAACTCGCGTCCGCCAGAGCATGCTGCAGTCCGTCGCTGCTGTGGCCGGTCAGGGCGGCGAGACGTGTCAGGAGAGGCTTGCCGAACCAGTTCGGCGGCCCGCAGAGGAACCCGTGGAGGTAGCTGGGCCTGAGATGGTTGGCGCGGGCCAGCCGCCGGATGTACGAATCCGTGCTCTCGCCCAGGTGCGGCCGCACTCTCATCGGCAGTCGGGCCAGTTCAGCGGTCATGGCCGCTTCGCCTTGATGAGCTTCGCGCGGCGGTCGGACTCGGCGGCGAAATCCAGCGGGACAGCTTCGATCCCTGCTTTCGTGATCTTCTCGGTGTTGGTGAGGATCGCGTCGATGGCAGCGCCGCGGACGGCGTGGGACAGGGCGCCGATCATTCCGCCGGTGTGCGTATGCAGCCAGCCGTCCAGCTTGCGAAGGGTGCCTCGCCGGTGGCGGCGCAGCCGGAGGGTGTCTTCCAAGGTGGCGACCAAACGGTTCCACTCCGGTCCTTGCGGGAAGGGAGCGGTGGGGATGAGGGTGAAGCGTCCCGCGATCTGTGCGCCCCGGGTGCCCTCCAGCAGGCCCTTGTTGTCCAGGTCGAGCCCGGCGTAGACGAACGTGGCGGGAATGCGTTCGGAGAAGTACTTGAGGGTGTCGGACACTTCGGCACCGTTGCGGGTGGTCAGCGAGATGTTGTGCACTTCGTCGACCAGGATGAGGCTGCAGCGGGCGTCGATGAGCACGCCGACCACGGCTTCGATGATGTCCGTCATGTTCAGCCGGGCGCGGACCGGCAGGCCGAGAAAGCGGGCGAACTCCGCCGCGATCATCCGGGCCGTTGCGGCAGGCGGCACCGTCACATAGATCGCCGGAATGCGGTCGGTGACACCAGGATGCCGGGCCCGGTCGGCGAGCTCGTGCGAAAGGCCGAGCTGCGTGATCGCGATGGACTTGCCGGTGCCGGCCGGCCCGGACACCAGCAACCCGCGGCGGGCGCCCCGCTCGTGGCGGTTCATCAGCACCTGACGGCGTCCGCAGGTCACGATGTGCCGGATCGTCGGAGTAGCCACCACCAGTGTGCGTGCGTGGTAATCGATGCGGTCCTCGTCGTCCAGTACCCGTTCGGTCGCGGACAGAGCCTGGTATTCCTGTTCGGTCAGCAGTGCGGACGGCGGCGGAGCGTCGGTGACGAAATCCCGCCATCCTTCCAAGGTGGTCAGCTGCAGTTGCCTCTCGGTATCCCGCTCGGCGAGAGAACGTGACGTGGGCTGTTCGCTGGCCGTCATGAACGCCTCCAGGGGTCCTCTCGCGGATCGGACAGGCCAAGGGGGATCACATCCGCCATGTCCTCCTCCGCCTCCGGCTCAGCCGGTCCGGTCTGCTCAGGTCGAGGCGGGATCTCGGGGCGGGGGTAGGAGGGTTCTGCTGTGGCGCGGGTGCGGGCTGCGACCCGGCGGTTGCGCCGCCGTGCTGCCCTGCCCTGCTCGGTTCTCTTGGGCGGAGGGGATTCAGGCCCGGCGGCCATGACGTTCAGCAGGTCCGCCGCGGCCTGGCTGATCGCCGTCTCGTTGTCACGGGCAGGACCGCGCTCAGCGACGATCCTGCGGGCCTGGTCCCAGGCCAGCTCACCCATAGGAACCGGTGTCGTGCGCAGATGCCGCCAGAACACAGTGATCCACTCGCGGCTCTCGGGGTGGCGTACCCAGACGCGGGAGATGTCGTAGGGGTCGTGATGGACATCCCAGCGGCCTCCCTCACGGCCGCTGCCAACGCGCCCGCTGCGTAGATCTGCCAGTGCCGGGCCGTCGTAGATCCGGTGGTTGATCCTGAAGCCGTAGGAGTTGAGAGTCCGTTGCTGGCGAGGCAGCAGCCCGATGTACTCGTCCGGCGACAGCGTGATGGGGACATGGCCGGCCGCGGTGACCAGCGCTGCGTACTTCTCATTCGGGCTCAGTGGCCGACCTGGCATCAACGGATCCCGCAGCCCGTCATGGGTCCGGTTCTGCCACCGGGCGACGATCCACTCCTCCAGCAGGGCCTGCAGCTGGTGGATCGACCAGACCGCCTCTTTCTCCGGCGCCGTGCCGCGGTGCTCAGTACTGCGGCCCGTATGACCCGGCAGGAACTGGACGAACATCGACGCGACCGACTGGAGCGTCCGCTCGACATGTGGTTTGTCGGTCGGAGTGTCCGGGTGCGCGGGTTGCAGAGAAATCTCCAGCGTGTGACAGGCCCGGCGGAAGGTCTCGGACATGAACGCCTTGCCGCGATCGCAGACGATCGTCTCCGGTGTGATCACCGGCACCCCCGCAGCCTGGGCCAGCCGCGTGTCGAGATCCAGCAGCGAGGCATGGGGCAACACCGACTGGGTCATGCGCAGCGCCTCCGGCCAGCCGGGCCGCATCGGCTCAGGCGTCATGGCCCTGGCCAACAGCAGCGCGGCGTCCACCGCCTTCGTCGTCGGGCGCAGCACCGCCGCCGCCAGCGTCCGCGTCGCCAGGTCGACCAGGCCGGTCATCTCGCAGGAATCCGTCGTGCCGTCGTCGTGGACCACGAGCACGTCCAGCGGCGTCGAGTCGATCTCCATGACCTCGCCAGGCCGAACCGCCGTCAGCATCCCGAACGTGCCCTCCGGACGCTTGGCCAGCGACCGCCGAGTGCGGGCCGAGCCCAAAGTGTGACGGCCGGTGCTGACCGCGGACAGCAGCCGGTAAAACGTCGCCCGCGACGGCAGAGACACCGCGTCCCGGCCGTGATCGGCCTCCAGGACGCGTTCCATCCGGTGCCGCAAGACCTCGCCGGAGACCGTCGAACGCTCGGTCTGAGCCGCCACCACCTGCTCCAGCGCGGCCACCACCCGCGGATCCACCCGGCCCGTCGGCCGACTCATCGCCCGTGAGCGCCGGTCAACCAGCCCGGCAATGCCGTCGGACTCGAACCGGGCCCGGAAGCGCTGGAGCCGGGACAGCGACACCGGCGTCCCGCACTCCCGTAACTCCGCTACCTTGGCAAGCTCCCGCTGCCGCAGAGACCGAGTCGCCGGGTCGTACTCCTCGCGGACCGGGCCTCCAGGATCATCCAGCGGCCGGCCCGTCAGCACCTCCACCAGATGCCGCTGCCACCACTCCGCCCGCTCCACCGCCTCCTGGGGCAGCCCGTCCAACACCCCCGAGGCCGCTACCAGCGGTCGGGCGGGAACGGCGCTGAGGACCTCGAAGCCCGCCGACCCCACCAGATGCGTCAGCAGCACCACGGCGGCTTCCTGGCCGTCGTCGACCAGCCGCACCCGCGGCCCGGACAAGGCCACCACAGTCTGCTCCCGGCCGTCGAACCGGACCCGGTCACCCACGGACAGCAGCCGCGGACGCATCACCATCCCCGCCTCCCTCCCGCGCCACCCGGCCCGGCGTCACCCATGCGGACGCCGACAACGGCGACGACTCCAGGTCGACCGCCAGCTGCCGGCACCACAGCAGGTGGTAGACCACCGGAAGCACGTGAACCGGATCACCGCAGGCCCGAGCACCGGCCAGCAGACCGGCTCCACCCGCGAACACCCTCCGCAGAGCCGCCGCGGTGTCCTCCCGCATCACCCGCGCATGCCGGAACCCCGCCAGCCAACGCAGATTCGCCGCGAACACGGGATCCAGCTCGCCGACCCGCTCGTACTCCCAGCCGACCAGAGCGCACGCATCCCTGGTTCCGGCGAACTTCACCGCGTCGCGCTCGCCGATCCGGTCATCCGGCCTGACGTCCACCACCAGACCCGTTCCATCGGTCCGCCGCGCGAAGAGGTCAGGCGTGTGCGTCAGCGGACCCAACTCGCTGTCCCGCCAGGACAACCCGAACGGCTGGGCAGCCACGCCGACTACCTCGGAATCGAAATCGAGCCGCATGAGGTGATCACGCTCCAGCCAGGACTCATAAGGAACGTGCCCTCCAGCCGTCGCCGACCAGTACCAGCCCGTGAAGTTCCGCTGCCCGCGATACGACGGAAAGGACCGCGACGGCACCCCGGACTCGAACCGCACCGGCCACATCACGGACAACGGACCCTCACGCTTGGCACCATCCGGCCCGACCAGCCGCACCCAGAAGTCCGCTGCATCCATCCCGGCCCCCAAGACCAAGCACCGACGCGGTACAGCGACCGTAGGCAAGGCGAGTCAGCGGCACCTCAGAAAGACTGAGACACCGCACTACTCGCCCGAGAAAGACTGAGACGCTGCCACCGATGCCCCGGAAAGACCGAGACTGCCCCGGGTCCGCTGAGACAGGACACCCGGGCATGACATGACCGCGCGGGAGCGATGTACTAGAGTTATCTCGACATCGAGATATCTGCTGGAAGGCGCACCGCCGCACCCGCATTGGTAAGGGTTACCTAACTTAGCCCTGCCTTAGCGGATCGGCGCGGGCATGTGACGGCAGCATTGCGGTGGTACGCGCGAATTCATGCATGAAGGAGACTGTCGTGTCGGCGAACAGCTTCGACGCCCGCAGCACCCTGCAGGTGGGCGACGAGTCGTACGAGATCTTCAGGCTGGACAAGGTGGAGGGGTCCGCCCGCCTCCCGTACAGCCTGAAGGTGCTGCTGGAGAACCTGCTCCGCACCGAGGACGGCGCGAACATCACCGCCGACCACATCCGCGCGCTGGGCGGCTGGGACTCGCAGGCCCAGCCCAGCCAGGAAATCCAGTTCACGCCGGCCCGTGTGATCATGCAGGATTTCACCGGTGTGCCGTGCGTCGTGGACCTCGCCACCATGCGTGAGGCCGTCAAGGAGCTCGGCGGCGACCCGGCGAAGATCAACCCGCTGGCCCCGGCCGAGCTGGTCATCGACCACTCCGTGATCGCGGACGTCTTCGGTGCGCCGGACGCCTTCCAGAAGAACGTGGAGCTGGAGTACGGCCGCAACCGCGAGCGCTACCAGTTCCTGCGCTGGGGCCAGACCGCCTTCGACGAATTCAAGGTCGTCCCGCCCGGCACCGGCATCGTCCACCAGGTGAACATCGAGCACCTGGCCCGTACGGTCATGGTCCGAGGCGGCCAGGCGTACCCGGACACCCTCGTCGGCACCGACTCGCACACCACCATGGTCAACGGCCTCGGTGTGCTCGGCTGGGGCGTCGGCGGCATCGAGGCCGAGGCCGCGATGCTGGGTCAGCCGGTCTCGATGCTGATCCCGCGCGTCGTCGGCTTCAAGCTCACGGGCCAGCTGCCGACCGGCACCACCGCCACCGACCTGGTGCTGACGATCACCGAGATGCTGCGCAAGCACGGTGTGGTCGGCAAGTTCGTCGAGTTCTACGGCGAGGGCGTCGCCTCGATCCCGCTCGCCAACCGCGCCACCATCGGCAACATGTCGCCGGAGTTCGGCTCGACCGCGGCGATCTTCCCGATCGACGGCGAGACGATCAACTACCTGAAGCTCACCGGCCGCAGCGAGCAGCAGCTCGCGCTCGTCGAGGCGTACGCCAAGGAGCAGGGCCTGTGGCTGGACCCGGCCGCCGAGCCGGACTTCTCCGAGACGATGGAGCTGGACCTGGCGACGGTCGTCCCGTCGATCGCCGGCCCCAAGCGTCCGCAGGACCGCATCGTGCTGGCCGAGGCCGCCGAGAAGTTCGCGCAGGACGTCCGTAACTACGTCCCCGTCGCCGACCTGGACGAGGCGGGCATCGAGTCCTTCCCGGCCTCGGACGCCCCGGCCGTCTCCAACGGCGTGCCCACCAAGCCGACCCCGGTGGTCGCCCCCGACGGGACCGAGTACCAGATCGACCACGGCGCCGTGACCGTCGCCGCGATCACCTCGTGCACCAACACCTCCAACCCGTACGTCATGGTCGCGGCCGCCCTGGTGGCCAAGAAGGCCGTCGAGAAGGGCCTGACCCGCAAGCCGTGGGTCAAGACCACCCTGGCCCCCGGGTCCAAGGTCGTCATGGACTACTACGACCGGGCGGGCCTCACCCCGTACCTCGACAAGCTCGGCTTCAACCTCGTCGGCTACGGCTGCACCACCTGCATCGGCAACTCCGGCCCGCTGCCGGAGGAGGTCTCCAAGGCCGTCAACGAGGCCGACCTCGCCGTTGCCGCCGTCCTCTCCGGCAACCGCAACTTCGAGGGCCGGATCAACCCCGACGTCAAGATGAACTACCTGGCGTCCCCGCCGCTGGTCGTCGCGTACGCCATCGCGGGCTCCATGAAGGTGGACATCACGCGCGACGCCCTGGGCATCGACCAGGACGGCAACCCGGTCCACCTGAGCGACATCTGGCCCTCCGAGCAGGAGGTCGAGGAGGTCGTCGCCTCCGCGATCGGCCAGGAGATGTTCCACACCAGCTACGCCGACGTCTTCGCCGGTGACGCCCAGTGGCAGGCGCTGCCCATCCCGACCGGTGACACCTTCGAGTGGGACCCCGAGTCCACCTACGTCCGCAAGCCCCCGTACTTCGAGGGCCTGACGATGGAGCTCACCCCGGTCGAGGACATCGCGGGCGCCCGGGTGCTGGCCAAGCTGGGCGACTCGGTCACCACCGACCACATCTCCCCGGCCGGTGCGATCAAGGCCGACACCCCGGCCGGCAAGTACCTCATCGAGCACGGTGTCGAGCGTCGTGACTTCAACTCCTACGGCTCCCGCCGAGGCAACCACGAGGTCATGATCCGCGGCACCTTCGCCAACATCCGGCTGCGCAACCAGATCGCGCCCGGCACCGAGGGCGGCTTCACCCGCGACTTCACGCAGGAGGGCGGGCCGGTCTCCTTCATCTACGACGCGTCGCAGAACTACCAGGCCGCCGGCATCCCGCTGGTCATCCTGGCCGGCAAGGAGTACGGCTCCGGCTCCTCCCGCGACTGGGCCGCCAAGGGCACCGCGCTGCTCGGCGTCAAGGCCGTCATCGCCGAGTCGTACGAGCGCATCCACCGCTCGAACCTCATCGGCATGGGCGTCCTCCCGCTCCAGTTCCCCGAGGGCTCCTCGGCCCTGGCCCTCGGCCTGACCGGCGAGGAGACCTTCGAGATCACCGGCATCACCGCCCTCAATGACGGCGGCATCCCGGAGACCGTGAAGGTCAAGGCCGGCGAGGTCGAGTTCGACGCCAAGGTGCGCATCGACACCCCCGGCGAGGCGGACTACTACCGCAACGGCGGCATCATGCAGTACGTGCTGCGGTCGCTGATCCGCAAGTAAGCGCCGCTGTAGTACGTACGGACGGGCCGCACCCCCACGGCGGGGTGCGGCCCGTCCGCGTCAGCCGGTGCGGCCCGTCCGCGTCAGCCGGTGCGCCCGTCCGCGTCAGCGGGTGAGCAGCGCGCGGGCGATGGCCGTCTGTGCCGGCTGGACCGCCGTTTCGCCCTCCCTCACCTCCCACAGCGTGTTCTGCGGCACGCGCGCGAGCGTCCAGCCCCGTGCCCGCTCCCGGTCCAGGCCCAGCACCTCGGTCATCAGATCGAACCGTCGGCGCACCGCGCGCGGCACATCCCCGGTCGCCGTGATGTCGTCGGGTTCGCCCTCGCTCTCCGCGGTGACGGGCTGCAGTTTGAGGACGGCCCGGGAGCCGTCCGCCCGGAGCACGGGCAGCACCAGCGCCATCACGCCGTGCGCCGGCGGCCCGTCAAGGCGCAGCTCCCAGCGATCCATGAAGGCGGTGGCCGGCCCGGGAAGCACTGCCGTCCACGCACGCCCGGCGGCCCCCTCGTACCGGCTGTGGGCGGCGGCGAGCGCCGGCGGGACCTCGATCGGGGACTATCCGGATCCGGTCACAGGAACGTACTCGACGGGATGTACGGGGCCGGGGGCGGCATGCCGCGCAGGCACACATAGCCGCCGGTGGACAGCTCCAGACCCGCTTCCAGACCGACGTCGACCGCCCACTGCTGCTCCGCCGTCAGGCTCGGTACGCGGGCGTCGGTGCCGTCCGGCATGCAGAGCAGGGCGGCGGTCAGGAGGCGCTTGGCCAGGCGGCGGGAGGTCGCGGCCAGCAGCTCGATCTTGCCGTCGTCGGCGACGTAGCAGTATCCGCTGCCCGCCAGGTCGTCCACCACCAGCAGGCGTCGCTGGCGCAGCAGCAGGTCGTGGTCGGGGCCATGGGCCCCGCCCCGGGTGCGGCGGTCGACGGAGTCGAGTAGGTCCCGGTGGCGGGCCAGCCCCTCGTGGACGGCGCCGTCGGGGGCGGACAGACGCTCCTTGGTCTCCGGTCCGACGGTGCCGCACAGCCGCATCGCCGGGTGCAGGGCGAAGCCCGCGCGGCGGTACGTCGCCGCCGCGCGCGGGTCCTGCGAGCCGCAGATGATCCCGCGCAGACACCCCCGGCCGTACGTCAGCACGGTGGCCAGCAACTCCCGGCCGACGCCGCGCCGTTGCGCCTCGGGCAGCACCGCGAACATCGCCAGCCCCCAGGTGCCCTCGCGCCGCGTGGACAGGGCCGCGCCGACCGGCGCTCCCTCGTCGTCCACGGCGATCCAGCAGCCGCCCGGGTCGGTGCGGGCGAGATGCCGGTTCCGGCTGCGGACGTCGGAGACGTACTGCGGTGGCCACACGCTGTCGGCTTCGCCCATGAGGGCGCTGGAGTCGCCGAAGGCGGCAGCGGCCACGTCCCAGACCGCCTCGGCGTCCTCCTCGGTGTCACGTAGCTTGCGGAGGATCATGCGCCCATCATGGCGAATCCGTCGCGGGGTTGTCGGGGGTGCGGAAGCGGCTGATCTTCGCGACCAAGGCGTTCCGGGCCCCGGACGGCAAGACCATACCGGGGAGGAGTCACGGCGGGGGCGTCGCGGAAGCCGGGCTCCCGCCGCCCGGCTTCCGCTCAGGGCGAATCTGCTCAGAGCATGCAGTGGTTCTGTCGGCGACGGTCAGCGGGCACAGTCCCCGTCATGAGACTTCTGATGCTGGGCGGTACGGAGTTCGTGGGGCGAGCCGTCACCGAGGCGGCGCTCGGGCGCGGTTGGCAGGTGACGGTGTTCCACCGCGGCCGCCATGACCCGCCGCCGGGGGCCACCGCGCTGCGCGGCGACCGCGGGGCGGCAGACGATGACGGCGTTCATGCGGCCGGTCCCGTTGCCCTGGGAGTGATGGGCGGCCAGCGACCTGGCGGAGTGGGTCCTGGACGCGGCCGTACGCGGGCTCGGCGGCCCGCGGCCCGCTTCTGGCCGGCGTAGCGGCGGACGTCGAGACGGTGGGTGATGGCGCTGCGCGGGCTGAACCGTCCGCTCAGCTCCTCGGGCACGCGGAGGTCCCGTCGCGGGTCGAGTACGAGATCAGCGACCTCGGCCGCAGCCTGGCGCTGCTCTTCGCCACGCTCGCGACCTGGTCAGCGGACAATCTGCCCAAGGTCGGGCAGGCCCGGCTGGACTACGACGGCGAGGCGGCCCCCACCGGTCCCCGGTGAGGCGGTCGAACTCGCCGTCCTTGGCCGCGCGGAGGAACGGGGAGATCGGCGGGCCCGGAGGCCGGGCCCACGCCGTTGCCGATGGGGGTACCCCCCAAAAAACGCTTGATCTGGCGCAAACGCTTCATCAAACGTTTCCGAGAGGGGTACCGGGAAGGGCCGGTACGAGGCATCGGCCCGCGGCCGCCCGCTACCACAGCCCCCTCACGGACCCCATGCGCCACCGGCCCCCGCCCCTCTCGGCCCGCCGGATGGCAGCGGGGCGGACCGCCCCCTATCCCACCCATGCTCCATGCGCCGAAGGCGCGAGACGGCGGGCAAGGTGGCCAAGCCGCGTGCCGCCCGGTGGCGCGTCGCCGGGCGGCACGCACCCGCGCCCGGACGAGGGCCGGGCCCCGGACCCGCGGGCCCGGCCCTCCTCATGGATCAGCCGAGCAACTCGACCTCCGCGAGGGTGGCCTTGTCGTCCGGCACCAGGCGGTAGTGGGCGTACGTGCCCGGGGCGTCGACCGAGAAGACGCGGGTCTGCTTGTTCCAGGCGAAGGACTGGTCCGAGCGCCGGTCCAGCTCCTGCCACTTCTCGCCGTCCCGCGAGCCCTGGAGCACCCAGCCGGACGGGGCCTTGGCGTGGTCCGCCGAGGTCAGGGTGTACTGGACGGCGCGGCCCGGCTCGGTGACCGGGAGGTCCACCGACTCGAACGTCGCCTCCGTGCCGGAGGTGTTGTCCAGCAGGGCCGTGCCGCCGCTGGGCACGGTCAGGTCGCGGCGTGGGGTGGGCACCTTGTCGTCCTGGGTGATGGAGGACGGCGCGGCGTTCTTGCCCGTGCCCCACTGCGACGGCCGCGCCCCCATCGCGAACTCCAGCGTCCCGCCCCGCGCGAGCACCGAGTGGGGGAGGGCCGTGGACGACCAGGGCCTGCCGTTGACCTTCAGGCCCTGGACGTACACATTCCGCGCGCTGTTGCGCGGGGCCTTGATCACCAGGTCGCGGCCGTTCTCCAGATGCACCGTGGCCTTGGTGAACAGGGGCGACCCGACCGCGTACTCCGAGCCGCCCATCACCAGCGGATAGAAGCCCAGCGAGCTGAAGACGTACCACGCGGACTGCTCGCCGTTGTCCTCGTCACCGTGGTAGCCCTGGCCGATCTCGCTGCCGGTGTAGAGGCGGGAGAGCACCTCGCGGACCTTCTCCTGGGTCTCCCGGGGCCGGCCGGCCGCGTCGTACATATAGGTGACGTGGTGGGCCACCTGGTTGCTGTGCCCGTACATGCCCATGCGGACGTCCCGCGCCTCGGTCATCTCATGGATGACGCCGCCGTAGGAGCCGGCGAACTCGGGGGAGGCGGTCTCCGGGGTGGAGAAGTAGGTGTCGAGCTTCTTGGCGAGCCCGGACCGGCCGCCGTAGAGGTTGGCCAGGCCCCGGCTGTCCTGGGGCGCGGTGAAGGCGTAGCCCCAGCCGTTGGTCTCGGTGTAGTCGTAGCCCCAGACCCGGGGGTCGTACGTGTCCGAGGGGACGCGCCACTTTCCGTCGGCGTCCTTGCCCTGGAAGAAGCCCGCCTTGTCGTCGAAGAGCGTGACGTAGTTCTGGGCGCGGTGCAGGAAGTACTCCGACTCCTCCTGGTAGCGGGCCTTCTTCGTCTTCGCGTAGAGCGCCTTGCCCATCCGGGCCAGTCCGAAGTCGTTGAGATAGCCCTCCAGCGCCCAGGACAGGCCCTCGTGGGTCTCGGTGCTGGTGTAGCCGAGGAAGGGCGAGGTGGGCATGCCCTTGCGGCCGACGCCCGAGGTGGGCGGCACGGTGGTGGCGTTCTTCAGTGCCGCGTCGTACGCGGATTCGGCGTCGAAGCGGACGCCCTTGAGGTAGGCGTCGGCGAAGGCCACGTCCGAGCTGGTGCCGGTCATGAGGTCGGCGTAGCCGGGCGAGGACCAGCGGGAGATCCAGCCGCCGTCCTTGTACTGCTGGACGAACCCGTCGACCATCTTTCCCGCCCGCTTCGGGGTGAGGAGGGAGTAGGCGGGCCAGGTGGTGCGGTAGGTGTCCCAGAAGCCGTTGTTGACATAGACCTGGCCATCGACGATCTTCGCGCCGGTGTGGGTCGGGGTGTTCTCCCCGGAGCCTGGCGAGAAGGCGCTGGCGTACTGGTACTTGGGCTTGGCCCCGGTCCCGGTGTTCTCGAAAGCGGAATTGGGATAGAGGTACAGCCGGTAGAGGCTGGAGTAGAGCGTGGTGAGCTGGTCATGATCGGCGCCCTCGACCTCAATGACGCCCAGGATCTTGTCCCAGGCCCGCTGCGCTGCCCGCTTCACCTGCCCGAACGAGGCCGATGCCGGAATCTCGCGGTCGAGGTTGGCCTTCGCCTGATCGATGCCGATGAGGGAGGTGGCCAGCCGCAGGGTAACGGTGCGGTCCTTGCCCGGCTTGAAGCGGAAGTAGCCGGTGACATCCTTGCCGCCGTCTCCGGAGAGCTTGCCGCCCGCGCTGACGGGTGCGTCGAAGACCCCGTGGACAAAGAGCCGGGTGGCCCCGGTGGACAGTCCGCTCTTGACGTCGGAGTAGCCGGAGACGACCCCGTGCTCGGCGTCGAGGGTCAGCCCGCCGTCGCCGGTGACATTGTCGAAGACGACGCTCGCGTCCTCACCCGGATAGGTGAAGCGCATGATCGCGGCGTGGTCGGTGGGCGCCATCTCCGCCTTGAGGCCGTTCTCGAACGTCACCCCGTACGCGTACGGACGGGCGCTCTCCTTGTCGTGGCGGAAGGGGAGGGCACGGGCGGTCCGGGAGGCGTCCGGGACATCGGACGCGACGGACGGCATCACCTGGAAGGTCTGCCGGTCGCCCATCCAGGGGCTCGGCTCATGGCTCGCGCTGAACGCCTGGATGGTGGGGAGGTTGTCGGCGTTGTTGGCGCGGGCGTACTGGTAGAGCCAGTCGGTGGAGCCCGCGTTCGTCACCGGAGTCCAGAAGTTGAAGCCGTTGGGGACGGCGGTCGCCGGGAAGTTGTTGCCGCGCGAGAAGGAGCCGCTGGAGTTGGTGCCCCGGGTGGTCACGGCGTAGTCCGACAGATGCGACAGCCGCTTCCCGTGCGCCTTGGGGGCGAGGGAGATGTCGTCCACCCAGCCGCGGAACTGCGCCGGGCCCTTGGGGGAGTCGTATGCCACGAGTATGCGGTCGATCGTCTTGCCCGCGGCGACCACGCCGAGCCGGGACTCCTTGTGGTTCCACTGGTTGACGTACAGCGTCTTGGAGGCGGCCTGGCCCTGCGGGCTCATCCGCGCGCCGTGCTGGTCGACCGCGCCCGGCAGCTCGCTGAGGTAGGTGCCGTCGGTGAAGGCGAGATCGACGGAGACATGGGTGGCCGGGTAGTTGAGATCGGTCTCGGGCATCGACGGGAAGATCTGGTACGACAGCAGGGTGTCGCGGGTGACGGCCGTGTCCACGTCGAAGACCTTGTTGTAGGAGTACGCCCGGCCGTCCGGTTCATGGGTGCCCGCGTAGCGCAGCGCATGGGTCCCGGTGAACCCCGCGTTGGCCTTGGCGGTGGGGGAGCCGGTCGGACCGCGGTCGATCTGGGTGCGCATCTCGGAGGGCGCGGGCGGCGTGGTGTCGCCGTTCGCGAGCTGGACCTCGGCGAGCTGGACGAGGTCGTCCCCGGCGTTGCGGGTGATCTCCAGCCGGAAGTGCCGGTACGCGGTGGAGCTGTCGAAGCCGAACTCACGGGTCTGTTGGCGTGATGAGAAGGCCTCGCCCTGACGGGTGTCGAGCGTCGTCCAGTCGGAGCCGTCGGCGGAGCCCTTGAGGGTCCAGTCCTTCGGATCCCGGCCGGGGGCGTCATTGGCGGAGGTGAGGGCGTAGCGGACGACCTCGACCGGCTCGCTCAGATCGAACTCGAGCCAGGCGGTCTTGTCGAAGGCCAGCCATTTGCTGGTGACCTCGCCGTCGACCAGGTTCTCCTTGATCTCACCGGCCGAGGTGTTCTCGCCGCTCGCCCGGACCTCGGTGACCTTGTCGGTGACATTGCCGGGGATGCCGGACGAGTAGCCGCCGTCGACCCCGGAGGCCTTCTTCTTCCCGTCGGGGCCGGTCTCCACGGTGTTGCGCCAGTCGGGCTGCGGATCGCCCGCTTCGAAGGACGAGGCGAATGCCCGGTCGGCGTGGTGCGCGGCGCCCGGGTCGCGCGGTACGGCGACCGCCGCGCCCTGGGCCGTCACCGCCAGCAGGACGGCCGCCACCAGGGCGGCCGGCCGTCCGATCCCACGCCATCGTCCCTGTCGTCGTCTCTGTCGCATACTCAGCCTCTCAATGAATCTGACAACGTTGTCAATTGAGTCGGGCAGAGATAAGTAGGGAGGCAGGGGAAGGGTGGTGTCAAGGATGCGGCAGGGATCGATGCGGCCGGACAACACGGCGCGGGCCGTACCTCGGTTGGCGGTACGGCCCGCGCCTGGTGGAGTGATTCCGGTGTGTCGTCAGCCGGCCTGATCTGACTTGGTGGCGAGCGAGAGCCGGCACTTCTTCGCCGTCTTGGAGCTGTCCGCCTTGAGCCCGTGGACCTTGATGGTCTTGTCGGCGCCGCCCGCCACCGAGGCGTCGGACTCGATGCCGGTGGTCACGACCTCCTCGGAGCTGTCGACGAATCCGACCAGCAGCGAGTAGTAGGCCGTGGTGGAGCTGGAGTTGCTGATCTCCACATTGGCGTAGGGCTTGCCGTCCGAGCTCCAGCCGCAGGTGCCCATCTTGGCGTCCGGGCTGACCAGGCCGGAGCCGCCGGTGGGGGTGTCCGAGGGGTCGTCGTACGGGTCGTTCGCGGGCTCCCCGGTCGGCTCCTCGGTCGGCTCCTCGGTGGGCTCCACGGGAAGTTGGGCCATGCCCTTGCCTATCACCGCGCCGCCCTTGCCGCCCCCGGCGGATGAACCGCCTCTGTCGGAGCCACACCCCGAAATGAGCACGAGTGTCGCGGTCACGACAACACTGGTGGTAAGGGTGAGCTGCTTCCGGAACAAAGGGACCGCCTCTCGAGGATGGCGCGCACGGCGGCGTGCCGTACGGGCTGTGTCCCCTACGGTATGTCGGACAGGTCTCAACTCGGGAAAGACTGCCGCCCAATGACCGTTCGATCTTGCCCAGTGGGGCCCAGTGGACTATACCTGTCGGCCCAGGGGAAAGGCCGTACCGCGGCCCACATCGCGCGGGCCTCGGCGGGTCCTCCGCAATCCCCGGCACTTCCCCAGCAATACTCCGCTTCACGCTTCAACTGACCCGCGGTGTCGGGCCCCTCGCCGGAGGCGAGCATGTACGGGGGACGTTACACCGCCTGAGTCCTGACGAAGGCGAGGACTTGAGCATGGGATCCACCCCAGATTTCGGCCGGCGTGACCTGATCAAGCGGTCGGCGGCGATCGGACTGATCACCGTGCCGTCCATGAGCGTGCTGACGGCGTGCGCGAGCGGCGGCGACGACGACTCCAAGAAGGTCGACAAGGGCACGAAGTCCAAGAAGAACCCGCTGTCCGTCAATGCGAGCGCCCCGCTCGACGTCGTCATCTTCGACGGCGGCTTCGGACAGCAGTACGCCAAGGACGCCGAGGCGGAGTACGCGAAGGCCTTCCCCAAGGGCAAGGTCAAGCACGCCGCGACCCAGAAGATCCAGACCACCCTGCAGCCGCGGTTCAACGGCGGCACCCCACCGGACCTCATCGACAACTCCGGCGCCGAGCAGATGGACTTCGGCACCCTGGTCGCCAAGAACCAGCTGACCGACCTCACCCCGCTGCTCGACGCGCCCTCCCTGGACGACCCGAAGAAGACCGTGCGCGAGACGCTGCGCCCCGGTGTCGTCGAGATGGGCCAGTTCGACGGCAAGCCGGTCTGGATCCTCTACTACGCCTACACCGTGTACGGCGTCTGGTACTCCAAGACCAACCTGCAGAAGCTGGACGCGGAGTACCCCGAGACCTGGGACGACATGCTCAAGGTCTGTGCGGCGGCGAAGAAGAAGGGCATCGCCGGCTGGACCTACCCGGGCAAGTTCCCGTACTACCTGCCGTTCAGCCTCTACCCCTTCATCGCCAAGATCGGCGGCGCCGATGTGCTGACCGCCATCGACAATCTGGAGCCGAACGCCTGGAAGCACCCGGCCGTCAAGGCCGCCTTCGACGCGTACTACGAGCTCTACAAGAAGGGCTACATCCTCAAGGGCACCCCGGGCCTCACCCACATCGAGTCGCAGACCGCGTGGAACGAGGGCAAGGCGCTGTTCATCCCCAACGGCTCCTGGGTGGAGAACGAGGCGAAGAAGACCACGCCGAAGAACTTCCGGATGGCGGTGAGCGCGCCCTCCAGCCTCGACAAGAGCGACAAGATGCCGTTCGGCACCATCTGGGCCTCCGGCGGTGAGCCCTTCATCGTGCCGAAGGCGGCGAAGAACGCCGAGGGCGGCATGGAGCTGCTGCGGATCATGCTCGGGGAGAAGTCCACCAAGAACTTCGTCAAGCAGGTCTCCTCGCTCTCCTCGCTCAACGGCGGCACCGAGGGTCTTTCCCTGCCGCCGGGCCTGGCGTCCGCGCAGGCGGCGCTGGAGAAGGCCGGCAAGAACGTCGTCAACCCGCGGCTGCAGGACTGGTACGTCGCGCTGGAGAAGCAGCAGATCGGCGTCGGCGTGCTGGGCGAGATGATGGCGGGACGCATGACCCCGGCCGAGGCGATCAAGAAGATCCAGAAGTTCGCCGATGACACGGCCAAGGACGACGCCGTCAAGAAGTACAAGCACGTCTGATGAGGTTCGATGCGTCACCAGCGGTGTTATCCGCGGGGAAGACCGAGGTCGGTAGACATGCAGCAGGTTAAGTACCAGTCCGGCGCGCGGGGCGTGATGAAGCGCGGCTCCGGCGCGGGCTCCCCGGGAAACCGGTTTGTCCGGTGGTACCGGAAGTACGGCTTCCCGGTGGGGTTCCTGGTGCTCCCGGTGGCGATTTACGCGGTCTTCGTGATCTCGCCGTTCGTCCAGGCCATCTATTACTCCTTCACGGACTGGACCGGGCTGAGCTCCGACTTCAAGATGGTCGGATTCGACAACTACACCTGGCTGCTGCACGACGACCTGTTCTGGAAATCGGTCGGCCACAATGTGCTGTTGCTGCTGGTCGTGCCGCTGGTGACGCTCGGCCTCGGGCTTTTTTTCGCCTTTATGCTCAATGTGGGTGGCCGCGGTCGAAAGAACGCGGCCATCTCCGGGGTGCGCGGCTCGGGCCTCTACAAGGTGGTCTACTTCTTCCCGCAGGTGCTGTCGATCGCGATTGTCGCCCTGCTGTTCCAGTTCACCTACAACCCCCGGAACGGGGCACTCAACGCCTTTCTGGGCGGAGTCGGGCTCGACGCTCTGCAGCAGGATTGGCTGGCCGATCCGAAGATCGCCCTGTGGTGCCTCATGGTGGTGATGATCTGGTGCAACGTCGGCTTCTACGTCGTCCTCTTCTCCGCCGGGATGAGCGCCATCCCCAAGGACTTCTACGAGGCGGCGCTGCTGGACGGCGCCAACCGGATCACGACCTTCTTCAGGGTCACCCTGCCGCTGCTCTGGGACACCGTCCAGACCGGCTGGATCTATATGGGGATCCTCGCCCTCGACGCGTTCGCCGTCGTACAGATCATGACCGTGGGGCCGGGCGGGCCCGCTGACTCCACCGAGGTCATGGGCTACTACGTCTACACCAAGACGTTCCGCGACGGGCAGGCGGGCCGCGCGACGACGATCGGGGTGGCGATGCTGATCGTCACCATGATCTTCGCGGTCATCGTCTCGAAGCTGGGCCGGCGCGAACGACTGGAGTACTGATGACCTCACACGCACAGCCGTCGGAGCTCCCCGGCGTCACCAAGGACGACGAGGCGCCCGTCGCGCCGCCCGCGGGCGACCGGATCCCCCCGCGTCATACCCCCGAGGGCCGGATCGGCGGGGAGCGGAAGGTCCTCAACGTCTTCTCGCACGGGATGCTGGTCATCTGGGCACTGCTGGTGACCATGCCGCTGCTGTGGGCGGTCATGAGCTCCCTCAAGACCGACAAGCAGATCTTCACCTCTCCCTGGGGGCTGCCCGACACCCTGCATTTCGACAACTGGTCACGCGCCTGGAACAAGTCGAACATCGGCGACTTCTTCCTCAATACCGTCCTGGTGGTGG
Source organism: Streptomyces sp. NPDC005393 (assembly GCF_040606675.1). Lineage (NCBI taxonomy): Bacteria > Bacillati > Actinomycetota > Actinomycetes > Kitasatosporales > Streptomycetaceae > Streptomyces > Streptomyces sp. NPDC005393. The sequence continues at coordinate 171,816 of NZ_JBEXFG010000002.1, read as the reverse complement.
GGTGCTCGCTGATCGGCACCATGCTGCTGGGCTCGATGGCGGCGTATGTCCTGGCCCGCTTTGAATTCCCGGGCAAGCGCGTCATCTACTTCATGTTCGTGGGCGGGATGAGCTTCCCGATCATCCTGGCGCTGGTGCCGCTGTTCTTCGTCATGAAGAACATGGCCCTGCTGAACACCTTCCACGGGCTGGTTCTTGTCTATATCGCCTATTCGCTGCCCTTCACCGTCTTCTTCCTCACCTCGTTCTTCAAAACGCTGCCCAGTTCGGTAGCGGAAGCGGCGCTGATCGACGGGGCCTCGCAGACCCGGACCTTCTTCCAGGTGATGCTGCCGATGGCGAAGCCGGGTCTGATCAGTGTGGGCATCTTCAACTTTCTCGGGCAGTGGAATCAGTACATGCTGCCGACGGTGCTCAATACCGACGAGGACAAGCGGGTGCTCACACAGGGGCTGGTGCAGCTCGCGGCGAGCCAGCAGTACAAGGGCGACTGGTCGGCGCTGTTCGCCGGTCTGGTGCTCGCGATGCTCCCGGTGCTCGGGGTCTACATCGTCTTCCAGCGGCAGGTCCAGGCGGGTCTGACGGCGGGCGCCCTGAAGTAGCCCGGCGAGCTCCGCGAGCCCTCAGCGACATCATCGACGGCGGCCCCGCCCTTCCCGAGCCAGCGGAAGGGCGGGGCCGCCGGGTTCCTGACCTGGGGAGTCGGTCGTACCCTGGCGGCTGGGCCGGGACCTGGGAGTCCTCAAGCTGTCAAGTACTTGACGTGGGACAACCGAGGCGGCTCAGCTTAGGGTTCACATGTTGGAGACAAAGCCGGGCCTCACTGCTGCGGCCCGGCCTGCGGAACGGCCGTCGTGCCGTCCGCGTAGGCGGGAGTGGATGGGCGTGGAGACTCCGGGATCGCAGTCGTCGCTGCACCGGGCGAACCTCGAGCGGGTGGTCCGTGCGGTGCGCATGGCGGGGTCGCTGACCCAGGCGGAGATCGCCCGCTCCACCGGGCTGTCCGCCGCCACCGTCTCCAACATCGTGCGGGAGCTCAAGGACGGCGGCACGGTAGAGGTCACGCCCACCTCGGCGGGCGGCCGCCGGGCGCGCAGCGTCTCGCTCAGCGGGGACGCGGGCATCGTCGTCGGCGTGGACTTCGGCCATACGCATCTGCGCGTCGCCATCGGCAACCTCGCCCATCAGGTGCTGGCCGAGGAGGCCGAGCCGCTGGATGTGGACGCCTCCTCCTCGCAGGGTCTGGACCGGGCGGAACAGCTGGTCAGCAGGCTGATCACGGCCAGTGGCCTCAGCCGGGACAAGGTGGTCGGCGTCGGCCTCGGGGTACCCGCCCCGATCGATGTGGAGACCGGCACGCTGGGCTCGACCGCGATTCTGCCGGGCTGGGCGGGCACCAATCCCCGGGACGATCTGGCCCAGCGGCTCGGGGTGCCGGTGCATGTGGACAACGATGCCAACCTGGGCGCGCTCGGCGAGCTGGTCTGGGGCTCGGGGCGCGGGGTCGGCGACCTCGCGTACATCAAGGTCGCCGACGGTGTCGGAGCCGGTCTGGTGATCAGCGGGCAGATCTACCGCGGCCCCGGCGGTACGGCGGGCGAGATCGGACATATCACCCTCGATGAGTCGGGTCCGGTCTGCCGCTGCGGCAACCGCGGCTGCCTGGAGACCTTCACCGCGGCCCGCTATGTGCTGCCGCTGCTGTATTCCAGCCATGGCACGGATCTGACCGTCGAGCGCATGGTGCAGCTCGCCCGCGAGGGCGACCCCGGCTGCCGCCGGGTGATCGCGGACGTGGGGCGCCACATCGGTAGCGGGGTGGCGAGTCTCTGTAATCTGATCAACCCCAGCCGGATGGTGCTCGGTGGCCATCTCGCCGAGGCGGGGGAGCTGGTGCTGGCCCCGATCCGGGAGTCGGTCGCGCGCTACGCGATCCCCAGCGCGGCCCGTCAGCTGTCGGTGATGCCCGGGGCGCTCGGCGGCCGGGCCGAGGTGCTGGGCGCGCTCGCACTGGTGCTGAGCGAGATGGGCGATTCGACGTTGCTGGACGGCGCGCTGTCGCCGGGGACCCCGGTCCTCACCTGACCGCTGCTCCGGCCGGGGCGCCTGTCCGCCGTTTCGGGCTTTGTCCGTCACGCTCTGTTCATCCAGCCTGTCCGGCTGCGTTCACTCAGATAACGAATGGCACCGTTGCCATCTCGTTAAGGATTTACTTCTTGACGCCATGCGGGCGGCCGAGTTGACTTCCTGCCACCTCGGCCGCAATGACGCGGCCTCGTCAGGGAGGTCACCCCCAGAATGAACACAACGATGCGTCGCGTCGCCTTTGCCACCGCCGTCGTGTCGATGGCCGTCTCGCTCGCCGCCTGTGGCTCGGCGAAAGAGGCAGACAGTGCCAAGGCGGCGCAGAAGAAGAAGACCGGTCCGCTGACCATCGGGCTGCTGCTGCCCGAGGACCAGACGGCGAGATACGAGAACTTCGACCACCCCTTGATCGAGAAGAAGATCAAGGCGGCCTGTGCGGACTGCAAGGTCCTCTACGTCAACGCCAAGTCGGACACCGCGCTGCAGCAGCAGCAGGTCGACTCGATGATCACCAAGAAGGTCGACGCGATCATCCTGGACGCGGTGGACTCCAAGTCCATCGCCAGCTCGGTCACGAGGGCCCATGAGGCGGGCATCCCGGTCGTCGCCTACGACCGGCTGGCCGAGGGCCCGGTCGCCGGGTACACCTCCTTCGACAACGAGACGGTCGGCAAGGTCCAGGCCCGGGCGCTGGTCAAGGCGCTGGGAGACAAGGCCAAGGACGGCAAGATCGTCATGCTCAACGGCTGGGAGGCCGACCCCAACGCCGGCAGCTTCAAGAAGGGTGCGCTCTCCGTCCTTGAGGGCAAGGTGAACATCGGCAAGAAGTACGACATCGACCGCTGGCTGCCCGACAAGGCCAACGAGGCCATGGGCGGCGCCATCTCGTCCCTCGGCAAGAACAACATCATCGGCGTCTACTCCGCCAACGACGGTATGGCGGGCGGCGCGATCACCGCGCTCAAGAGCGGCGGCTTCAGCCCCGTGCCCCCGGTCACCGGCCAGGACGCCGAACTCGCGGGCGTGCAGCGGATCCTGGACGGCGCGCAGTACATGAGCGTCTACAAGCCGTACGAGCCGGAGGCGACCGCCGCCGCGGAGATGGCCCTCGCGGTCGGCCGCGGTGAGAAGGTGAACGAGTCCAACACGGTCGACAGCCCGACCGACAAGAACATCCCGGCCACGCTGATCACCCCGGTCTCGCTGACCAAGGACAACATCAACAGCACCGTCGTCAAGGACGGTCTGTACAAGGTCAGCCAGATCTGCACGGCCAAGTACAAGGCGGCGTGCAAAGAGGCCGGTCTTCTCAAGTAGCGCGGAGCAGGGCCGTCCGTGACCCACGGGCGGCCCGTCCGCTGCCCCCCTGACACCCCCCATTCGAGGGGAGAGAGCGCTCTCCCCTCCGTCACACAGCAGGGTCTCCCCTGCCTGGAACGGAGATGGCCATCGTGCCGAACGGACCCGTGTTGGCGTTGCGCGGGATCTCCAAGCGGTTCGGCGCCGTTCAGGCGCTCACCGACATCCATCTGGAGGTCCATGCCGGTGAAGTCGTCGCCCTGGTGGGCGACAACGGTGCCGGCAAGTCGACCCTCGTCAAGACCATCGCCGGAGTCGGTCCCGCCGACGAGGGCGTCCTGGAGTGGCAGGGCAAGCCCGTCCAGGTCACCCGGCCGCATGACGCCCAGGAGTTGGGCATCGCGACCGTGTACCAGGACCTCGCCCTCTGCGACAACATCGACGTCGTCGGCAACCTCTTCCTCGGACGCGAGATCACGCGCGCCGGGGTGCTCGACGAGGTCGAGATGGAGCGTCGCTCCCGCGAGCTGCTGCAGACCCTGTCGATCCGGATCCCGAGCGTGCGGATCCCGATCGCCTCGCTGTCCGGCGGTCAGCGGCAGACCGTCGCCATCGCCCGCTCGATGCTGGGCGAGCCCAAGCTGGTGATCCTGGACGAGCCGACCGCCGCCCTCGGCGTCGAGCAGACCGCACAGGTCCTCGACCTGGTCGAGCGGCTGCGCGACCGCGGCCTCGCCGTCGTCCTCATCAGCCACAACATGGCCGACGTCAAGGCCGTCGCCGACCGCGTCGCGGTGCTGCGGCTGGGCCGTAACAACGGCATCTTCGACGTCCGGACCACCTCTCAAGAAGAGATCATTTCCGCCATCACCGGCGCCACGGACAACGCCGTGACGCGCCGCAAGGCGCGTAGCGGGGAGGTCGCCAAGTGACCACCAAGAATGTCCGCAAGGCCAAGCACGGCGGCAACAAGGCCCCCGCCGGCCCGGCCGACGCGAACCCGGTCGCCAAGGACGCGGTCACGGTCGTCGACCCGCGGCTGCTGGTGCGTCAGGAGGGCTTCAAGGGCTACCTGATCGAGTTCGGCCGCAAGCTGCGCAGCGGCGATCTGGGCGCGGTCCCGGTCATCGTCGGCATCGCCGTCATCTGGGCGGTCTTCCAGTGGAAGGACGACGCCTTCCTCTCGCCCAAGAACCTCTCCGATCTGTCCATCCTGCTCGGCGGCACCGGCATGATCTCCGTCGGGATCGTGTTCGTGCTGCTGCTCGGTGAGATCGATCTGTCCGTCGGCTCGCTCAGCGGTCTGGCCGCGGCCACCCTCACGGTGCTCAACGTGAATCACGGCGTGCCCGAGGGGATAGCCGTGGCCGCCGCGCTGGCCTCCGGCGCGATTCTGGGCGCACTGCACGGCTTCTTCTTCGCCAAGATCGGCGTCCCGGCCTTCGTCGTCACCCTCGCCGGTCTGCTGGCCTGGAACGGATTGATGCTCCAGGTGCTGGGCACCACCGGCACGATCGGCATCGACGACGACAGCTTTGTGCGCAGCCTCACCAATCACTACTTCAGCCAGCTCGTCGCCGCGTACGGGGCGGCGGGGGTCGCGGTGGTGGGCTTCTTCCTCGCCCAGTTCCTGGACAGCAGGCGCCGCAAGGCGGTCGGCGTACCCTCCCGGCCGCTGAGCGAGATCCTGGTGCGCACCGCCGTGATCGCCGTGATCGTCTTCGTCGCGGCCTGGCGGCTGAACGAGTACAAGGGCCTGCCCCTCGGCCTGGTGATCTTCGTGATGGTGCTGGTCGTCCTCGACTTCGTGGTCCGCCGCACCGCCTACGGACGCAAGGTGATCGCGCTGGGCGGCAGCGTCGAGGCCGCCCGCCGCGCGGGCATCAACGTCGCCGCCGTACGGGTCTCGGTGTTCGCGCTGTCCGGGTTCATGGCCGCCGTCGGCGGACTCATGATCGCCTCCCGGGTGGGCTCCGCGAGCCAGCAGGGCGGCACCGGCAACCTGCTGATGGAGGCCATCGCGGCCGCGGTCATCGGCGGCACCAGCCTCTTCGGCGGCCGTGGCTCGGTCTGGTCGGCGCTGCTCGGCATGCTGGTCATCGGATCGATCTCCTCCGGTATGAGCCTGCTGGGCGTCGCCAACTCCGTCCAGTACATGATCACCGGTGGTGTGCTGCTAGCCGCCGTCGTGATCGACTCGGTCTCGCGCAGAACCCAGCGCTCGGCCGGCCGCGGCTGACCCCCTTCGGCCCCGCGGCCTGGCGCGCCCGGCACCGTCTTCGCGGACGGTGCCGGGCGCGCCCCCTCTTTTTGAGGCTCGGTTCGCCTCCGGGGCGCCGGGCGCGGGAGCAACGCGGGTTCTCCGTCGCTGTGCGGTGCCCCGCCCTGCCGGCTGGGGGCACCTCCCAGCGGTAGCAGGGGGCGAGCCGAAGGGGTGCGCCGCTGTCGTAAGGGTGAGTGCGTGCGCAGGCCCTTCGGGGGTCCCTGTCGGTGTTCGGTGCGTCGCCGTAGCGGCGAGTGGGCTGTAGGGGCGCGCCGCTGTCGTAAGGGCGAGTGCGCGCGCAGGCCCCTCGGGCTCCCTATCGGTGTTCGGTGCGCCGCCGTACCGGCGAGTGAGCCGAAGGGGCGCGCCGCTGTCGTAAGGGAGAGCGCGCGGAGACCCCGAGGAACGAGGGGTCGAGCACGGTCGACTGTCGACAGTGGCTTGAGCGCCCCGGAGGCGAACCGAGCCCTGAAAAAAGGGGGGCCGAGCACGGTCGACTGTCGACAGTGGCTGGAGCGCCCCGGAGGCGAACCGAGCCCTGGAAAGAGGGGGCATTAGACTCTGCGGACTGGCCATGCTCGTTGGAGACGCTCGAAGCAAGGAGGCACGGGTGCTGCTGACCCGCATCACGGGACCGCGCGATCTGGACCGGCTGGCTCCGGAGGAGCTGAACCAGCTGGCCGCGGAGATCCGCGCCTTTCTCGTCGACGCCGTCTCCAAGACCGGTGGACATCTCGGCCCCAATCTCGGTGTGGTCGAACTGACCATCGCCCTGCACCGCGTCTTCGACTCGCCGAAGGACAAGGTGCTGCTCGACACGGGGCACCAGAGCTACGTCCACAAGCTGCTCACCGGCCGCCAGGACTTCTCCCGGCTCAAGAGCAAGGGCGGTCTGTCCGGTTATCCCTCACGCGCCGAGTCCGAGCACGACGTCATCGAGAACAGCCACGCCTCGACCGTCCTCGGCTGGGCCGAGGGCATCGCCAAGGCCAATGAGCTGCTCGGCAAGCAGGACCATGTGGTCGCCGTGATCGGCGACGGCGCGCTGACCGGCGGTATGGCCTGGGAGGCGCTCAACAACATCGCCGCCGCCAAGAACCGGCCGCTCGTCATCGTCGTCAACGACAACGAGCGCTCGTACGGCCCGACCATCGGCGGCCTCGCGAACCACCTCGCCACGCTCCGTACCACCGACGGCTATGAGCGCTTCCTCGCCCGCGGCAAGGATCTGCTGGAGCGCACCCCGGTGGTCGGCCGGCCGCTCTACGAGACGCTGCACGGCGCCAAGAAGGGGCTGAAGGACTTCATCACCCCGCAGGGCATGTTCGAGGATCTGGGGCTGAAGTACGTCGGCCCGATCGACGGCCATGACATCGAGGCGCTGGAGTCCGCGCTGCAGCGGGCCAAGCGGTTCGGCGGCCCGGTCATCGTGCACTGTCTCACCGAGAAGGGCCGCGGCTACCAGCCCGCCCTCCAGGACGAGGCCGACCGCTTCCACGCCGTCGGCAAGATCCACCCCGACACCGGACTGCCGATCTCCGCCTCCGGCGCCGACTGGACCTCGGTCTTCGGCGAGGAGATGGTCAAGCTCGGCGAGGAGCGCGAGGACATCGTCGCGATCACCGCGGCCATGCTGCACCCGGTGGGCCTCACGGAGTTCGCCAAGCGGTTCCCGGACCGGGTCTATGACGTCGGCATCGCCGAGCAGCACGCGGCGGTCTCGGCGGCGGGGCTGGCGACGGGCGGTGTGCACCCGGTCTTCGCCGTCTACGCCACCTTTCTGAACCGCGCCTTCGACCAGGTGCTGATGGATGTCGCGCTGCACAAGTGCGGGGTGACCTTCGTCCTCGACCGCGCCGGGATCACCGGTACGGACGGGGCCTCGCACAACGGCATGTGGGACATGTCGATCCTGCAGGTCGTCCCGGGCCTGCGGATCGCCGCCCCGCGCGACGCCGACCAGGTCCGTGCCCAGCTGCGCGAGGCTGTCGAGATCGATGACGCGCCGACCGTGGTGCGTTACTCCAAGGGGGCGGTGGGCCCGGCGGTCGCGGCCGTCGGCCGGATCGGCGGCATGGATGTGCTGCGCGAGCCCGCGGCGGCGGACCAGGACGCGCCCGATGTGCTGCTCGTCTCGGTCGGCGCGCTCGCCCCGATGTGTCTGGAGGTCGCCGACCTTCTCGACAAACAGGGCATTTCCGCCACGGTGGTCGACCCGCGCTGGGTCAAGCCCGTCGACGAGGAGCTGCCCGCGCTCGCCGAGCGCCACCGCGTCGTCGTGACCGTCGAGGACAACAGCCGGGTCGGCGGCGTCGGTTCCGCCATCGCCCAGGCGCTGCGCGACTCCGGTGTCGACATGCCGGTGCGCGACTTCGGCATCCCGCCGCGCTTCCTCGACCACGCCTCCCGCAAGGAGGTCATGGCCGAGATCGGCCTGACCGCGCCGGACATCGCCCGGCAGGTCACCGGGCTGGTGTCGAGGATCGGCGGGCGATACGAAGACGAGTCCGCGGAGTCCGCCGGGGCGTCGGGTGCGCGGGGCACCGATGTGACGCGGCCGGCGACGGCCGAGCGGGTGCGCGACTAGGGGTCCCACCCATGCTGGGCCGGTCGAAGCGCTCGGTGCTCCGACCGGCCCAGCGTGCGTCCCGCCGCTCCGCCCCCATTGGGTGAATCGGCGGGGGCCCCGGGTGTGCATACCTCGCTCCTGTCCGGTTGGCAGAACCATGGGCGCGCACGGGGCACGGGCAGGCGTGGAGGTGGCACCGGTGAGCGTTCAGAAACCCGACAGAGGCTCCGGCGACGACTCCGGCGACGACTCCGGCGGTAAGGTCCGGCCGGACTATCTGCGGACGAAGACGGTCGAGCAGTCCATCCAGGACACCGAGGAGCCCGAGCACGCGCTGACCCGGTCCCTCTCCGCCCTGGACCTCACGGTCTTCGGCGTCGGCGTCATCATCGGCACCGGTATCTTCGTGCTGACCGGAGCCGTCGCCAAGGAGCAGGCGGGCCCCGCGACCTCCCTCGCCTTCGTCGTCGCGGGCATCGTCTGCGCGCTGGCCGCCCTGTGCTACGCCGAGTTCGCCTCGACCGTGCCGGTGGCCGGGTCCGCGTACACCTTCTCGTACGCCTCGCTCGGCGAGCTGCCCGCCTGGATCATCGGCTGGGACCTGGTGCTGGAATTCGCGCTCGGCACCGCCGTGGTCGCGGTCGGCTGGTCCGGCTATGTGCGCTCGCTGATGGCCAACGCCGGCTGGCATCTGCCCGCCATCCTGTCCGGCCCCGACGTGGCGCACGGCTTCTCCTTCGACGTGCTCGCCGCTCTTCTGGTGCTCGTGCTGACCGGGATCCTGGTCCTCGGCATGAAGCTGTCCGCGCACGTCACCGCCGTGGTGGTCGCGGTGAAGGTGACCGTGGTGCTGCTGGTCATCATCGCGGGCGCCTTCTTCATCGACCCGGACAACTATCACCCCTTCATCCCCGAGCCCAAGGGCATGGTCTCGGGCTCCGGGCTCACCGCGCCGCTGATCCAGCTGATGTTCGGCTACCAGCCGACGACCTTCGGCATCCAGGGCATCTTCACCGCCGCCGCCGTGGTCTTCTTCGCCTTCATCGGCTTCGACATCGTGGCGACCGCGGCCGAGGAGACCAGGAATCCGCAGCGCGACGTGCCCCGCGGCATCCTCGGCTCGCTCTTCATCTGCACCGTGCTCTACGTCGCCGTGTCCCTCGTGGTCACCGGCATGCAGAAGTACACCAAGCTGACGGTGGACGCCCCGCTCGCCGATGCCTTCAAGGCGACCGGACACCCCTTCTACGCGGGCGTCATCAGCTTCGGCGCGGCGGTCGGACTCACCACGGTGTGCATGATCCTGCTGCTCGGCCAGAGCCGGGTGTTCTTCGCGATGAGCCGGGACGGGCTGCTGCCCCGGGTCTTCTCCAAGGTGCATCCCCGGTTCGGCACGCCGTACCGCTCGACGATTCTGCTCGGTGTGCTCATCGCCGTGGTCGCGGGGTTCACCAGCATCTCCGCACTGGCGGCGCTGGTGAACATCGGCACGCTCTTCGCCTTCGTCGTCGTCGCCCTCGGCATCATCATCCTCCGCCGCACCCGTCCCGATCTGCCCCGCGCCTTCCGTACGCCGTGGGTGCCGGCGCTGCCGATCCTGTCGGTGGCCGCGTCGCTGTGGCTGATGCTCAATCTGCCCGCCGAGACCTGGCTGAGGTTCGGGGCGTGGATGCTGCTGGGCTTTGTCATCTACTCCGGGTACGGACGCCGGCACAGCCGGGTGAGCGCCTCCGGGGGCTAGATGTGCTGTCCGGACAGGTGGGTGACGCGGCATCCGGCCTCTGCGGTGCGGGCTGGTGACAGGCCCGTCACCGGCCGAGCCGGGTCGCCACCCACACCAGCGCGCCGACGACCCGCGAGCGGGCCCGAGGGGAGTCACGGACACTGCGGCTGTTCTCGATGTGCAGGAAGGGGACGCCCCGCGCGGCGGCCCTGCGTGCCTGCACGTTGGTGGTGCCCTCCAGCTCACCGCAGTCCCGCCGCCAGGCCCGGCACACCTCGAATCCGCCGGCGGACAACAGCCGCGCCGCCCGGCGCACCAGTGCGCCTGGCCGGCCGGGTCCCGGTGAGGCCACCACGTCGTTGCCCGGTGAGCTGTCGTCGGCGAAGCCGTGTATCTGGATGCCGGGGATCCGGCGGGCGGTGAGCGCCCCGCACACGGCATCGAAGAGGGAGTCCTCGCGGTGCGCCACGTCCGCCGTGTTGCCCCGGCCGACGTGGCGGTTGGCGCCCGCCAGCACCAGGACCCCGCCGGGGGCCCGCGAGAACAACTCCGCGCCCATGAGCTCGGTGTGCTGGTCCGACACGGGGTGGGGCACCTGTGCGCTCCACCGCACACGGCTGCTCAGATCGATGTACACCTCGCCCCAGCCGCGCCGCCGTGCCGTCCGGCCGCCGGCCTCGGTGACCTGGGCGACCCATCGCCCCGAGCCCGCCAGGCGCACCGTGCGCACGCGGTAGCCGGCCCTGGACAGGGGCCCGCGCGCCGCGTCGGTCCGCCCGTCGAGGAGGCGCGTGATCCCTTCGCTCATGCCCGCGCGTTCGGCGGCGCCGGGCGGCCGGTACGGGCCGTTGCGGGAGAAGTCCGCGACATATGCGCTGACCTGTCGCTCCAGGTCGACCCGCGGGGGCCGCCCGGTGTCCTGGAGCGCGAGCGTCATGAGTGTCGCCGAGACACCCAAGGCGAGCACGACCGTAATGGCGAGAAAGCGCCGCCGCCGCGGCTCGAATACGAAGCAATTCAGGAACGTGTTCCACATCACAGTGATTTTGACCCCCGGATATCAACCCGGCAATAAGTCCGGGCATCAGTAAGGGAGAAGGGAAACCCGAGGGAAGAGGTTCTCATGCATTTAGCCGTGCGGGTCACACGGCGATCGCAGGGGACCCGACGAAAACGCGCGGACATGCCTCTCCTCGGGGGCGTCCGCCCGCCCATCGCGGTCTTGTGTGCGCTCTTGCTCGCCGTCTCGGGATTCACCGCTCTGACCGTGGGGCGCTCCGACGACCGCACGGTCTCGCGCGCCGTGGCCGAGGCCCAGCAGGACGTGGCCGCCGACGCCGCCGGGTCCCTGCGCGCCTCGCTGGAGCAGAGCTCCGGCGATCTGCACGACGCCACCGAACTGCTCCGCCTCAGCGCCCCCGGATCCCCCGACGAGGCGCTGCGCAAGCTCAGGGACGCCTATCACAAGTGGCGCGGCCTCGCGGTCGTGGACGCCGCCACCGGCCGTCCGCTGGCCTCGCACGGGGAGGCCGTGCCGCTGGGGCGCCGGCCCGCCCGTGGTGAGGAGCCCAGTCTGCGCTCTCGCCTTGTCAGCCTCGCCTCGGGCGAGCCCCGGGTGCTGTCCTTCGCGCCCCTTGACGCGCCGGGTGGAGGACGGCTGCTGCTGGTCGCCTCCCGCGCGCTGCGCCTGCCGGACGAGCAGGCGGGCCGGGCCACGTTCGTCGTGAACACCGACAGCCGCATCCTCGCCGCCTCCGGGGACCGCCGTGGCGACGAGACCCTGCGTGGGCTGGCCCGCGAGTCCGTGCGGGCCCGGGGCGCGACCGGCAGCCGTACCGCCCGCGGCGACCGGGGCCACCACGCCGTCGTCGGCCATGCGGTCGTGCCCCCGGGCGACGGCGGCCAGGATTTCGGCCTGGTCGTGGCCACGGGGGCCCAGGTCCCGGCCGGCACCGCCGTCGCGAGCGACCGGCTGCGGGGCGCGGGCGCGGCGGCCGCCCTGCTGGCCATCTGCCTCATCGTCACCTGGGTGCTCTCCCGCCGGGTCCAACGTCCGCTGCTGCGGCTGCACATGGATGCACGCCGCCTCGCTCGGGGCGATCTCTCGCGCCCGGTCGGCCGGTACGGGCACGGCGAAACGGCCCGGGCCGGCCGGTGTCTGGAGTCGCTGCGAGGTCAACTCCTGGGCGAGCGCGCCAAGACGGAGTCTCCACGGGCCCGTGGCAGCGTGCGCCTCACGGTGCTGGGCTGCGCGGTGCTCGTGACGGCCTGGTCCTGCGCACTGCCGCTGATGAACCTGGCAGGGGGCCGCGAAGCGGTGCCCGATCCTGTCGTGCGCGCCCAGCGGGACCGCACCGCGGCCGCGTCCGGCCGGGTGCGGCGGATGCTCGGCGAAGGCGTCGCCGATCTGTCCTCGGTCGCCCTGCTCGCGGGCCGTACGCCCGACCGACTCGGGAAGGCCCTGAGAACGGCGCTGCCCGAGCACAGCGCATGGCGCTCGCTCTACCTCCTCGGCCGTGACGGGGAGGTCCTGGAGCGCGCGGGCGGTGACCCTTACGGCGCGGACCGCAAGGCCGTCCTGAGCCGGGTCGGGCACGGCACGCCCGCCGTTCTCCAGCTCAACCACCACGGCAAGGTGCCGGTGTCCGCGGCGGTCGTCCCGCTGGGCGGACGGGACGGCCGGGCGCTGGTGGCCGAACTCCGGCCCGGGGTGCTCAGCGAGGCACTCGACCGCGCCCGTATCGGCCGGGCCTGGCTCGTCGACGCGAACGACAAGGTCATTGGCTCCAACAACGGCTTCATCGCCTTCGCGTCACTGCCCGGCCGCGACGGGGCCGGGCCGACGCTCACCACGGCGGTCGCCGTGCGGGGCACCGGTGCCGTCAACACCCTCGGGTGGCGCGTGATCACCCGCAAGCCGGTGTCCTGGCTGCCGCTGGCCTCGTACGAGACACAGCGTCGGGCCGAGGTCGCCGGGCTGCTCGCCTTCGGCGCGACCGTGCTGTGTCTGGGCTGGCTGGAGCTGACCGTACTACGGCCGCTGCGGGCCCTGGACCGGGCGGGCGCCGCGCTGGCCGCCGGTGATCTGGAGACCGTGCGCTACCCCCACCACCACGACGAGGTCGGGTCGGTCGTCCGCAGCCTGGAGCTGATCCGGCAGCGGCTGGCCGTCACGGAGCCGGGTGCCACGGGCGCGCCCGGACCCGCCGTCCGCCGACCGCACTGAGAAGCCGGCTCCCCCCGCACCGTCCCCCCACCCCCCATACAACCCACAAGCGGAGACATGCTTTTTCTCTACAGCGTCTTCCTCCTCTGTTCCCTCGGGCTGCTCGTCGCCGGCGTCGTCGAACAGCGCAGACACTTCGAGAACCTGGCGCGGATCCCCCACCGTGTCCTGGTCAACGGCATCCGGGGCAAGAGCTCCATCACCCGGCTGTGCGCGGGTGCGCTGCGCGGTGGCGGGTCGGTCACGGTCGCCAAGACCACCGGTACCGCCGCCCGCTTCATCCACCCGGACGCCACCGAGGAGCCCGTCTACCGGAAGTTCGGCATCGCCAATGTCGTCGAGCAGATCGGCATCGTCCGGCGGGCCGCGGCCTACCGGCCCCAGGCCCTCGTGATCGAGTGCATGGCGGTGATGCCCGCCCTCCAGGAGGTCAACCAGACCAAACTCATCCGCTCGACGATCGGCGTGCTGTGCAATGTCCGCGAGGATCATCTGGCCGAGATGGGGCCGACGCTCGATGACGTCGCCCGCTCGCTGTGCCGCTCCATGCCGGTCGGCGGCGTGTGCGTGACCGCCGAACGCGACCGGCTGCACATCCTGCGCGAGGAGGCCGCCGCCCGCGACTGCGAGCTGATCGCCGTCGATCCCCAGTCCGTCACGGACGAGGAACTGCGCGGCTTCAGCTGGTTCACCTTCAAGGAGAACGTCGCGATAGCGATCGCGGTGGCCGGGCTGCTCGGCGTCGACCGGCGGACGGCGCTGCGCGGCATGTGGGAGGCGCCGCCGGACCCGGGCGTGCTGTCCGTGGAGAAGTACCGTACGCCGCAGGGCGCGCGGCTCGGCTTCGCCAATGTCTTCGCCGCCAACGACCCCGAGTCGACGCTGATGAACGTGCGCCAGCTGCTCGGCCTGGGCGCGATCCACCGCCCGTTGCACGTCCTCATCAACTGCCGTCCCGACCGGGTCGAGCGCAATGGCCAGATGGGGGCGATCGTGCCCGAACTCGACCCGGAGACGGTGTTCCTGATCGGCCACCCCACCAAGAGCGCACGGGACGGCATACCCGACGGCTGGACGGGCCGGGTCGTCGACCTCGGGGGCGACCACCGGGACGCGGACGAGCTGATGGGCGCCGTCCTGGAGGAGATCAGCGGCGACGACGCGTCGCTCGTCGCGGTCGGCAACATCCACGGGCAGGGCGAGCGGCTCCTGGAGCGGCTCGCGCGGCTGACACGGCTGCCCGCGACCGGAACCCCCATGGCGACCGCCGCCACGGACGGCACAGCGACCCACGGCATCGGAGGCGCCCTGTGAACCCGGTCGCCCTCACCCCGGACATGGCCGCCCTGGGCATCGCCCTCGGCCTGCTCTTCTCCCTGGTCTGCTATCTGACGACCAACCTCTCACCGGGCGGCATGATCACCCCGGGATGGCTTGCCCTGACTCTCATCGAGGACCTGCGGCTGGCCTCCATGGTCGTCGGCGTGACCGTGCTGACGTATCTGTCCACCAGGCTGTTGCAGGGTGCGGTGATCCTGTACGGCAAGCGGCTGTTCGCCGCGGTCGTGATGTGCGGCGTCCTGCTGCAGGCGACGCTCTACATGGTGTTGCAGCACCAGTTCCCAATGCTGTTCACGCATCAGACGCTGGGCTATATCGTGCCCGGTCTCATCGCGTACCAATTGGTCCGGCAGCCCCCGCGCGCCACGCTGGTGTCCACCGCCACGGTCGCTCTCGGGGCCTATGCGGTCCTTATGGTGGGAATGCTGCTCGGCCTGCTGCCCCGCGCTTGACGGGAAAGCGCGATAAAGAACCGGGGATAAAGAGGAGACAATCGAGAGACGGAGAGCGGCGGAATACATAAAGACCCGTAATTCGCGCTGGATAACACGGCGCTGGGGCGGGCGGTCAGCCGGGACGTACTGCCCGGGGCCCGACCACGTCGGCCCCGAGCGCTTTCACACGTGCCCGCAAACCCTGGTCCGCGGTCACCACCAGGCAGGGGCGGCCCGGTTCGCGCGCCGCCACGATCTCCACGATGCGGTCGTCGCCGCTCCCCGGCGCCGACTCCACCCGCACCCCCTCCACCGACGCGACCCCGCGCGCGGCGCCCTCGACGACCAGGACGATGTCCACCGGGGGGTGACGGGCCCATTCGGGTACGCCCGGCCGTTCCGGCAGGCCGGTGCGCGCGAGGACGGCGAGGTGGTCGCGCAGCCGCTCGGCGGCGCCGCGGCGGTCACGCCACCAGCCGTCCGGGACCGAGCCGACCACGTTCGCCGCGTCCACCACCACAAGACCGTCCATAGGGCAGGCAAAATACTATGGGCAGCGTTCGATCAGGCGGATTGGCGTCGGGAAGGTTGGCGGCGGGCCATGGCGTTGCGGTTGTTCCGCGGCAAGGACGGCAGGCTCACGGCCTACGCACCGGTGGCGGGCGGCGTCGTCCGCTGGACCGAGGACCGGCCGGGAGGACCCACCTGGACGGGCCCGTGGCTGATCGAGGCTCCCGGGCTGTCCGAGATGACGGTCGCTCAGGGGGCCGACGGATACGCGCACATCGTCGGGCTGCGGCGCAGGGCGGGCAAGGACGGCGCGCAGGTGGACGTCGTCCACGCCACGCAGTTCCAGACGGGCCGTCCCCTGACCGCCTGGCACTCCCTCGGCACCCCGCACCCCGGGGACCGCGCCAAGGCGGAGCGGACCGGGGCGCCGGCCGCGGCCGTGGACTCCTCGGGCGCGGTGCATGTCTTCGTCCGCAACGCCGGGCGCGGGGTGAGCACGCGGCGCCAGGACGCCAAGGGCAAGTGGGGCGGGTGGACCGATCTGAAGGGCACGGAGGTGCTCGACGGTCTGTCGGCCGCCGAGACCGCCGACGGCCGCGTGGAACTGTTCGCTCCGGCCGGCCGGGGGGTGGCGCTGCGCTGGTACCAGCCCGAGCCCGGCGGTGCGCTGCAGCGGGCCGAGGACATTCCGGCGCGCCTCCAGGCCGGTTCCGCCTCCGCCGTCGAGAGCAGCCGCGACACGGTCACCCACTACTGGCGGGACGCGGACGGCGGCGGCGTGCTCGCCTGGCGCCCGGACGCCCCCGCCACGGCGTCGCTGGGCGGCGAGGCGGGCTCGGGCCCGGTCGCCGTGGTCCGCGCCCCCGTGGACGGCCATGACTGCGTCGTGCTGGCCCACCGGGACACCGGGAGCGGCCGGCTGGCCGTCGCCGCGCATCCGGCGGAGGACGAGGTGGCGGGCGTGTGGTGGACGCTGTCGGGTGAGGCGGGCGCCCATACCCCGGCGCTGGCGCTCGACGGGCTCGGCCGGGTGGTGCTGGCCGCGGTCGCGCTGGACGGCGGGCTGTTGGTGGCCCGTCAGAGGACGGACGAGCGGGGGCTCGCGCTGCGGGCGTGGTCCCGGGTGTCGGACGCGGTCGAGCGCCGGACGGGCTGAGTCGGCCCGTCCGGCGCTCGATACGGCGGTGCCGCGCTACGCCGGGACGCTCGCCACGCCCGGAGCCAGGAACTTCTTCCCGTTCACCCGCTCCGAGACGCCCTCGCGGTCCAGGTACGGCGTGATGCCGCCCAGGTGGAAGGGCCAGCCCGCGCCGGTGATCAGGCAGAGGTCGATGTCCTGCGCCTCGGCGACGATGCCCTCCTCGAGCATCAGGCCGATCTCCTGCGCGACGGCGTCCAGCACCCGCTCGCGGGTCTGCTCCTCCGTCAGGACCGTGTCGCCCTGCCGCAGCAGCGCGGCGACCTCGGGGTCGAGCTTCGGCTCACCTGAGTCATGGACGTAGAAGCCGCGCTTGCCGGCCTCGACCACGCGCTTGAGGTTCTCCGAGACCGTGAAGCGGTCCGGGAAGGCCCCGTGCAGCGTCTGCGAGACATGCAGGCCGATCGCCGGGCCGACCAGCTCCAGCAGCACCAGCGGGGACATCGGCAGTCCGAGCGGCTCGACCGCGCGCTCCGCGACGTCGACCGGGGTGCCCTCGTCGATGACGTTCTGGATCTCGCCCATGAAGCGGGTCAGGATCCGGTTGACGACGAACGCCGGGGCGTCCTTGACCAGGACGGCGGTCTTCTTCAGCTTCTTGGCCACGCCGAAGGCCGTGGCCAGCGACGCGTCATCGGTCTTCTGACCGCGGACGATCTCCAGCAGCGGAAGGATCGCGACCGGGTTGAAGAAGTGGAAGCCGACGACCCGCTCGGGGTGCTTGAGCTTGGACGCCATCTCGGACACCGACAGCGAGGAGGTGTTGGTGGCAAGGATGGCGTGCTCCGGCACGACCGCCTCGACCTCGGCGAACACCTTCTGCTTGACGCCCATCTCCTCGAAGACGGCCTCGATGACGAAGTCGGCGTCCCCGAAGGCGGCGGCCTTGTCCAGCGACCCGGTCACCAAGGCCTTGAGGCGGTTGGCCTTGTCCTGGTTGATCCGGCCCTTGAGCAGCAGCTTGTCGATCTCGCCGTGGACATAGCCGACGCCCTTGTCGACGCGCTCCTGGTCGATGTCGGTCAGTACGACCGGCACCTCCAGACGCCGCGCGAACAGCAGCGCGAGCTGCGAGGCCATCAGCCCCGCGCCGACGACGCCCACCTTGGTGACCGGGCGGGCGAGCGACTTGTCCGGCGCCCCGGCCGGGCGCTTGGCGCGCTTCTGCACCAGGTTGAAGGCGTAGATGCCGCTGCGCAGCTCGCCGCCCATGATCAGGTCGGCCAGCGCCTTCTCCTCGGCGTCGAAGCCGCGGGCGAGGTCACCGTTGCGGGAGGCGTCGATGATGTCCAGCGCACGGTACGCGGCCGGGGCCGCCCCGTGCACCTTGCTGTCGGCGATGGCGCGGCCGCGCTCGACGGCCTCGTGCCAGGCGTCGCCGCGGTCCACCTCGGGCCGTACGATCTCGATCTCGCCCTTGAGGACGGCCGCGGTCCAGATCAGCGACTGCTCCAGGAAGTCCGCGCCCTCGAAGAGCGCGTCCGCGATCCCGAGCTCGTAGACCTGCGCGCCCTTGAGCTGCTTGTTCTGGTTGAGCGAGTTCTCGATGATGACCGAGACCGCGCGGTCCGCGCCGATCAGGTTCGGCAGCAGGGTGCAGCCGCCCCAGCCGGGGACCAGGCCCAGGAACACCTCGGGCAGCGAGAAGGCGGGCAGCGTGGCCGAGACGGTGCGGTACGAGCAGTGCAGGCCGACCTCGACGCCGCCGCCCATCGCCGCGCCGTTGTAGTACGCGAAGCTCGGCACGGCGAGCGTGGCCAGGCGCTTGAAGACCTCGTGGCCGCCCTTGCCGATGGCCAGCGCGTCCTCGTGGCGGGTGAGCAGCTCCACGCCCTTGAGGTCGGCGCCGACGGCGAAGATGAACGGCTTGCCGGTGATGCCGACGCCGACGATCTTGCCGTCCGCGGCCTCCTTCTCGACCTGGTCGATCGCCGTATTGAGGTTGGCGAGCGAGGCCGGGCCGAAGGTGGTGGGCTTGGTGTGGTCCAGACCGTTGTCGAGCGTGATGAGCGCGAAGCGGCCGGCGCTCTGGGGGAGATCGAGGTGGCGGACGTGCGCCTGCGTCACGACCTCGCCCGGGAACAGCTCGGCCGCTCCCTTGAGAAGCTCTGCGGTGTTGCTCACTTGTTCCCCTCGAAGTGTGGGTTCTCCCAGATCACGGTGGCACCCATGCCGAAGCCGACGCACATGGTGGTGATGCCGTAGCGGACCTCCGGCTGCTCCTCGAACTGCCGTGCGAGCTGCGTCATCAGCCGCACACCGGAGGAGGCGAGCGGGTGACCGTAGGCGATCGCGCCGCCGTACTGGTTGACGCGCGGGTCGTCGTCCGCGATGCCGTAGTGGTCCAGGAAGGACAGGACCTGCACGGCGAACGCCTCGTTGATCTCGAAGAGGCCGATGTCGTCGATCGTCAGGCCGGCCTTGGCGAGCGCCTTCTTGGTCGCCGGGACGGGACCGTAGCCCATCACCTCGGGCTCGACGCCCGCGAAGGCGTAACTGACCAGGCGCATCTTGACCGGCAGGCCCAGCTCCCGGGCGACGTCCTCGGAGGCGATCAGCGAGGCGGTCGCGCCGTCGTTGAGCCCCGCCGAGTTGCCCGCGGTGATCCGGCCGTGCGGGCGGAACGGGGTCTTCAGCGCGGCCAGGCCCTCGAGCGTGGTGCCGGGCCGCATGGGCTCGTCGGCGGTCGCGAGGCCCCAGCCGGTCTCGCCGCCCTCGGGGCTGGTGCGGCGCACGGAGATCGGCACCAGATCCTGCTGGATCTTGCCGTTGGCGTACGCCTTGGCGGCCTTCTCCTGGCTGCGCAGCGCGAACTCGTCGGCGCGCTGCTTGGTGATGTGCGGCAGCCGGTCGTGCAGGTTCTCCGCGGTCATGCCCATGAACAGGGCGGACTCGTCGACCAGCTTCTCCGAGACGAACCGCGGGTTCGGGTCGACGGCCTCGCCCATGGGGTGGCGGCCCATGTGCTCGACGCCGGCCGCCACGACGATGTCGTACGCGCCGAAGGCGATGGAGCCCGCCGTCGTGGTGACGGCGGTCATCGCGCCGGCGCACATGCGGTCGATCGAGTAGCCGGGGACCGACTGGGGCAGCCCGGCCAGGATGCCGGCGGTGCGGCCCAGGGTCAGGCCCTGGTCGCCGATCTGCGTCGTCGCGGCGACGGCCACCTCGTCGATGCGCTCCGGCGGCAGGTCCGGGTTGCGTCGCAGCAGCTCCCGGATGCACTTGACGACCAGGTCGTCGGCGCGGGTCTCGTGGTAGATGCCCTTCGGGCCCGCCTTGCCGAATGGGGTGCGGACGCCGTCGACGAAGACGACGTCCCTAGCGGTACGAGGCACGTTGGCTCTCCTCCAGGTGCGGGATGGCACTGCTGCGGGCACGCCCTGGGCGCGCCTCCACACCCTCATGCTACTTATGAGTAACCAAGCTGCCCAGTCCCCACCCTGGGAGCGTCGAAGGTCACAGCCGTGACCGGCGGCAAGCGCCGCCGGTCCACGCGCGTCACATCACGCCGAGGCCGTCGCCAGGGCCCCCGTCAGAGCCTCGGCCACCTGGTCGATTTGCCAGGCGCGAGCGCCGTGACCAGCCAGAACGGCCGATACGGCGTTCAGCGTCGGCTCCGCCGGGGGCTCCCAGCACAGCCGCCGGACGGTGTCCGGGGCGATCAGGTTCTCCTGCGGCAGATTCAGCCGTTCGGCGAGTTGGGTCACCGCCGCGCGGGCCGCCGAGAGCCGCGCCGCCGCGGCCGGGTCCTTGTCGGCCCACGCACGCGGCGGGGGCGGACCGGCCACCGGCTGCCCCGGCTGGGGCAGCTCGGTCTCCGGCAGCTCCCGCGCCCGGTCCACCGCGGCCTGCCACTGCTCCAGCTGGCGCCGGCTCATCCGGTGGCCGAAGCCGTGCAGCGCGGCCAGCGCCCGTGCGTTCGCGGGCAGGGCCAGAGCGGCCTCGACGATGGCCGCGTCGCCCAGCACCTTGCCCGGGGAGACATCGCGGCGCTGGGCGATCCGGTCCCGGGCCGTCCACAGCTCGCGCACCACGGCCATCTGCCGGCGCCGCCGGACCTTGTGCATGCCCGAGGTACGCCGCCAGGGGTCCTTGCGCAGCGGGGCGGGCGGGGCGGCGGCGATGGCCGCGAACTCCTGATGCGCCCAGTCGAGCTTGCCCTGCCGGGTCAGCTCCTCCTCCAGCGCGTCACGCAGATCGACCAGCAGCTCGACGTCGAGCGCGGCGTAATGCAGCCAGGGCTCGGGGAGCGGGCGGGTGGACCAGTCGACGGCGGAGTGGCCCTTCTCCAGGGCGTATCCGAGGATGTTCTCGACCATGGCGCCGAGCCCCACCCGGGCGAACCCGGCCAGCCGGCCCGCCAGTTCGGTGTCGAAGAGCCGGGTCGGGACCATGCCTATGTCCCGCAGACAGGGCAGATCCTGGGTCGCGGCGTGCAGCACCCACTCGGCGTCGGCGATCGCGGCGCCCAGACCGGAGAGGTCGGGGCAGCCCACGGGGTCGATCAGTGCGGTCCCCGATCCGGCCCGGCGCAGCTGGACCAGATAGGCCCGCTGTCCGTAGCGGTAGCCGGAGGCGCGCTCCGCGTCGACGGCCACCGGCCCGTGGCCCGCGGCGAAGGCCGCCACGACCTCGGCGAGCGCGTCCGCGTCGGCGGTGACGGGCGGGATGCCCTCGCGCGGCTCCAGCAAGGGGACCGGCGCCGGGGCGAGGTCGTCCGGAGGGGCGCCCCCGGTGGTTCGCAGTGTCGTCTCTGCTGCGGTCTCTTGGGCGTCGGTCACCTGTCAAGAGTAGCTGTGCACGCCGGGTACGCAGGGCGCCCGCCGACGGAACGTTCCGTCGGCGGGCGCGGGGGCGGTGGGGCGGCGTGGTGGCCGGGCGGGCGGTACGGCTCAGTGGATGATCCCGGTACGCAGTGCGACCGCGACCATTCCGGCCCGGTCGCCGGTGCCGAGCTTGCGGGCGATCCGGGCGAGGTGGCTCTTGACGGTGAGTGCGGACAGGCCCATCGAGACGCCGATGGCCTTGTTGGACTGGCCCTCCGCAACCAGCCTCAGTACCTCGACCTCGCGGCCCGACAGCTCCCGGTAGCCGCCCGGGTGACCGGGGGCGCCCGGCGGGCGGCGGTGCATCCGGGCGGCGGCGGCGCCGATGGGGGCGGCACCCGGACGGCCCGGGATGCCCAGGTTGGTGCGGGTGCCGGTGACGACATAGCCCTTGACGCCGCCGGCCAGCGCGTTGCGTACGGCGCCGATGTCGTCGGCGGCGGAGAGGGCGAGGCCGTTGGGCCAGCCCGCGGCGCGGGTCTCGGACAGCAGCGTGAGGCCGGAGCCATCGGGAAGGTGGACGTCGGCGACGCAGATGTCGCGCGGGTTGCCGATACGGGGACGGGCCTCCGCGATGGACGACGCCTCGATGACGTCGCGCACCCCAAGGGCCCACAGGTGACGGGTGACGGTGGAACGAACGCGGGGGTCGGCGACGACGACCATGGCCGTCGGCTTGTTCGGGCGATAGGCGACCAGGCTGGACGGTTGCTCGAGGAGAACAGACACCAGGCCTCCTGGGGAAGTGGTGGGACGGGTCACCACGTCCTTCGGCACCGATACGGCCCGGCTTTAGGGAATGATCACGATTTGGTGAGTAACAATTCGGGCAATTAGGACGGCTGATCGATCAACACCGCTCTTTTTCGGGGCTCGGTTCGCCTCCGGGGCGCTTCAGCCGCTGTCGACGGTCGACCGTGCTCGGCCCCTCGTTCCTCGGGGCCTCCGCGCGCTCTCCCTTTCGACAGCGGCGCGCCCCTTCGGCTCACTCGCCGCCGGGCACCCCAAACCGATGGGAACCCGGTGGGCCTCTGCGCGCTCTCCCTTTCGACAGCGGCGCGCCCCTTCGGCTCACTCGCCGCCGGGCACCCCAAACCGATGGGAACCCGGTGGGCCTCTGCGCGCTCTC